>SFIE01000050.1 GCA_004555405.1 Subdoligranulum sp.
AAAAGGTGCGTTTCCATGATCTCAGACACACCTTCGCAACCATGTCACTGGAGCACGGTATGGACATCAAGACGCTGTCCTCCATCATCGGGCATGTATCCTCCGGTACAACCCTGAACATCTACACCCACATAACCAATAAGATGCAGGAAAATGCTGCGGCAAGCATCGACCGAGGCATTGCAAAAACAGAGGTATCGGAAAGGACAACCGAAAAGCCGTCTGAAGAACAGAAGTTCGTGCCATATACGGCTCCTCGCCGCAGACCGGGGACCGGCTATGTGAAGCAGCTCAAGGATGACCTCTGGGAAGGAAGGTATTCGCCCGTCTGGCCTGACGGCAAGAAGCACTCCCGCAATGTCTACGGGCGCACCCAGGAGGAGTGCGAGGCAAAACTGGCAAAGCTGATCCTTCAGATGAACGCAGAGATCGCAGCCCTGCGGACTGGAACGGCCACGGAGTATCCCGACGGCGTCAGCCCAAAGAAAAAGCAGTTGGCCGCCTATCTGCGTGAGAATCCCGGCGTGAGCAATAAGAGCTATATCGCGCGGGAACTGGACATCGACCGCACTACGGTGCAGAAGTACTATGACGAGGTCAGAGCGGAACTGGCGGCTCCGGCTGCCCAGTGAGAGAACGCCTGACAGGAGATAGGCGATGAACCAGATGCAAGCCCCTCAACAGGTGCTACGCCATAATCAAAGATTAGCAAAATTAACGGGCGGTGAGATTTAGAAACTCACCGCCCGTGTTCCCGTAAAGTGGTCAGAAATTCGTCCCGTCTGTGGTATTATTGTGGTCAAACGAAAAATCACCGCCGATTTGGCGGTGATTTTTCTCAAAATGGTGGACCTAATCGGGATCGAACCGACGACCTTACGGATGCGAACCGTACGCTCTCCCAGCTGAGCTATAGGCCCATATTAAAAAGCTTGACAAATGCGAAAGACTACTTATTAAGAGTAGACCTTTTGGCATAAAAAGTCAAGCTTTATTTTATGAAAAATATTCAATGAAAATTATATTTTTTCAGTCCAGCGAAAAATCTTCCGGCGAAAAGCTGGGCAGCTTGGGCTGCTGGCGGGGCACCCGGCGCAGCGGATCATACAAATATTTTCGGCAGCAGAAAGTGGGGGCAACCAGCCCTTTTTTTGTGCAAAGGATCAACACATTGTCAGATGCGCGGCGGCCATGCTCGCAATACTCGCAGGCAGGGGCAATGGTTTCACCGCAAATGGTATTTTTTACACGAAGCACAGGGCGAAAACCTCCTTCCAAGGGTTTTACTTATTATAAAACTTCCGGCTTTTTTTGTAAAGAGATGCCTTTTCCAGCCGATCCAGTACAAGGCAGCAGAACAAAAACAGCAGCAGGGCGCGATCTCCCGGCAAGCGCCGGTACACAATAAATTGCCGATTCACAAAGGCCGCCGCAGAAATATCCTGCGGGAAAATATGCACGGCAATGTATAAAAATGTCTGGCTCAGCACAAGCTGCAAAGGCCGTGTAAGCGCCAGTGCGCCAAGCGAGTACCGCCCGTGTGAAAGGGCTTTTAACTGGCACCAAACACTCAGGCTTAAAATGCTCATGCTGCCGCAGCAGCCCCGCAAAGCGGCCGTGCCGGCCAAGGCTGCCCAGCTGCGGCAGCCGGAGCTGATCTCCAGAAGGCCGGCCAAAACGGCCCGGCTGAGGGGCGTAAACAGTATTTGATCGCCAAGGGCGAGCACCATGCGAAAAAACACCACGCTGCCGCAAACCTGCAGGCTGTTTTGCACAGCGCTGCCGATTGCCCCGGCCAGCCCTTGCGGGGTGGGTGTAGGCTGTGCCGCTAAATCGCAAAAAGAGCTTTCGTTTTGGGGGTGGAGCCAGCGCAAAGCCAGCCCGCACACCAGCCCGGCCGCCAGGTGGCAGGCGTACAGCATCACACCCAAAACCGGCCGCCCCAGCATAAGCCCGCCGACCGCCGCAGTAAACCCCGGGCTGCAAACCGTTCCGGCGGCCAGCAGCCGCCCGGCTTCTTTTGACGAGAGCTCCTGCTGTTGGCAGCACTGTGCCAGCCCGGCAGCCAATGCGGTGTAACCGCCCAGCCAGCCCAACAGCAAAAGCAGCGGGGCTTTGCCGCTGCGCAGTCCAAGCAAACGGCATAGAGGCCGCAAGGGCATGGCCAGCCAGAATGCTGCGGGAGATTCCAAAAGCAGGGTACTGATCACAAAAAAAGGAAACAGTGCAGGCAAAAGGCTTTGGGCACAAAGCTGCAGCCCATCGCCAAAGCCCTGCACGCACACGGCGGGGAAAATCCAAAAACAACCGGCAATGCCAAGAAAGATCCAGGGGGCAAGCAGCAATTTCATGCGGGGAAAAATCATAATCGGCGGCTCCTTTCACTATATATTGCAAGACAGGCTGAAGAAAATCCACAGGGAGGAAACAGCCCCCATGAAACAGCACTTCAATGTAAGCTGCGGCTTGTTTTCTCAGCCGCCACAAAATTTTTATGCCAGGCCCGAAATGCATATTCTGTGCGGAGGGCTGATCCAAATTGAAAACTGCGGAAAAATCATGGATTTTTCCTCGAGCGGATTATCGCTGTGTGCAGGAAGATGGAATATCTGCCTGTACGGCACAGAGCTTATGATCCGATCGTTGACAGGGCATCGGCTTATTGTTGCGGGAAAGATCAGCCGGATAGAATTTGAACTATTGGAAAACCCAAAGGAGACACCGCCATGAAATTGCCGGGAAAAACCGCGTGTTTCAGCCGTGCCGGGCTTGCCGGGCTCACCTTCGAAGCCAGAGGCGGCCAGCAGGAAAAGCTGCTGAACTGGTGCATTTCTCACCAGGTGCAGCTGTGCAGCATCCAAGCCGGTGATACAGGCTTTACGGCAGATATTGCAGCGGCGGATTACGCGCGCCTTCATGCACCGGCCCGACGCTGCCGCACACGCTTGCGGGTGATCGCTCGCAGGGGAAGCTGGTTTCACCTGCGTTGGCTGCTGCAGCGCCCGGGGCTGGTGCTGGGTGTTGTGCTGTTCTGCTGGCTGATGCTGTGGAGCACAAATTACCTGTGGGCTGTACGCTTTGTGAATGTTCCCACACAGCAGCAGCAAAAAATACGCGCAGTTTTAAGTGAATGCGCTCTTTGTGAAGGGCAGAGAGTGACCGAACAAAAACTGGCGCTTGCCCACCGTGCGCTGCTTTCGCAAAGCGAAAACTGGGGCTGGACGGCACTGAATTTTTATAAAGGCCGCCTTGTGGCCGAGCGCACCGAGGGCCGCCCCAGTGTGCCGGTGCTGCAAAAAGATCATCGGCCCTATGTGGCAGCAGCGGATGCCACGATCGTGGAAACCCACATTGAAAGCGGCTTTGCGCAAATTGCGGCAGGGCAGCAGGTGGAACAAGGGCAGCTTTTGATTTCCGGCGAGCGCCCGGCGCGCGATGGAACCCCGGTGCAGCAAGAGCCTTTGGGGCGTGTGATCGGCCTTGTGCAGCGGGATTATCAGGCCGTTCGCCCGCTATGGGAAGAATATTTGGGAAAAACAGGCAGGATCGCAAGCAAAAAAAACTTGATCTGCCCACTTGGAACCATACAATTTGCACAAAGAAAGCCGGATTTTAAAACCTTTGAAAGCAAAACCGTGCAGGAAGCGTTGTGCCTTGGCCCAATTTCACTTCCGGCTACAATCACAGAAACATGGTATCTTGAAAAAACAATGCAGGAGCGAACGCTTTCTGAAAAGGCAGCGCGGGAATTTGCCCAATATGCGTGCCTTATGCAGCTATACAGCGATTTTCCGGATGCAAAAATTGCGGCGCGATCGGCAGAGGAAAGCTGGCAGAATGGCGTTTTGACCTGTACGATGCACTTTACTTTTCGCGCAAACATTGCGGTTCGTGCCGGGGCATCGTAAACGAGCGAAAATTTTAGTCAATATTCACAGTTTCCTTCTGAAAATTTTAGTGATATAATAAACACAAACCATAGGTGAAAAAGGCTGAATGCACAGGAGGCGCAGATTTGGCAGAACGAGTTGTAGAATTGGACAGCATGGAGCTGGCGGTGGCGATTTTTGGCAACTGCGATCAGAATATCCGTATGCTGGAAAACGAATTTCATGTAACGGCGGTGTGCCGTGGGTCACAGCTGAAACTGGTGGGCGAACCGGAAGGCGTGACCGGCGCGGCGCAGGCTATTGACGGCATGCTTACGCTTTTGCAAAACCATACCCCGCTGGAGGAACAAACCGTTCGATATTGCATCAGCCTTGCCCGCGCAGGCGAAGAAAAGCGTGTGCAGGAGCTTACCGAGGATTTTGTGGCGGTCACCGCCAAGGGCCGCCCGGTTCGCCCCAAAACATTGGGTCAAAAAGAATATCTGCGCGCGATCCGTGACCATTCCATCACATTTGGTGTTGGCCCGGCGGGCACGGGCAAAACCTATCTGGCGGTTGCAATGGCGGTAAAAGCATTTAAAAGCAAGGATGTGAGCCGCATTATCCTCACGCGCCCTGCAGTGGAAGCGGGCGAAAAGCTGGGATTTTTGCCGGGTGATCTGCAAACCAAGGTCGACCCCTATCTGCGCCCGCTGTACGATGGCTTGTATGATATGCTGGGGGCAGAAACCTTTCAGAAGCTGCTGGAAAAGCAGTGCATCGAGGTTGCACCGCTGGCCTATATGCGCGGCCGAACGCTGGATGATGCGTTTATCATTCTGGATGAAGCACAGAATACCAGCCCTGAGCAGATGAAAATGTTCCTCACCCGCATGGGCAATGGCAGTAAGGTCGTGGTGACCGGCGATGTGACCCAGATCGATCTGCCCGATAAAGCCCGCAGCGGCCTTGTGGATGCGCTGAAGATCCTAAAGGGCATCGAGGGCATTGCGCAGATCCATTTCTCCGAAAAAGATGTGGTTCGCCACCGTCTTGTGCAGGAGATCGTGCGTGCTTATGACCGTGCGGCACAGGCAAAACTGGCAGGCAGCACAGCAGAGCGTGCCGCTGAGACAAAGGAAAGCCGCTGATACCAAGTGCGGATCGTACACAGATGCCTGAACAAAAAGAAAAGTAAATACGAAAAAACGGAAATATACGAAAGGAGAAAACCATTATGTCCAACAAAGTTCTTATCAGTAATCAGCAGAAAGCCGTCAAGGTGCCTTCGGGAATGCGCATTCTCATTCGCCGTGCCTGCAACGCGGTGCTCAAATATGAAGGTTTTGAAGGAAACGCGGAAGTAAGCGTGACCTTTGTGGATAATGCGCGTATTGCCGAGCTGAACAACGAATACCGCAATAAGCCCATGCCCACCGATGTTCTCAGCTTTCCTTTGGGGCAGGACGGTGTGTATGATATCGACCCTGAAACCGGCTGCAAGATGCTGGGCGATGTGGTGATCAGCATGGAGCGCGCGGTGGAACAGGCCGAGCTTTACGGCCATCCGCTGCAGCGTGAGGTAGCGTTTTTAACGGTGCATTCCATGCTGCATCTGCTGGGATACGACCATGAGCAGGGTGGGCTCGAGGCCGTGCGTATGCGCGAGAAAGAGGAGGCTGTGCTGATCCAGCTGGGTTTGCCCCGCACGGTTTCCTATACAGTAGACGAAATTTGACCGGGCAATAAAAAGATACACGAGGAAATACTTTTGAATACATCTTACGATACCTATTCTGTTTTTGTGGCGTTGGTGGGCCGCCCGAATGTGGGCAAAAGCAGCCTTACCAATCGCTTGGTGGGCGAAAAAGTGGCCATTGTAACCAATAAGCCCCAAACCACACGCACCCGGATAACCGGCGTTGTCACGCGCGGCGCGGTGCAGTATGTGCTGCTGGATACTCCCGGCGTACACAAGGCACGCACCAAACTGGGCGGCCGCATGGATAAAACCGCATCGGATTCTCTGGCCGATGTGGATGTGACCCTGATGCTGTTTGAGCCTTACGGGGAACTGAACGAAAGCGAACAAAGCCTGATCCGGGCATTGAAGGGCTCTCCGGCCATTGCGATCATCAATAAAACGGATACGCTCAAGGACCCTGCCGATCTGCAGGCCCGTAAAGCCGAGCTGGAGGCGCTGGGCGTGTTTAGTGAGGTGCGCGCCATTTCGGTGAAAGCCGACGAAGGCTGCGAATCGCTGTTTGATGAACTGGAGCAATACAAGGTGGAAGGCCCGCACTATTTCCCGGACGATGCCTACACCGATATGCCGGAAAAAGCGCTTGTGAGTGAGATCATCCGCGAAAAAGCACTGCTCAATCTGCGTGATGAGATCCCCCACGGCATTGCAGTCACGGTGGAACGCTTCAAAGAGCGCCCGGATAAAAATATCATCGATATCGATGTGAATATCTATTGTGAGCGTAAAAGCCATAAGGGCATGGTGATCGGCAAGGGCGGCGCTATGCTGAAAAAAATCGCCAGTCAGGCCCGTGTGGAGTGCGAGGAATTTTTGGATGCCCGCGTGAATCTGCAATGCTGGGTAAAGGTGAAAGAGGACTGGCGCGACAGTGACTTCCTTTTGAATGATTTCGGCTTTACCAAACCGTAAAAAAACAGGGCTTTTTCTGCGGATAACAGCTTGCCTGTGCATAACCACCCCGCCCGGCGGGTATAGTAACCACAGCAGGCTGTATCTGGCAGGAAAGGAGCCCCATGCAATGAATGAAAGCGATCTTTGGCAGGATTTTGAATCTTCGGGCAGTGTGAGCGGCTATCTGCGTTATAAAAGCAGCCAGGATCATACGGGCCAAAGCGAAAAGGCAGGTGAAAACCGTGCAGACGGTAACAACCGGATTGGTGCTTCGCGAAGTGAAAGTGGGCGAGGCTGACCGGATATTAACCATCCTTACACCCGATCTGGGAGTGATATCGGCCTCCGCACGGGGAAGCCTGCGGCTCAAGAACAAGCTGTTCAGCGGCTGCGGGCTTTTTTGCTATTCCGAATTCACGCTCACGCCGGGCCGCAGCACATGGTTTTTGGAGGAAGCCGCACCGCAGAAAAAGTTTTACGGCCTTTCTTCCAGCATTGAAGGCATGAGCCTTGCCATGTATCTGGCCGAGCTGGTCACAACCATTCCGCCCGCCCCGGCCGAGGCCGGGGCACAGCTGCGCCTTTTGCTGAACTGCCTGTATGTGATCTCCGAAGGCAAAAAGCCGCTTTCTCAGGTGAAGGCTGTGTTCGAGCTGCGTTTTCTCGCCCAAGGCGGCTATATGCCGGACCTTGTGTGCTGCAAAGCCTGCGGCCGGTATGACGGCATGGATTTCTATCTGGATGTGCAGGACGGGGGTCTGCTGTGCCGGGAATGCGCTGCCAAAGCAGGCCGCTCTGTCAATCTGGACGGCGGTGCTTTGAGCGCACTGCGATATATCTGCCTGACCGAAGATAAAAAGCTGTTTCAATATTCGCTTGCCCCGGCCAGCATGGCTCTTTTAAGCAAAGTTTCCGAGCAGTATGCCATGAATCACGCCGAAAAGCCGCTGCGGAGCCTGGAATTTCTGCACACGGTCATGCCGTAACAGCCGTTTTCTTGAATAGGATACATAACGAGGAATACAATGGACCAATCTTATCTGAAAAATCTTGAACTGGAAAAAATCATAGCGCGCGCTGCAGAATATTGCGTATGCCGTGAGGCAAAGCAGCTGCTTTTAAACGAACAGCCCATGCTGGATGCCGATGAAGTGCGCTATGCTCTTGCGCAAACCAATGCCGTAAACAGCCTGCTGATCAAAAACGGCAGCCCTCGTTTCGGAGGCGTGGAAAATGTAAAAAGCATTGTGATCCATGCCGTAAAGGGCGGAGTACTTTCCATGAACGATCTGCTCATGGTGGCGGGCGCACTGCGCAACTTTGCGGGCCTGCAGCAATGGTATGGCCTGACAGAGCACGACCTTTTGCCGGTGGATGATCTTTTCTACGCACTGGCACCGCAGCCGTATCTGGAAAAAACCATCAGTGATTCCATCCTTTCTGCCGATGAAATGGCCGACTCTGCCAGCAACACATTGGCCGATCTGCGCCGCAAGATCCGCCAGCAGGAAAATTCCATTCGTGATAAGCTGGAAGGAATCCTGAAAAACAGTACGACGAACAAATTTTTGCAGGATGCTGTGGTTTCACTGCGAAACGGGCGCTATGTTGTGCCGGTAAAAGCCGAATATCGGGGTGAAGTGGGCGGTGTGATCCACGATGTTTCGGCCACAGGAGCAACGGTGTTTGTAGAGCCTACAGCGGTGGTGGAGGCCAACGCCCGCATTATGCAGCTGCGCAGCCAGGAACAGGCCGAGATCACCCGCATTCTGGCCAGCCTTTCCGAGCAGGTGGCAGGCATTTCGGCCAGCTTTGAGTTTAGCTACGATGCCATGCTGCAAATCGATGTGCTGCTGGCCAAAAGCCGCCTGGCTATAGCGCAAGGGGCATTTATGCCTCAGGTGACGGGAGAAAACTGGTTTAACTTGGTAAAAGCACGCCATCCGCTGCTGGATGCCAAAACCTGCGTGCCCGTAGATCTGTGCCTTGGCAAGGATTACGATACCATCGTAGTCACCGGCCCCAACACCGGCGGCAAAACCGTCAGCTTAAAAACCGCCGGTTTGCTGTGTGCCATGGCGCAGCACGGCCTTTTGATCCCGGCCCATGAAAGCAGCACGGTTTGCGTATTTCAGGATTATCTGGTGGATATCGGCGATGAGCAAAGCATAGAGCAAAGCCTTTCCACCTTTTCGGGCCACATGAAAAAGATCATCACGATCTTAAAGCTGGCCCGCCGCGGCACGCTTGTGCTGCTGGATGAACTTGGTGCCGGAACCGACCCTGCCGAGGGCGCGGCGCTGGCTATGGCGGTGATCGAAACGCTGCGCCGTCAGGGCGCGCTGATCCTGGCTACCACGCATTATGCAGAGCTCAAGGTGTTTGCACTTGAAACGCCCGGCGTGGTAAATGCCAGCTGCGAATTTAATGTGGAAACGCTGCGCCCCACCTATAAGCTGAGTGTGGGCGTGCCCGGTAAATCCAACGCATTTTTGATCAGCGAGCGTTTGGGCGTGCCGACAGAAGTGATCGACATGGCGCGCACACATCTTTCCAATGATGATAAGCGTTTGGACAGCGTGCTCAGCCAGTTGGACGATTTGAAGCTGCAGCTCAAGGCCAGTCAGGCCGAGGCCGAGCAGGCCAAGGCGCAGGCGGCCAACGCATTGGAAAGCGCCCGTAAAAAGAGGGAAGAGCTGATCCAGCAAGGGGAAACCGAGCTGGAGGCTGCCCGCCAGAAAGCACGCAAAATGGTGCAGGAGATCCAAGAGGAAGCCTACGCGCTTACCGATGAACTGCGCAAGCTGCAAAAGGACGAAAAAACCGCAGCCAGCCAGCGTGCGATCCGCGCGCGAGAGATTGCCCGCAGAGATACCGAAAAACTGCTTGCGGGCGAGGCCGGCCGTGTGCAGCGCACCCAGTTTACTCCTCTTACAGAGGTGCGCATTGGCCAGGAAGTGGAAATTGCAGACATGGGCCAGCGCGCTGTGGTGATGGCACTGCCGGACCGTAAGGGCCTTGTGGAGGTGCGTGCCGGAATTTTGAAAACCAAGGTGCCGCTGAGCAATCTGAAAGCCCCGGATAAGCAGCAGGCTCCCAAGCAAAAGCCCCGTCAGGCACGCCAGCCCCACCAGATGGGCACGGGCGGCGGCCATGTGCAGCGCACCGAGGGCAGCCGCAGCGCGGGTATGGAGCTGGATCTGCGCGGAAAAATGGTGGACGAAGCCCTGATGGAAGTGGATCAGTTTATCGACCATGCCATTATGAACGGCTTGGGAAGCGTAGTGATCATTCACGGCAAGGGCACCGGTGCATTGCGCACGGGCATTCAGCAGCATCTGCGCACACACCGCAATGTGAAAAGTTTTCGACTGGGCGCATACGGCGAAGGCGATGCGGGTGTAACCGTTGTGGAACTGAAGTAACAGCATACCATTAAAATGCAAATGTAAACTGCCATGCGGGCGTAGGCCCGGAATGGCAGTTTTTCTTTTTGCTTCCAGCTAAGGTGTGACAGCTTTTGCCGCTGCCGGCAGTTATACTGTTGTCAGTGGGGGCGGTGCGCATGAAAAGCGTGGTGTATGCAGATGTTTTGCTGCTGGTAAACTTTCTGATCGGTTATTTTTTGCTGCGCGCTGCGGGTTTGGCCTGTGCGGTGCCGCTGCCCTTTGGCCGCAATATTCTGGGGGCAGTGATCGCAGCAGTTTCCACGCTCATGCTTTTTTTGCCGCCGCTGCCATTGCCTTTGCAATTTTTTTGCAAAGCAGCCGGTGGGCTTGCGGTGGTGCGGGCAGCATTTTGCTGGCATGGATGGCGGCGTTATGCGCGCCTGTGCGCGTGTTACATAGCGTTGAACCTTGGCTTGGCCGGAGTGCTGATGCTGCTGGCTGCAAATGGCTGGCTGCCCGGTGCGCAAACCAATAATATGGAAATATATCTTGCCATATCGCCGCCGGTTTTGTTTTGGTGCGCAGCGGGGATCTATTTTGCGCTGCGTCTGGCAGGGCTTTTTTTGCCAAACGAAGCCCGCAGAATGCAAAAGGTAAGCATTGTTTTGCCGAACGGGAAAATCGAGCTGCAGGCGTTATGCGACACTGGGTTCAGCCTTCACGATCCGCTTGGCGGCCTGCCGGTGCTGCTGGTGAGCCTGCCTTCCATCGCCCCGAAGCTGCCGGGGGAGATACGGGAATTCTTATCCGATTGGTTCAGAGGTGATTCACATTCGCCGCCGCCCGGTTGGAAGCTGCGCTGGATTCCCACAGGAACAGCCATGGGCAGCACAGTGCTTCCGGCGCTGATGCTTCCGGTGAAAACGGATCCCCATGGCGCCGAGCTGCTTCCGGTGGCTTTTTCGGCGCAGCTTTTCAACGGCGGCGAATGCCAGGCGCTGGCATCGCCGGAACTGCTGGAAGCGTGAGCCGCAAAGCCCCTATATAAAAAAGGAGAGAACTGCTATGCTGAAACATACAATGCATCGCTTTGAAGAATTTTGCTTTTTTCTTATGTCGCTGCTGCCGGGGGATGCCTATTATATCGGCGGCCCGGAAAATCTGCCGCCGCCGCTGGACCATGAACAGGAGAAACTGGTATTTGAACAGCTGGAAACAGGCAATCCGCACGCCCGGGAACTGCTTATCACACACAATCTGCGCTTGGTCGTGTACATTGCCAAAAAGTTTGAAAACAGCGGCGTTTCGGTAGAAGATATCATTTCCATCGGCACCATCGGGCTGATCAAGGCCGTGAACACTTTTAAACCCAGCAAAAAAATCAAACTGGCCACCTACGCCAGCCGCTGCATTGAAAACGAGATACTCATGTATCTGCGCAAAAGCAGCAACCGCCGCCAGGAGGCCAGCATCGATGAACCGCTGAATACCGACAGCGAAGGCAACGAACTTCTGCTGTTGGATGTGCTGAGCAGTGACCAGAATCAGGTGGGCAGTGAGCTGGAGCATGATGCCGAATGCCGCACATTGCACGATGCTGTAAACCGGCTGCAGCCGCGGGAAAGGCAGATCATGCAAATGCGCTTTGGCCTTTTAGATGGAGTGGAGCATACCCAAAAAGAGGTGGCCGATGAGATCGGCATTTCGCAAAGCTATATTTCCCGCCTGGAAAAACGCATCATCCGCCGCCTGCGCAGAGAATTGGAGGCGCTGGTATAAGGCGTTTATTCGGCAATCTGCGCTTTAATGCGAACAAGGGCGTTTTTTTCCAATCGGCTCACCTGTGCCTGACTGATGCCGATCTCATGCGCCACCTGCATCTGCGTTTTTCCTTCCAGATACCGCAAAACGATAATGCGGCGCTCACGGCCGGTGATCTCCTGCATGGCTTGCCGGAACATGATCCCGGAGATCCAGCTTTCTTCACCTGCGCAGCTGCTTACCTGATCCATCACATACAGCGAATCCTCACCATCGGAAAAGGCGGGTTCATACAGGCTCACAGGCCCAATGCTGGATTCCAGCGCAATGGCTACCGTTTCCTCCGGAAAAGAGATCTCTTCCGAAATTTCGTGCAGGGTAGGGTCATGCCCAAGCTTTTTTTGCAGGATCTCCCGCGCCTGCATGGCCTTGTATGCCACATCGCGCAGCGAACGGCTTACGCGCAAGGGATTGTTATCGCGCAAAAAGCGTTTTACTTCACCCATGATCATGGGCACACCGTAGGTGGAAAACCGCACCTCAAGATCCGGGTTGAAATTGTCGATGGCTTTGATCAGCCCAATGCAGCCCACCTGAAACAGATCGTCCATGCTTTGCCCCCGCCCGGAAAAGCGCTGCACAACACTTAATACAAGCCGCAGATTCCCGCGGATCAGCTCCTGCCGGGCTGTTCGGTCACCGCTGTGTGCCCGGCGCAAAAGCTCGTTTTTGCTTCCTTCACCCAGCACGGGGAGCCGGGCGGTGTTTACACCGCAGATCTCCACTTTGTTTCCGTACATTTTTCACTTCACCGTCCCTGCATAAAATCGGGCAGAGCCCTTCTATATCGGTTAGTATGAAGCAAAATCGGGCATAGAATGCTGGAAAATTTTCCCGCCAGATGGGACACAGCAGTTTTTTTCGTAAACTTATTGACTTTTGCGCCGTTTATGCAGTATTATATTCAATATGCTGCTGTGGCGGAATTGGCAGACGCAAGGGACTTAAAATCCCTCGGTGGAGACACCGTACCGGTTCAAGCCCGGTCAGCAGCACCAAAGGCCGTTAAGCGATCCTGCATCGCTTAACGGCCTTTTTGTTTTATATCCCGGATGGTTTTGTCTGCCAATGAAAAATACA
>SFIE01000051.1 GCA_004555405.1 Subdoligranulum sp.
CGCCTATGCTTTCTGTGCAAAACACCGCTGCCGTTGAATCGTTTATGCCAAAGGGATAGATTTCATAGTCCGCCCCATACAGTTCTGAAAGAGAAACTTCCTCCGCCATATTGGCCGTCTGCCGGGTTTCCTGCCATTGATAGCCTCCGCCATAAAAGAAATCATTTACGCTCCTATAGGCAGCGAATAGAATTATGATTGCAAAGCAGAAAAAGCAGAAAGCCTTTTTCGGATTTTCAAAAAATTTACGCAGCTGCATCATAACCACACCTCGCATTGACAGCCTTTGTCATTCCATAAACCTTTGTGTTCAAATGCGGATCATTTATGATCAATCGATTATTGATAACAGATTATTCAACTTAAAAATACAAGATTTAAGCATATCTGTCAATATATGGTACTATACATTTTTTTGTCTAATATATAGTAATATTGAACAGAATTTAATGAACGCCAATAAAATCCTTACATATAAGTGACATTCTGTGCAAACAATTTCTGTTCCATATGGATTTTCGCTTAAAATTCACGGAAGGATCGCAAAAACTGCAAAATCAAAATAAAAATGAAACGGCCTGCACCCTGTTCATTACAGGGTGCAGACCGTTTCGTTTGCTTTATTCAACTTGTCTATCTTTTGAAGTTCATCCGAAAAGAAGCGGCGGTTTTACAGCGCCGTTTAATCCATCGGCTCCGGCATTACAAATGCCGCAATGATATACAGCAGCAGGCCGGTGCCCCAAACAAGGCACAGCAGCGCCGTGGCAATGCGAACCACCGTGGGGTCCCACCCCATATATTCTGCCAGACCGCTGCACACACCGGCCAGCATTTTGCTGTGCCCCTTGCAAAGACGCTTTTGGTTCATACAAAGTCCTCCCTTTGGTTTTGCGATTCCTTTCGGCATCGGCGCAGATGGAATTCTGCGTAAATGCCGTTATTTTTTGCTTCCGAATTTATATTCCGTGCCGTTTTTCAAACGCTGGATGTTGGTGCGGTGCAGCCAAACGACAATGGCGGCCATCACAAGCGCGCACACCGTGTTGAACACCGTATGGCTGCTGCCTGCCAGCACACAGTCAACGGCTGTGAATATGGGGTAGCACACGGCACAGGTGATGCTGGTAAGGCTCACGATACGGCTGATGCTTACCACCACCACAAACACCACCAGCAGCGCCACAAACACACGGGGCGCTGCGGCCAGAATGGTACCGGCGGCCACGGCCACGCCCTTGCCGCCCTTAAAGCCGAAATACAGCGGTTTCATGTGGCCCAAAAGCGCCGCAAAAGCAGCGGCTGCGCCCACATTAAAGCCCTCGGGGCCAAATGCCGCCCCCGCACAGTCCAGCGGAAGCCCAAAGATCAGGCAGGCCGCCCAGCGGGCCAGAAACACCGCCAGCACGCCCTTGCCCATATCTCCGGCCAGCGCCAGCGCCGCAGCGCCCTTGCCGTAAGTACGCAGGATATTGGTTGAGCCTGCATTGCCGCTGCCGTGCGAACGCACATCGTCATGGAACAGGCCCTTGCTTACGATAATGCCGAACATCAGGCTGCCCAAAAGATACCCGATGGCCAGCGCCGCCGCCACCGAAAGCAGCTGCGGCACAAGGCTGTTTGATGCAACAAAAATTGCCGTGGGGCCGTCGGCCCCGCCAATGATCCCGATGGCTGCGCTTTGTGTTGTAGACATATTCTGCACCTCATTCCAAGCTTACTGTTACTTGGTTTCCGCCTCACCGTTGCCGTGAACGCGCACGATCATGCGGATGGGCGTTCCCTCCAAGCCGAAGGTTTCGCGGATCTGGTTTTCAATATAGCGCTGGTACGAAAAATGGAACAGGTCTTTCCGGTTGACGAAACACACAAACGTGGGCGGGCGGGTGGAAGCCTGCGTGATATAGAAAATTTTCAGGCGGCGGCCCTTGTCACTGGGCGGCTGCACGCGGGCGGTGGCCGCGGCCAGCATTTCGTTCAGCTTGCCGGTGGTCACACGCATGGCGTTTTGTGCATCCACATATTTGATCAGCTCCATCAGCTTGTCCACGCGCTGGCCGGTTTTGGCGCTGATGAACACGATGGGCGCATAGCTCATAAAGCTGAAATCCTCCTGCAGCTGTTTGCGGAAGGTATCCATGGTGTAGGTGTCTTTTTCCACCAGATCCCACTTGTTCACGGCAATAATGCAGCCCTTGCCCTGCTCGTGGGCATAACCGGCCACCTTGCTGTCCTGCTCGGTAAAGCCCTCGGTGGCGTCGATCATAATCACCGCCACATTGCTGCGCTCCACGGCGGCCAGACTGCGGATCACGCTGAAGCGCTCCACACCGTCCTCCACCTTGCCCTTTTTGCGCAGGCCGGCGGTATCGGTAAAGATAAACTTGCCGAACTTATTGTCCACCGGGCTGTCGATGGCATCCCGGGTGGTGCCTGCCATGTTGGCCACAATCATGCGGTTTTCGCCCAGAATATGGTTGACAAGGCTGCTTTTGCCCACATTGGGGCGGCCGATCACAGCCACTGCCGTGCGGTCAGACTCTTCCTCCGCTGCCTGGCTGAAATCCACATGGGCGCACACAGCGTCCAGCAGATCGCCGGTGCCATGGCCGTGTACACTGGAAATGGGGATCACCTCGTCCAGTCCAAGGCCGTAGAACTCATACAGCTCCATGGGGGGTGCGCCCACGCCGTCGCACTTATTCACCGCCAGGATCACCGGCTTGCCGCTTTTCATCAGCATACGGGCGATCTCCTGATCCTGTGCGGTCACGCCGCAGGTCACATCCACCACCATCACAATGCACTCGGCGCTGTCGATGGCCAGCTCGGCCTGCAGGCGCATATGCTTGAGCAAATTGTCGTTGGCACGGGGCTCAATGCCGCCGGTATCCACCAGCAAAAACTTGTTGCCGCACCATTCGCAGTCGCCGAAAATACGGTCACGGGTAACACCGGGCGTATCCTCCACGATGGCAAGGCGCTGGCCGATCAGCTTATTGAACAGGGTGGATTTGCCCACGTTGGGGCGGCCCACCACTGCCACGATAGGTTTTGCCATTGCTTTTCTCCTTTATATCATTTTATGCAAGTTATGCAAGCCAAAGGCCCGCAGCGGCCTTCAGCGGTCCTGATGTTTTCCCAGCATGGCCAGGCAGCTTTCGCCGCCGCCGTTCGGCATGATCACCACACGCGCGCCCAGGCTGCGGCCCACTTCCTCGGGGGTTTTGTTGTCCAGAAACAGGTCTTTTTCATCGCGCAGCATCACCTCGGGAATGCCCAGCGTTTTGCCGCGCATTTTTCCCTGACACTGGCGAATGATATCCGTGCCGGTCACAAGGCCCGCCACACTTACATTGCCGCCGAAAAACTCGTTTTTAATGGCGTTCACACGCACGGTCACCTGCGGATATCGCTTGTGCAGAGCTTCGGCGCAATGGCGGATCAGCGGCGCTGCCAGCTCACCCGTTACCACCTCCAGGCGGCGCGGCCACACAATGCCGTGCGGGCGTGCCAGCTCCTGCAAAAATTCATCGTGATACAGCCGCCACATCCCCACGCCGTTTTCCAGCTGGGCAAAATCCTCGTAAAAATCGCACGGCGGTAATGCACGCCCGGCCTGCAAATACCATTCATCCCCCGGATACACCAGCCGTGTTCCCAGCTCTTTCCGGCATTTTTCCCCGTATTCTTCCAGAATATCCAGCGTTTCGGCGGCGCTTTCCCGGTCATACACGGCCAGCTGATACAGGCCCTTGCGATAGTCGGTCAGGCCCGCAGGCACCGCCGCAATGCTGCTGATATGCTCGGCCAGCGGCAGCAGATCGTCCAAGGTGCGGCGCAGCTCCGCGCCGTCGTTCACGCCGCGGCAAACCACCAGCTGGCAGTTCATTTCAATGCCCGCCGCAGCCAGATCCTGCAGCTGCTGCAAGATCTGGCCCGCCTTTTTGTTGGCCAGCATCCGCACCCGCAGCTGGGGGTTGGTGGTGTGTACCGAAACATTGATGGGGCTGATGTGCATGGTTTTGATGCGCTGCATCTCACGCTCGCTCATGTTGGTGAGGGTGACATAGTTGCCGTATAAAAAGGAAAGGCGCTCGTCATCGTCTTTAAAATACAGCGTGTCGCGCAGGCCCTTGGGCAGCTGGTCGATAAAGCAGAACATACAGTGGTTGTCACAGCTGTGCTTTTTGTCGGCCAGATAGGTGGCAAAATCACACCCGAGCGGCTCGTATTCTTCTTTGGTGATGTGCAGTGTTTGCTTTTCGCCGCTGCGGCAGAGCAGCAGCTCAAACGCAGCCGAGGCCGTGTAGAATTCATAGTCCAGCATATCATACAGTGCGTTGCCGCCCGCCGAAAGAAGCTCGTCGCCCGGCTGCACGCCGAATTTTTGTGCCGGAGATCCCGGTTCTACGGTTTTTACCAAAAGGGCCATCTCTGCTGCCCCCTTTCCGCTTGATGTTCACAGGGCCAACTTTGCCCCCGCGCCCTTTAAAAAAGGCTTTGATACAGAAAAAAGGGGAAGGCAAAGCCCTCCCCTTTCGCAGAAGCTGATTAAGCCTCTTTCTTGACGATTTCCTTCTCCTTGTAGTAGCCGCAGTTGCCGCAAACCTGGTGAGGGACTTTCAGCTCACCGCAGTGAGAGCACTTGACCAGTGCGGGAGCCTCGAGCTTCCACACATTGCTGCGACGCTTGTCACGGCGGGCCTTGGAAACCTTTCTCTTAGGTACTGCCATTTTTTAAGCACCTCCTTGGGTGAGATTCAATTAAGCAGTTGTTGTAATATGCTAAGCCTTGCATCTGCGGGGGCGGCTTCCTCAGCCTGCTGGCAGGAACAGCCTGCCGCTTTTTTCTTGCCGCAAATGGGGCATAGTCCCGGGCAATCCGGGCTGCAGAGCAGCACGGAAGGAGCCTCGAACAGAATTTCCTGAAAAACCAGTTCGGTAAGCTCCAGCACACCTTTTGCATTGATGGGCAGTTCATATTCGCCGCGTTTCAGATCCGCTTCGGTAAACTGCCATTCACGGGTGAAATTGCATTCCTGCTGCACAGGCTCTAAGCAGCGCGCACATTCCCCGGCGATCACCGCCTGAACACGCAGCTCCAGCTCTATGCCGTCCACCGTGGGAACCGCACAAAAGCTGCACCGGGCAGGCCCGGCAAGCGTGTACCCCGGCAGATCCATGCCGCTTAAATCGGCACAAAACTCTGCAGAATAGGGCTTTTCCGCTGTTTTATAGAACTTTTGCAGATCAAATTGCATACTCCACCTCAAAAGGTTGCTAAATAAGTATAACCTCAAGTCGGCCGTTTGTCAACACAAAAATGCGGCGGAAAACAGTTTTTTTCTGTCACCGCCGCATTTCAGCTTTTCAGAAAGTGGTTTTAGCCGATTACAGGAACTTTTTAATGCTCTCGGGCAGGCTGTTCACATCAGCGGAAACCGTTACGGTCACATTCACGCTGTCGCCTGCAATGGCGTTGATGGCGTTCAGCACACGGCCGGCAGCCTCCAGATCATGGCCGCAAACCTTCAGGATACCATCGATGAACATTTCGGTGATATCGTAGTTGCCTGCCAGCACGCCGGCCACAAAGCCGTACAGCATCTCGGCGCCGTTGATCTTATATTCATCCACATCCACCAGACGGGCAGCATGGTTGATGCTGGTAGTCAGCTGCATAGACTTTTCGATCACAACCACATTACCGGTTGCGGTTTTGGTTGCCTCGTTGATCAGATCGATCATGGTTTTGGTTTTGCCGGAGCCCTTGGTACCTACAATCAGTTTAATCATAAGAGTTACCTCCTTGTATTTTCAGCCCCGCCGGGGCTGTGTTGAAGCTCTCCTTGTGCCGGATTCCAAAAAGCGAAAAGCTGTGCTTTTTCGCCTTAAGGGCTTTGCCCGCAGAGGGCCACAATGAACAAATGATCTTTTCCCGTTTTCCTTGGTGTGGTTTACTTCAGCTTGGCCTCCAGCTCAGCCTTCATGCCTTCATAGCCGGGCTTGCCCATCAGCGCAAACATATTCTTTTTATAGCTTTCCACACCGGGCTGATCAAACGGGTTCACGCCCAGCATATAGCCGCTCACCGCGCAGCCCTTCCAGAAGAAGTAGATCAGAAGGCCCATGTTGTAGGCATCCAGTGCATCCACTTCGATCAGGCCCACAGGCACGCCGCCGTCGGTGTGTGCCAGAATGGTGCCCTCCATGGCCTTGCGGTTCACAACGCTCATGTTCTGGCCCGAAAGGAAATTCAGGCCGTCAAAGTTGCCTTCCAATTCTTCCAGATACAGATCCTTGGCAGGCTGCTTTACATCCACAAAGGTCTCAAACATAATGCGGCTGCCGTCCTGCAGATACTGGCCCATCGAGTGCAGGTCGGTGCTGAAAATGCAGCTGGTGGGCATCAGGCCCTTTTGGTCCTTGCCCTCGCTCTCGCCGTACAGCTGCTTGAACCACTCGCTCATCATGGCGAAATCCGGCTCAAAGCAGGCCAGCGTTTCCACCTTTTTGCCCTTGCGATACAAAATCGTGCGGGTCATGGCGTATTTATAGGCGGGGTTTTCCATGCTGCACTCGCCAAACAGCTTCATGCCGTCTGCAGCGCCCTGCATGAGTTTGTCAATGTCAATGCCGGCCACGGCGATGGGCAAAAGGCCCACAGCGGTCAGCACACTATAGCGGCCGCCCACATCGTCCGGCACCACAAAGGTGGGCCAGCCGCGGCTGTCAGCCAGCTGCTTCAGCGTGCCCTTGGCACGGTCGGTCGTGGCATAAATGCGGCTGTCGGCTTCCTGTTCGCCCACAGCATCCACCAGCAGCTTGCGCAGCACGCGGAAGGCCAGTGCCGTTTCGGTGGTGGTGCCGCTCTTGGAGATCACATTGATGGAAAAACGCTTGCCCTTGGTGAGTGCAATGATATCATTCAGTGCGCTGGGCGAAATGCTGTTGCCGCAGAAATAGATCTTGGGGCCGTTTGCCAGCTCGTTGTGATACACGCCCTCGCAGGCTTCGATCACGGCACGGGCGCCCAGATAGCTGCCGCCGATGCCTGCCACCAGCAGCACATCGGAATCATTGCGGATCTTTTCGGCTGCCGCCTTGATGCGGGCAAATTCCTCTTTATCATAGGTTTCGGGCAGGTTCATCCAGCCCAGAAAATCGTTGCCGGGGCCGGTTTTGCTTTCCAGCAATTTATGCGCCAGCTCTACCTGCGGGTAAAGAGCCGTATATTCATATTCGGAGATAAACTTTTCAAGGTGCTTCCCATTAAAATTGACTGCCATCAGGGCACTTCCTCCGTTCATTTTTGTATAAAATAATGATACCTTTTTCCGGTTTCACTGTCAAGCACACACGATAAGTTTTTCACACACCTTTCTTTTTGTTTTTCACAAAGCCGTCATTCCGTGCAGAATATGCAGCCATGCACCGTACATTTTAAGCCTCGGCACAGCTTTTGCCGCACACACCGGATACTCGGCCAGCACGCTTTCGCCAATTTTCACGCACACACTGCCCACCTTCTGCCCCTCTTCCAGCGGGGCGGACAGCACCTCGGGCAGCTGCGCCGTGGTCTGCAGGGCCGCGCCCTCGCCTTTTTTCAGCAAAAGCCGGGCGGGCAGGGCGTATTGCAGCACGGCATTTTCACTTTCTCCGCCGCTCACCGGCAGGCTTTCGGGGGCATTTTCCGGCTTTTCGATCTGCCCGTTTTCAAAATTGGCAAAACCATAATCCAGCAGCGCTTTGGCTGCGGCAAAGCGCTGGGCACTGTCGGCCGCGCCCAGCACCACGGCGATCAGGTCCAGCCCATCGCGGCTTGCACTTGCCGTAATGCACACCCCCGCCCCGCTTGTGGTGCCGGTTTTCAAGCCGTTTGTGCCCGCATAGCGGCGCAGCAGCTTGTTGGTGTTCACCAGCTTGGTCTGCCCGCCCCGCAGACTATCGGTCCAGATCGTGGTGTATTCGGTGATATCCGGGTGCTTTGTCAGCATCTCGCGGCTCAAGATCGCCACATCCCGCGCACTGCTCACATGGCCGGGCGCATCCAGCCCGCAGGCATTCACATAATGGGTGTTGTTCATGCCCAGCTCGGCGGCACGGCGGTTCATTTGCTCTACAAACACGGTCTCGCTGCCGCCGATGAATTCGGCCACGGCCACCGCTGCATCGTTGGCACTGCTCACGCACACCGCGCGCAGCATTTCATCCAGCGTGAACTGCTCCCCCGGCTCCAGCCAGATCTGGCTGCCGCCCATGCTGTAGCTGTGCTCGCTCACAGGCACAAGATCTTCTTTATGCACCTTGCCCGCCTGCAGGGCCTCAAAAGTCAAAAGCAGCGTCATTACCTTTGTAATAGATGCCTCCGGCAGCTGGATATCCGGGTTTTTGGCATACAGCACCGTGCCGCTGCCCTGCTCCATCAGCACGGCGGCCTTGCAGGGCAGATCAAATTCCGGCTGGCCAAAGCGGCTTTCCTCGGCGTGGGTGCCGAGCGCGCCTGCAGCGGCCAGCACTGCCGCCATCGCCAGCGCAGCGGCGCGCTTTATCCCTGTGCGTTTCATGCGGTTTCCTCCTTTTTCCGGGCGATCTTCTCCCAAAGCCAGCTCTGCATAAAAACATACGCTTTTCCCCGTGCCTTTCGGGGCGTATGTTTTCTGCTGCACGGGCCGCTCAAGGCGCGCCCCCACTCAACACTATGCAGCACCCGCACGTTTTTTGCCCTGCGTATAAAATCCGTTTTCAGGCCTTCGATGGGGAAAAACAGCACATTTTCTTGCATTTTGCGTCAAACGCGTTATAATAGTAAGGATGTACCCTGTGGGCATCCGTTTGAAAAAATATTTTTTGCCTGTATTCGCTGTTTTCCAAAGAAAAGAATGAAAACCACTTGACCTTCTTTGGGAATCATGCTATATTATTGTAAACATTTTGTAACCAGTTTCGGTTGCTTTGCCAACCGAGCCCCAATTTTGATCTTTTGATCTGAGGTGATCCTGCTTATGAAGCGAATTTGTACCATGCTGTTTGCAGCCGTACTCGTTGTTGTGCTGATGGGCTGCGGCATGGTGATCAACGCCCCGGCAGAAACAGATTCCCCCTCCAACCAGGTGCTGGCCTCGGTGGGCGGTTCTTCCGCCAAGAGCATGCAGGCAAACACTGCCTCTGATTTGCTGCGTAACCGCCTTGGCATGAACGGTGACCGCGCCTCCCTGGTGTCGGTGGCTGGCGGCGTAGGGCTGATCCTCATCGGCTGCGCCGGGCTGTATCTGCTGGAAAACACCTGATCTCTGCACAAAAAACCGACTCACGCAAAAACGAAAGCCGACCAGATCAGGCTTTCGTTTTTCTTTTTTCTCTGCTAAAATAAAAGTCCGTGGTATATTTCACAAGAAAGAGAGCTTCACCTTATGAACACCAAAGAGATCGGCGAGCTGCGCCGCCGCCTGCGGCCCGGCAAAAACAACATTCCGCGCATTCTGGGCTGCTATGTAAACGAAAAGAAAGAGATCCTTTCCCGCTTTGAGCAAAATCCCATGCTGCTGCCCGAAGCCGAGAGCGAAAAATATCTGGCCCTGTTCAAGCGATGCCTCAGCGGCGGGCTGGGCAAAAATCTGTTGGATATCAGCTTTACCACCCAGCAGGTGGCCGACAGTGACGAGCATCGCCTTTTGATGGCCCTGCGCGGCAGCCGCCTGCAGGACGAAGGCGCACTGGCTGCCTTTTATGAGCGCGTGATCGGCACGCTGCAGATCGAAGGCAATTTTCTGATCCTGCTTGCCTGCGATGTGTTTGATGTGCCCTACCGCAGCGCCGACGGCGAAATGGCCGAGGGCGACAGCGAGCGCGTGTATGAGTATTTTCAGTGCGCCATCTGCCCCGTAAAGCCCACCAAGCCCGGGCTGAGCTATTTTCCCGTGGAAAATGTTTTCCATGACCGCGAGGCCGACTGGGTGGTTTCCGCCCCGCAGATCGGATTTTTGTTTCCGGCATTTGATGACCGCAGCGCCAATATTTATGATGTTTTGTATTACACCCACGATGTGCAGCAAAGCCAGAGCGAGTTGATCGACACCCTGTTCCGCACCGAGCCGCCCATGCCGGCCGCCCGCCAGAAAGAAACCTTTCAGGGTATTCTGCAAAGCAGCCTGGGGGCGGATTGCAAATTCGAGGTGGTGCAGAGCGTACACGACAGCATTGCCCGCATGACGCTGGCCGCCAAGGAGGACAAGGAAGCCCCCGCCCCCGTGCTGGACAAACAGCAGGTAAGCCGCGTTTTGCAAAGCTGCGGCGTGCCCGAAATGCGCATTGATGAATTCCAGCAGCGCTTTGACGAGGAATTCGGCGAAAAAGCCGAGCTGCCCCCCAGCAATCTGGTGGACGAAAAGCAGTTTGAGCTGCGCACCCCCAGCGTGGTGATCAAGGTGGACCCCGAGCACAGCGACCTTGTGGAGACCCGCATCATCAACGGCTGCCGCTATATTTTGATCGACGCCTCCGAGGGTGTGGAGGTAAACGGCGTAAGCATTCAGATCGAAGAATAATTCAGGCACTTTTGCTTCATTCCGCCGCCGGGGCGGCCCTTGGAATGGTGCGGTGCGCCTTTGCCCTGTCCCGTGGGCCCCTGCTGCATATTTTGGCAGCGGGGGCTCATATTTTTTGCAAAAAAGGAGGGCTTTTGCCATGCTGTTTGCTTTTTTGCCCGCTGCCCTTGGGCGTGTGCTGTTTTTGGCGCTGCACCTTTCCCCCAGTCGCTTTCCGCAGCCCCTTTCTCCCCGGCAGGAGGCTGCCGCCTTTGCCGCCATGGCGCACGGCGATGCCGCCGCGCGTGACAGACTGATCCGCCACAATCTGCGTTTGGTGGCGCATATTGCCAAAAAGTATTATGCCGCCGATACCCCCGAGGATCTGATCAGCACCGGCAGCATCGGCCTGATAAAGGCCGTGAACACCTTCGATCCCGCCCGCGGCATCAAATTCAGCACCTACGCCAGCCGGTGTATTGAAAATGCTATACTAACCTAACGGAAGAAATAGCCTTGCAGGTGGCGGAACGGACGCCTTTTGAGGCAAAATGGCGTCTGCTGGCGCAAGTGGGAGTCCGCTGCTATATTCTGATTTCCAATGTATCGGGTGCAGTAAAAGTAGCCCCGCTGCAAATTCTTCAGTTTCCAGTGGTGCTGCCGCACAAGTTTCAGGACGCGGAAAAGTTCAATTTGCAGTTCCCGGACTTCTCAGAAATCACCGAAACAGCGGACAAGCTGCGCTGGCTACGATACCAGAATGGCCTGCGGCAGAGAGACGTTGCAGACTACGCCGGGATAGACCGGAGCACCTATGTCCACTATGAAGAATACGGCAAAGACCTCTATCCGCCAGAGCACATGGAGAAAATCGCGCAGCTTTTTGAAGTGCCGGTGGAAACGCTGCTGGATGACTATAATCGGTTTCTTCGGAAAGGTCAGGGTGAGCAGATCAAGGCGATCCGAACGAAACTCGGTCTGACGCAAAAACAATATGCGGACAAGCTGGGCGTCAGCCTCGGCAGCCTGAAACAGTGGGAGCAGAATCGGAAGCAGATTTTCAAATCCACATGGGAGAAGTATTTCAAGCAGATGGAATCATAGCAAACGAGCAGACCGGCGTTCAATGCTGGCCTGCTCGTTTGCTATGTATTATTGCTGCGCTTTCAGATGCTTTACCGCTGCATCTACCAGTTCCAGCTTCTGCTCCGTGGAACAGGGCAGCTTCTGGATGGATTTCAGCGCCTGCTCGGACTGGAACTTCGCCAGCTCCTGCCCAAGCTCATGCTGTGCCTGCTTTGATTTCGGGAAGATCAGAAATACTTCCATGGCTGCCCTCCTTTCCAGAGCGTTTTCTTCTTCAATCTATGCGTGTGTTCCGACTGCTATGTAGACAAATAGAACTCGATTTCGCGGCTGCGAGGGAAATCGTATTGCTATGTGCCTTCTGCGGTGCGGGAATGCTTGCAATTCAAGGGCTTTTCGCCCCCAAATTGTCTACGCCCGTGCGCCGTTTACGGGCGGATTTCGCCTTCTGCTGGCGATGAACCTCCCTGGCGCAGGCGGGGCAGTATTTTGTCCTGCCGGAGCGGGCGAGAATGCCCGTGCCGCAGACTTCGCAGCGGCGGAGTTTCTTGGGGCTGAGAATGGCCTGTTCCAGCTTTGGCTGCTGGGGCAGCACGGCGCGGCGAAACCACCGGCAAAGCAGACTTCGGGAGATGTGTTGCGGACAGACGTCGTCCAACAGCAGGCAGTCGCCATCCAAGAAGTTGCAGCAGCGCTTGACCAGCTTGCGCACGCTGCGAAGCTGCCCCGGCGTCAGGCGGAAGAGCGTGCCATCCGGCAGCCGCTCGATGGGGTCAATCTTGTGCATCTTCACCCTCCTTTGCGATGAGCTTTGCGTCCGCCGGGTAGTTCAGCGTAATAAGCGCGGGCTTGCCCAGCCCCTGCTTTTTTCGGATAA
>SFIE01000052.1 GCA_004555405.1 Subdoligranulum sp.
ACAAATGTCAACAAATACAAAGCCCTGTCATGCCCAAAGTTTATAGTGGAAAACAGGGATTTTCTTGTCAGAATGCCCACATTGCGTTTTTTGGCGGGAAAACGGATTTTTAAAGGCATCAGCGCACCATTCTTAACACCCGCACCCCGGGCCGGATATACCGGCTGCCAATCCATAGGAAAAGCCTATATTTTATGTAATACCGTGATTTTCAAAATTCTTGCTGCACCAAAGCTGCCGGAAGGGTGCCGAAGCAGCCTGATAGAGGTGATCCCTGTTGTATTGCATAAAAAAATCCCCCTGCCGCGCTTGCAACTGGCAGAGGGAGAATCGGCAAAAGCCGCTTGAGGGGAGCGGCTGCCCCGGCCATGATCGGCCTGCCCCGGGGCTGAGGAGAAAACACATGAAAAAGTTCTTTGCTTGTTCTTGCAAGTAAATTGTAACCTTTTTGAAACTATTTGTCAATCACTTTTTTGTAAAAATTTTGTAATTTTTATCCAAGTTCCTCTGCCCTGTTCTGCAGCTGCAAGGCACATTCAAAGGCCGCGTGGCCTTCGCGCTCAGCGCACACATACCACCAGCCGTTTTCCTGATCAGCACGCTGCATATGCACGCTTTCGCCCATGGGCACCTCCCGGTGATACACAATGCGCACTTCGGCCACACGGGCGCTGCGCAGCACCTCCAGCGGCAATGCGCTGCAGGCGGCATCCACATAGCGGGTGTTGTTCATGTGGCCGTTGGTATCGCAGCTGCTGTAATCGGCGCATTTCTCCCCTGCCGGCTGCGCTGTCTCTGCGGCATGAATGCGCTGTTCCAGTTCTTCGGGCACATTGGCCTGCCACTGTGCAGGAAAGCCCTCGGGCGGGCGGCGCATAATGCGTCTGCTTTCGGTGTTCACCAGCATCCAGCGGCTGTCAGACATGGCCAACAGCTCACCCGCCGGGCCGAAAACCTTGGTCACCCGCTTGTACACAGCGCGCTGCGGGGCCTGCCCGATGGTTTGCAGGCGCACAATCTGCCCGCGCCGGGGCGGTGTGTAAATTTGCACAGCCTGGCGTGTGAGCAAAAACACGGCCTTTTCATCACGGTAAAAAGCATCGTCCATGCCCAGTGCGGTGCATTGGTCCGTGCCCACCTGCTGCACAAGGCGCAAAAGCCCGCCTGCAGTAAGTTCACCTGTGAAATCGCATTCGCATTCCAGCACCCTGAATTCTTCGGAATAGGGCTCCCCCATTTTTGTAAGATCCACATTGCTCATAGATCCGGTTCCTTTCTGCACTTGAAAAAGCAGCCAAGGCCGGCTTTAGCCTGTGGCTGCTCCATTTGTTTGTTACGGCACGCCTTGCCAAAAGGCACGATCCCTTTAGTAATCGTTGCGCATTTTGGCACGAAGCTTGCGCCAGATGTTAAAGCAGGAAAGCGCCAGCGCGATCGCCATCAGGCCCACGACCATCCAGCCGCTGCCGTTTTCATCAAAGCTTTTCATATCGCTCCAGCCCTGGTCCATGGCGGCATTCACTTCGGCGGGCAGCGTGGTAAACACTTCGCTGCGCTCGATCACATCCGCATCGGGATAGGCAATGGGGCTGTTTTTCAGCTCATCATCCAGGCTTTCGCGCACTTCATCAATGGGGGTGGAGTAGCCCGTATAGTCGCAGTTGGCCGCGGCTACATCGGTTTCGCACATATAATTGATAAAGATCTCCGCTGCTTCCTTGTTTTTGCAGTTTTTGGGAATGCACATGGCATCCACATACAGGTTGCTGCCCTCTTTGGGGAACACGAATGCCAGGTCCGGGTTATCCTGGATCATGGTAATGGCATCGCCTGCATAATAGGGTGCCAGCGCCGCTTCGCCGCCTGCCATTTTATCAAAAATTTCGTCCATGCGCGTCGCGGCTGTTGTTGAACATCAGAATGCTGCCGGTATATTGCGGGTCCCACATATCGGCCCAACTTGTGGGCGGCTCTTCCACCAGGGTGGTGTTGTAGATCAGGCCCACAATGCCCCATGTATAGGGCACGCTGTAGGTATCGGTGGGGTCATACTCCAAGCCACGGTAACCGGGGTTGATCTTGGCAGCGTTGGGAATATTTTTATAGTCCAGCGGTGCCAGCATATCCTCTTGGATCAGCTTGCCCACCATATAATCCGAGGGCACCACAACATCGTAGCTTGCGCCGCCGGATTTGATTTTGGCATACATGCTCTCGTTGGAGTCGTAGGTGGTATAGTTCAGCTCAATGCCGGTAAGCTTTTCAAAGGCCGACAGAATATCCACGCTTTCATCCGAGCCGTCGCTGATATAAAGGCCCCAGTTGTACACATTCAACGTGATTTTCTGATCTGCCAGGCGGGTCCAGTCATAATCGGCAGAAACCGAGATATCATCGTTCACCACAATTTTTCCGTTTTGCGTTTCCAAACCGCGGGCGCGTGCCTGCTCGGCATAGCTTTGTGCGAAGGCCGACGGTGCAAAGCCCAGCGAAAGCACGGCAGCCAGCAGACCGCAAAGAATTTTTTTCATACTGCTCTCCCCTTTCTCAGCGGCGCTTGCGGCGGCGAGTATCCCATGCGTTGGAGATCAGAATGATTGCCAAAATCACAAGGAACATAATGGTGGACAGGGCGTTGATCTCCGGGCTCACCTTTTTGCGGGTCATGCTGTAAATGGCGATGGGCAGCGTTTGCAGGGTGCCGCAGTTGAAATAGGAAATAATGAAATCGTCAATGGAATAGGTGAGGCAGATCAAAAATGCCGACAGGATCGCCGGAGAAAGCTCGGGCAGAACCACCTTGAAAAACGCCTGTGTGGGGTTGCAGCCCAGGTCCAGCGCTGCTTCGTACAGGCGCACATCCATTTGGCGCAGCTTGGGTGCCACATTGAACACCACATACGGCACATTGAATGTGATATGCGCGATCAGCAGCGTGGGCAGGCCGAACACCGAATCCGGCAAAGCCTGCACCTTGCCCGCAAAGCCCTGATACATCACAAACAGAAGCATCATGGAAACGCCGGTGATGATCTCGGGGTTGGCCACCGGGATATAGCTGATGTTGTTGATCACCAGCTGCGAGCGGCGGCTCATGGCCTGAATGCCCACGGTTGCCAGCGTGCCCAACACCGTTGCCGCCACCGAGGCAATAAGCGCTACTACAAGGCTGAGGCACAGCGCGTTCAGAATCAGCTCATTGGTAAACAGGCTTTTATACCAGCTTAATGTAAAGCCTGTAAACACGGTGCGGCTTTTGCTTTGGTTAAAGCTGAACACGGCCATAACCGCAATGGGCAGATACATAAAGCCGAACACCATGATCACATAGGTGCGCAAAAGGGCGCTGCTTGCTTTTTTGTTCATCAGATCACGCCCTCCATTTCAGATTCATCAAAGCTGCTGGTAAAGCTCATGCACAAAAGCACGATCACCATCAGCACAAGGCTCATCGCCGAGCCCACATGGAAATTGTAGCTGTTGCCAAGGAACTGCAGCTCGATCAGATCGCCGATCAGCAGATTGGAGCCGCCGCCCAGCATACGGCTGATTACAAAGGTGGAAACCGAGGGCACAAACACCATGGTGATGCCCGTGGCAATGCCCGGTGTGGACATGGGGATCAGCACACGGGTAACGATGCGGCGTGTATTTGCGCCCAGATCCTGTGCGGCCTCCACAATGCTGTGGTCGATTTTGGTCATGGCTGTATACAGCGGCAGGATCATATACGGCAGGTAGTTATACACCATGCCCAGCACCACGGCGCCGCTGGTATTGATCATGTGAAAGGGCCCGATGCCAAACACACCCAAAAGGCGGTTGATCAGGCCGTTGTTTTCCAGAAGGGTCATCCAGGCATAGGTGCGCAGCAAAAAGTTCATCCACATGGGCAGCATGAGCAGCATCAGCATAATGTGCTGCTTGTTGCCATCCAGACGGCTTAAAAAATACCCCACAGGGAAAGCCACGATCAGGCAGATGATGGTGGCTTCGGCGGCCAGCAGCAGGCTGCGGCCATACACCGAGCTGTAGCGTCCGATCATAAAAATATTTTCCAGCGTAAACTGGCCGGCATCGTTGGTGAGGGCGTAGTAGATCACCATGAGCAGCGGCACGATCACAAAAATTGCCATCCAAACCAGATACGGCGCGGCAGTCCATTTATTTTTGATCATGGCATTATCCCTCCATGCGGGCCATGATGTGGATCTCATCCGGGCCCACATTCATGCCGATCACTTCGCCGGGCTTGCAGGCGCGGGTGCTGTGGATCAGCCATTCCTTGCCCTCGCAGTCCACACGCATTTCAAAATGCACGCCCTTGAAGATCACCTCGTTCACAAGGCCGGTAAGCATACCGTTTTCCGGCGTGGTGACCTCTACATCTTCGGGGCGCACCACCACCTGCACAGACTGATTTTTGGCAAAACCCTTATCCACGCACACGAACTCCTGGCCCGAAAAGCTTACGCGGTAATCCTCGAGCATAACGCCGTCAATGATATTGGAAGCGCCGATAAAATCGGCCACAAAAGCATTTTGCGGCTCGTTGTAGATATCTTCGGGGCTGCCGATCTGCTGGATCTTGCCCTTGTTCATAACCACCACCGTGTCCGACATGGTCAGGGCTTCTTCCTGATCGTGCGTTACATAGATAAAGGTGATATTCATTTCACGCTGCAGGCGCTTGAGCTCTACCTGCATTTCCTTGCGCAGCTTCAGGTCCAATGCGCCCAGGGGTTCATCCAGCAGCAGCACCTTGGGCTGATTTATCAGGCTTCGGGCAATGGCCACACGCTGCTGCTGGCCGCCGGACATCTGGTTGATGCGGCGGCGCTCGTAGCCTTTCAGGCCCACGACCTCCAGCATTTCGCGCACCTTTTTGTTGATGGTTTCTTCGTCCAGCTTTTTCAGGCGCAGACCGAATGCCACATTTTCAAACACATTCAAATGCGGGAACAGTGCATATTTCTGGAAAACCGTGTTCACCTGCCGCTTATAAGGCGGCAAACCGGCGATATCCTTTCCGTCAAAAAACACATTGCCGCTTTCCGGCTCTACAAAACCAGCGATCACGCGCAGGGTGGTTGTTTTGCCGCAGCCGGATGGGCCAAGGAATGTTACAAATTCCTTATCGTGAATATCCAGCGAAAGGCCATTCAGCACCTTGTCACCGTCAAAATCCACAACGATGTTTTTGAGAGATACGATCACATTGTTTTCCATTTTTCTTACTTGTCCCCCTTGCGGTCATTGCCCGGGCAAAGCCGGGCAGTTATGTTTCATCGCAATTTTCTTCTTTCTTTTCCGGCAAAACCTTGATGCGCAGCTGATGAATGCGGCGGCTGAACACCTTTACCACATCCACCGTCAGGCGGCCCTGCTCAAAGTGCTGTCCCTCCCGCGGCAGCCGGCCGATCTGTGCCAGTGCCCAGCCGCCCACGGTCGTATATTCCTCTACCATTTCATCCGATATCGGGAAATCGGCAGCAAAATCTTCCATGCTCATCGAGCCGCTTACCAGCCAGGAATGGTCGGCCTGTTCCCGGCAATCATCCACGGCTTCGTCGTGTTCGTCCCAGATCTCGCCCACCAGCTCTTCCAGAATATCCTCCAGCGTAACAAGGCCCTGCGTGCCGCCGAATTCATCGATCACGATCGCCATGTGGTTCTGGTTTTTCTGCAGCTGGTGCAGCAGCTCGCTGATCTTGGTGTGGCCGGTGGTGTATTCCACCTCGGTGATCAGGTGTTCCAGATTGGCTGTGCCCTCCACATAAGAGGGGAAAAAGTCTTTTTCCAGCACCACACCGATCACATTGTCGATGCTTTCGTGATACACGGGAATGCGGGAGAATCCGCTTTCCTCAAAGCGGTCGGCCAGATCTTTCATGGAAACCGTATCCTCCACGGCTTCCATATCCACGCGCGGTGTCAGAATCGATTCCACTTCCAGATCGTCAAACTCAATGGCCGAGCGGATCAGTTCGCTTTCGCTTTCGTTCAGTGTGCCATCGTTGTGCGCTTCACTCACAATGCTGATCAGTTCATCTTCTGTGATGGTATCCACATTTTTCAGGTGGAACAGCTTTTGCAGCAAACGCTTCCACGCGCGGAACAGCGCGTTGAGCGGGCTGAACACCATCATCAGCGCATGAATGACCGGGGCCACCATCACGGCGCAGTCCTCCGGCATTTCTTTTGCAAGACTTTTAGGCGTTACTTCGCCAAAGATCAGCACAATAGCCGTCATAACGGCCGTGGAGATCGTGGGGCCGTTATCCTGAAACAGGCGTGTAAAAAACACTGTAGCCAAGCTGGCAGAGGCAATGTTTACAATATTATTGCCGATCAAAATTGCCGAAAGCAGATCATCGTAGCGGTCGATCAGTTTTACGGCGCGCGCCGCACGAACATCGCCGTCATCGGCACGCACCTTCAAGCGCACACGGTTCAGGCTGGAAAACGCTGTTTCCGATGCCGAAAAAAACGCCGAGAGCGCCACCAAAACCAAAATTGCAAGCAAAATCGTACTGTTACCGTCGTCCATGGGAAAATTCACTCCTATAAATCAAGAAAAATACAGTTCCAGTGCGCGGCACACAACGGGGATGGTGGCGCACAGGGTTTTCTGTCCGTTATACGTTTCAGCGGCATCCTCATCGGCATTGTCCGAGATAGCACGCAGCACAGCGCAGCGAATATCCGCTGCACGGCACACCTGCGCCACCGCGCCGCCTTCCATTTCACAGCTGATTGCGTGGAATGTATCGCGCAAAAAATCATTGAGCTTTTTATCCGCCACAAAGCGGTCGCCGGTGGCGATCACGCCGCGCCTGCAATGAATGCCCGCTTCCTCTGCGGCTTTTTCCAGACAGTCAGCCATGGCGGCATCGCAGGGCAGATAGGCCGTAGCCTGATCGCCGTCCGGGAATTCCTTGCTCACCTTTCCCCAGGGGATCACACCCAGCGGGGTTCCGGCAGCGGCCATGTCCATATCATACTGCACACAGCTTTCGGCCACAGCCAGATCGCCCAGGCCAAGGCCCTTGCACAGGCTGCCGCCCACACCGGCGTTTACGATCATTTCCACATTGTAGCGGCAGATCATGATCTGTGCGCAGCGGGCAGCGTTCACCTTGCCCACGCCGCTGACGGCGCCCACCACAGGGCGGCCGTTCAGCTGGCCCGAAACAAATTCAATGTGGCTGATGGTTTCACTGGTTTTGTTTTCCAAGCGGTCCAGCAGGGGGGCCAGCTCAAACCCCAAAGCAGAAAGGATACCGATCATGTGTTGTTTCTCCTTTAATATCCGTAAAATTTTATGGTTTTTCTCTTTGTCTGGTTGCCGCATATACGGCCAGAGTGCCCAGAACCGAGGCTGCCACGCCCGCCATAAGCATGGCGCGCACCCCAAGGGCATCCAGCAGCCAGCCGCCGCTCAGGTTGCCCACAAGGCCGCCCACCACAGTGGAGGTGGTCATGAGTGCCTGCCCTTTCACTTTATCCTGCGGCTGCATGATTTCGTTGGCATAGTACACACCGGCCGGAATATACAGCGCAAATCCAAGACATTGCAGCGCACCGCCTGCGCACAGCCCGGCCACCGAGCCCGCCAGCAGGCAAATAATTCCCTTCAGCGAAAAAAACACCGCCGATATCCGCAGCCAGAAGGCACTGCTTTTGCGCTGCACCAGCCAGCTGAACACCATCATGGTGGGCAGTTCCACGCCGGCTGTGATGGCGCTCACCGTGCCCAGTGAAGCACTGTCGCCGCCCACTGCCAGCACCACCTGATACAGATAGGTATTCAGATAGTAGTGATTGATAAACAGCAGCCCCACGCCCACCAGCAGCAGGCCAAAGCCGGGGTATCGCCGCAGCAGTGCCATGGCTGATTCCGAGCTTTGGGTTTCTTTTTGCTCATCCCCCACCGGCTGCAGCCGATAGCCGCTGAGCAGCGCCGCCAGCAGTGCCAATATCAGCAGCACCGCAAACGGCATGGCATCCGAGCCAAAGTGCGCCGTCACGCGGCCCAGCACATACGAGATCGCCGCATAGCAGATCGAGCCGGTGCCGCGCGCCTTGCCATAGTCCACCGTTTGGCCGCGGTCCATAAAATAAGTAGCCAGTGCATTCATCAGCGGCTGCTGTGTCATAATGCCTACGCACAGCGGCACATAGCACAGGGCTGCCGCCGTGAGCGTATGGGGGCCGATGCACAGCCCAACGGCCGCCGCCAGACTGATGATTTGGCAAATACGCAGATAAAAGTTCAGCGTATGCGTGGCCGAGCGGTCAGCCGCGGCCGCCACCGCCGGTTGTATAAGTGCGCCCGCCGCGTTCACACCGGCCATCAAAAGGCCAATGTTTCCGGCAGAAAAGCCGCGCCCGGTCAAAAATACCGAGGCATAGCCAATGGCCGCACAATAGCTCATCCAGTAGGCGCCCTGCCCTGCCGCATAGTGCAAAGTTAAGTTCTTGGCCATGGTTTTATTCCTCACAGTCTTCACAGTACAGCATTTTCTGCAAAAAGATCTTGTCCGCTATCGTTTGGGTCATGCGCGGCAGGATCAGCCCCTGCGGGGCTGCGTGTTCCTGCTGGCCAAAGCAGCTGTGCACCGCGCTTTCCAGCGATGCGCAAAAGGCATCGTAGTTTTGCTGGGGCGTTTTGCCGCTTTGCCGCTCGGTAAGGCGCAGCAGCTGCACACATTCGGGAATGCTGCACACCTGCTTGAGCGGGCAAAGCATCAGCAGCATGGCCAGATGGCGGCGATCATAGCGCTTTTTTTCGGGCGGCGGCAAAACACGCTGTTTCACATAATTGTTCACCATGGATTTGGTGAGCAGCAGCTCCTCGCTGCTGTCGGCGCTGGAAAGCGGCGCAAGCACCCGGTTTACGCAGTTGACAAGCTGATCCATATACAGCTCGATCTCGGGCAGCCGGCTGTAGCGCGGCATCGTGAACGCCGCCATTTCCGCGCGCACTTTTTCCAGCCGCTGCTGTCGGCGTGTTTTTTGCAGCGGCGAATTCCGCTCGATCACGGTTCGTCTTGACCGGGGTGGTTTTTGCGCCACGCCAGATAGGCTTCCAGAATAACGGCAGCGGAAACCGAATCCAGAATTTCCTTGCGCTTTTTGCCGAAGGTGTTGGTTTCGCTCAGAATAGCCGCTGCAGAAATCGTGGTTTGGCGTTCATCCCACATGACAGGCTCACTGCCCCACAGCTCGGCAATTTTGCCCGCAATACGGCGGCACTTTTTGGCCTGACTGCCCTCGGTGCCGTCCATGTTTTTGCAAAGACCCACCACGATTTTTTCGGCGCCGTTGGCTTTGGCAGCCTCCACCACGGCTTCGGCCACCTTGTTCATGCTTTTTTCTTCGATCTGCGGTGTAATGGCGCGCGTGAGCATCTCGGTGGCATCGCAGATAGCCAAACCGGTGCGCGACTCGCCGTAATCAACTGCAAGGATCTTCATACTGTTTTGCTCCTCTTTATTTGCGCAGGCGCTTATCGCTGTGCACCGCAATGGTACTGCCTACGGTTTGAATGATATTCACGATCACGACCAGCAGCACCACGGCCACCAGCATAATCAGCGGTTTATAACGGTTGTAGCCATAGCTGATGGCGATTTTGCCCAAGCCGTCGCCGCCAATGGCACCTGCCATAGCGCCGTAGCCCAAAATTGTGGTGAGGGCCGTGGTCACCTGCCCGGCCAGACTGGGAATGCTTTCGGGGATCATCACCTTCCAGATGATCTGAAACGGCGTTGCGCCCATGCTCTGGGCGGCCTCGATCATACCGGCATCCACCTCACGCAGTGAGCTTTCGATCAGGCGCGCCATAAACGGGAACGCAGCCACCACCAGCGGCACAATAGTGCCCTTGGTGCCCACACTGGTGCCCATGAGCAGGCGCGAAAGCGGCATGACCATGATCATCAGGATCAAAAACGGCACACTGCGCAGAATATTGATCAGCGCATTCAAAACAGCCATCACCGGCTTGGGCAGCGGCAGCACGCCGTCTTCCCTGCCTGCCACCAGCAAAACGCCCAAAGGCAGGCCGATCACCAGTGCAAAAAAGGTTGCCAGCAGCGTGGTATACAGCGTGGCCCAAATGCCCGCATAAAACTCTCCGCTGGCCCAGATTTTGAAAAGTTCATTCACCGCTTCGGCGGTAAACATTTTTGCATAGTTCATGCTTGCACCTCCTCCACGGAAATTCCGGGGAACTTGCGCAGGTAATCCAGCGCTTTGGCTGCCTGGCCTTTATCCCGCGGCAGGCCCAGCAGCATACTGCCGTACACCTGGCCGTCCAGCAAACTGGTATCGGCCGAGATCACGCTCAGCAGAACGCCGCAGTCCACAGCCATGGCCGCCACCAGCGGGCGGTCGGTAGAATTGCTGCCGTTGAACGCCACGCGAATTCTGGGCGTATCATTGCTATAGCCATGGCCCGACATCCCGCCGGGATACACCAGCTTGCGGGCAGCGTTGGTTTTGGGGTTGGCGAAAATTTCGGCCACGGGGCCTTCCTCCACCACCTTGCCGCCGTCCAGAATGGCCACGCGGCTGCAGATTTCTTCCACAACGCTCATCTGGTGTGTGATCACCACCACCGTGATGCCCATTTTCTGGTTGATCTCTTTCACAAGCTGCAGAATGCTGTGCGTGGTGTTGGGGTCAAGTGCGCTGGTGGCTTCGTCGCACAGCAGCACCTTGGGCTGTGTGGCCAAAGCGCGGGCAATGGCAATGCGCTGGCGCTGGCCGCCGCTCAGCTGGGCCGGAAATGCCTTGGCCTTATCCGGCAGGCCCACAAGCTCCAGCAGCTCAATGGCGCGCTTTTCAGCCTGTGCCTTGGGCACACCGTCCAGCTCCATGGGGAAGCAGATGTTTTTCAGGCAGTTGCGCTGCATCAGCAGATTGAACTGCTGAAAGATCATGGTGATCTCGCGGCGGGCCGCACGCAGCTGGGCCGGTGTGAGCGCTGTCATATCGCGGCCGTTTACCAGCACCTTGCCGGAGGTGGGGCGTTCCAGCATATTGATGCAGCGCACCAAAGTGGATTTGCCCGCACCGGACATGCCGATGATGCCATAAATTGCGCCATCTTCAATGGTGAGGTTGATATCCTGCAGTGCATGCACCTCACCACCGTCTATGGTAAAGCTTTTGGTTAAATTTTTCAGTTCGATCAAGAAAAGCCTCTCCCTTACAATGCCCGCAGCCATGATTGCACGGGCTGATTCGCATATAAAAGATATTATAGCATATTTTGTATTATTGTGATAGTGCGTTTTTCGCATTTACAGGGGTTTTATTGTATATTGATCCGCTGTTTACACAGCCAATACCTGTTTTTTGCGAAAGCAAAGGATGCAAAAAGCCGTCGGGAGGGTTCCCGACGGCTTTTTGCCGCGGCAGAAGCATCCTGTCAAGGGCGCATTCTGCCTGTTTTTAGGTAAAAGCGTTTTCGCACGATCTCATGCACCGATGCGGCGGCTGCCCCCTGACTATGCCCGGTTCAAGGCAGCCATGCAGCGCTTAGCTTTTCCGCCGCGCCGGTATTGTGCGGGGATGCTTTCCATCAGAAAATGCACAGCACAGAGCCGTCGCTGTAAGCGGTGCTGATATAATCCTTTACGGCCTGGCTGGTAATGGCGGCCACCAGTGCCTTGGTGAGATCAGCATCCTTATTCTGCTCGGCTACCGCCAGAATATTGGCGTAGGTCTGTGCGCATTCAGAATCAGCAGCTTCCACATACAGGCCGTTTTCGGCGGGGCTCAAACCGGCCTCCTTGGCGTAGTTGCCGTTGATCACAGCCATGTCAACATCCTGCAGAGCGCGGGGCAGCTGTGCAGCTTCCATCTCTACGATCTTCAGATTCTTGGGGTTGGCGGTGATGTCCAGCTGGGTGGCAGAAAGGCCGGCGTTGGCATCCAGCTCGATCAGGCCTGCATCGGCCAGCAGCTGCAGGGCGCGTGCCTCGTTGGAGGGGTCATTGGTCACAGCAATCTGTGCGCCGTCGGCCAGCTCATCCAGGCTGGCAGTTTTGCCGCCGTACAGTGCATAGGGCTCGTAGTGAACTGCTGCAACGCTTACCAGATGCGTGCCGTTTTCTGCGTTGAAGCTGTCCAGATACGGGGTGTGCTGGAAATAGTTGGCGTAATATTCGCCTTCCTCCACCACATTGTTGGGCTGAATGTAATCATCAAACACATCCACCTGCAGAGTGATGCCGGCAGCCTGCAGAATGGGGGCCACGGCGTTTTCCAGAATTTCAGCATGGGGCGTGGCGCTGGCAGCGATTTTCACAGTGGTACCTGCCAGAGCGGCATAGTCCACAGAAGCATCGTAGCCGTCACCGGTCAGCTCAGCAGCCTGGCTGGCAGAAGCAGCGGGCGCAGCCGAGGAAGCGGCAGCAGAGGAAGCGGGAGCAGAGGAAGCAGCAGAGCCGCCGCAGGCAGTGAGGCTGAAGGCCAGAGCGCCTGCCAGAACCGAAGAAACGATTTTTTTCATGATATATACTCTCCTTTTTGATTTCGTGTGCCGACTGCACACTTTTTTCTGATTCAGAAGATCAGAGCGGCTGTTTTTGGCAATAAAAAAGCAGGCCAACCTTTCGGCGCCTGCACATAAGCCTTTTTGCCCCGGAAAACTTTACCGGGCAGCACAAAGGGCACATGCAGCGCTCATCGGCATGCACATGCACATCTGCATCATCATGGTAGCACACACAAAACGAGTCATCGCAAAAGCCCTTCCTTTCTTCTGAAGATGGTTTTATTATAACGCCTGTATTCCCATTGTCAAGCTGGGAATACGTTTGTTACTTTTTTGTAGCATTTTCCGTTTTGGCAGCTTTTCAGCCTTTTGCATTGGCTGCAAAAAGCCTTCGCATACGGCGAAAAACTTCGCCGCTATTTTAAATTTATCATGTATATGATATTTATTTTATGCTGAGCCCGCTTTATTGCGCTAACGCAATGCCCTGTAATAAAGTGAATGAGCATTTTTCATGCTGTAAGTGATTGAATTTTGCAGCATGATATTTTATAATAATACACATTATTGCAAAAGGCCGCCGGATGCCCCGGCGGCAGGGAAAGGAAAGCCATGAGGGATTTAGAATCGATCCGCCGCGAGGTTGCCGAATGTGACCAGGAGATTTTGCGGCAGTTAGAGCGCCGTATGAACTGCGTGAATGAGATCATTGATTACAAAAAAGCCACCGGTGTGCCCATTTTGCAGCCCAATCAGGAAAAGCGCCAGCAAAAAGCCCTGCGCGCTTTGGCTGCCGGAAACCAGTATGAAGACGAAATGCTGAATATTTTTGAAAGCATTACCGAAATGAGCAAAAAGGTGCAGGCCAAAGCACTGGTACACGGCAATATTGCTCTGGTGGGCTTTATGGGCGTGGGCAAAAGCACCGTATGCACCCTGCTCAAGCAGATGCTGGCCATGGACAGCGTGGAAAGTGACGAGATCATTGTGCAGCGCGCCGGAATGAGCATCAACGATATTTTTGATCATTACGGCGAGGCTCATTTCCGCGATATGGAATCGCAGGTGCTCAAGGATCTGGGCGTATGCCATCAAACCGTCATCAGCTGCGGCGGCGGCGCTGTGCTGCGCCCCCAGAATGTGGAAACGCTGCGCCAGCACAGCCGGATCGTGCTGCTGACCGCCAGCCCCGAAACCATTCTTTCGCGCGTGAAAGACAACGATGATCGCCCCAAGCTGCGCGGCAAAAAGAATGTGCGCGATATTGCCGCCATGATGGCTGTGCGTGAGCCTGCCTACATGGCCGCCGCCGATGTGATCGTAAACACCGACAATAAAAGCGTTTTGCAGATCTGTGAAGAGATCATCACCCGCCCCATCGCCTTTGGCAAGGGTCAGAACGCCTGATCGCAGCTTTAAATTTTGCAAAAAAGAGCGCCCTTTGCCGAACCAACCGTCGGCAGGGGCGCTCTTTTTTGTAAGGCATCGGCACGCGGTTCCCAGTGCCGCCGCAGCCATGCACAAAAGGCCGCAGGGCAGAGATCGTGCGGTGATGCCTGAATTTTTAAGGCAATACCGCATAATTCTAAGTGCCGATGCAGCGAGCGAGAGGTGCAAGCTGCTAAGCAAAAAGCGCAGATAATACTTTGTGTATTATCGAGCATTTTTGCAACTTTGGCAATGGGCAGCGATTCATCGTCCTCGCCGGGCTCAATGGCGCGGATCTCCACCCGATAGCGCACATTGGGATTGGGCTCTACCCACACCGTTTCGCCGATCTTACGGCCAAAAATGGCCTCTCCCAGCGGAGATTTGCGGCTGATCAGGCCATCGTCGGCATTGATGCGCAGTGAAGTGACCACACGAACGATCATTTCTTCTTCATCGTCCGGCAGCCAAAGGGTCACTCTGTCAAACAGGCCCACGCCGTCGCCTTTGGTTTCGGCGCTCACCACGCGGGCGGTTTTGATCATATTCTGCAGATAACGAATTCGGCTTTCGTTTCGGCCGCGCTGGCGTTTGGCCTCTTTGTATTCGTAGTTTTCACTCAGATCGCCGAACGCCCGCGCTGATTTCACCTCAGCGTTCAGCTGCGGGCGCAGCTCGCAAATGCGGTGGTCGATCTCCTCCTGCATTTTGCGAATATCCACCTCGGTAAGCTCATCATGCATACGATCCTTCTCCTTTCCCCTTTTGCGCGCAAAATGCCCTGCACCGGAACCCCTGCCCTTTTATAGCAGGGTGCGCAGATATGCAAGGCCGACTTCCGCCGCATTTACAGGCGGCAGCGCTTTCATCAGAACTTGCTGCCCATTTTTCCGCCCAGCTTGTCGCCCTTTGCGCCGCCAAAGCTGAAGCCCTTGAGGATATCGGTTTTAAAATCATAGCGAATGGCCTTGTTTTCGCGCTCACGCTTTAAGGCCAGCTTGATCAGCCGATCCAGCAGCTCTTTATACTCTACCCCGCTTTCCTTCCACAGATAGAAGGCCAGCGAACCGGGGATCGTGTTGATCTCGTTCACATACACCTGATCGGTTGCGCCGTCGATCATAAAATCAATGCGCACCACGCCGTTGCAGCGCAGCGCCTGGAAGGTGGTGACCGCCAGCTGCTGCACCAGAGCGTATTGGCGGGCAGGCAGATCGGCAGGCAGCTTGCGCTTTACGCTGGCCATACCCTTGCTGGCGCCGCTGCTCATGTATTTATCTTTATAGCTCAAAATCTCATCACTGCCCGCAGGCTCTTCGCAGGCGCTGGCAATGGCCTGTTCGGTATCGCCCAGCACCGAGCAGTTGATCTCACGCAGCTGCATGATGGCAGGCTCTACCAGAATGTTGCCTGCATATTCAAAGGCATACTTCATGGCTTCCTGCAGGCCGTCACGGTCATGGCCGATCTTAATGCCCACGCTGGAGCCAAGGTCAATGGGCTTTACGATCACCGGATAGGCGAACTTAGCCTCCACGGCCTCCACACAGGCCTGTTCGTTTTCTTCGTATTCATAGCGAGAAAAGCGAACGCAGTCCAGCACAGGCACTCCGGCATCCTTGAGGATCGTTTTCATCACATACTTATCCATGCCCACAGCGCTGGCCAGCACATCGCAGCCCACTACGGGTGCGCCCAGATACTGCAAAAATCCCTGCAGCGTGCCGTCCTCTACATTGGTGCCGTGTACAATGGGGAAAGCCACATCCAGCACGGCACAGGCCTTGTTGCCAAACATACCGAAGGGATACTTGTACAATTCCATGCAGCCCTTGCCCTTTACGGGGATCACCTGACGGCACTGCTTGAGCAGCGCGGGCTGATCGGCAAAGTTTTCGATCGTGCGCAGAGCCTCGCCCGTGTAGAACTCGTTTTCCCGGGTGATATACACGGGAATGATCTCGTATTTATCGCTGTCCATGGCATTCATGGCCTGCAATGCCGAAATCACCGAAATTTCGTGTTCCACACTGTTGCCGCCAAAAAATACACCTACTCGGATTTTCATAATACACTTTCGCACCCTTTGGGGTGTGCCTCCCTGTTTATAAAGAATCAATAATTATCGGGCAGATCGTTTTCCAAAAGCACCACCAGCTCTTCGCCGGGCAGCGTGGGAATGATCTTCCATGCATCCTGCAGTGTATCCACCTGCTGCACATGGCTTTGGTCAAACGCGGTTTCCTCGCGCACGCCCTCCAGCAGGGGCTGTGTTTGCTTTTTGCCCACAAGAATGATATAGTCGCAGCCCGTGGCAGCATAGCGCCCGGCCTGCTTGTTCAGCTCGTATTCCTTTGCGCCCAGCTCGATCATGCCGGGAGTCACCAGAACACGGGTTTTGCCTTCAAAACGGCGCAGTGTATCAATGGCGCCATGGAAGCCCTGAGGGTTGGAGTTATAGGCATCATCGATAATGCTCACGCGGCCGCGCTTGGGCAGCAGCTGCAGGCGATGCTCCACCGGGTGCAGGCGGCGCACCCGGCGCTGCAGCTCGGCATTGCTCACCTGCATTTTGTGTGCCACCGCAATGGCGGCGGTGATATCCAGAATATTGTGATAACCGATCAATTCCGTGTGGAACTGCACCGTTTTGCCCTCGATGGATACCGCAAAATCCGTGCCGTGGGCAGTCAGCTCCATACTGAGCAGGCGCACATCGGCCTGCTCGCTTTCGCCAAAGCCGATCTGGGGCTTATCCCCCTTGTGATGCAGAATGTACTCGTTGTCGTAGTTCAAAAAGGCCATTCCGTCGGCGGGCAGGGCATCGTACAGCTCAAACTTGGTTTTCACAATGGTATCCATGCTGCCAAAGGTTTCCAGATGCTGGGGGCCAATGGCCGTGATCACGCCGTATTTGGGGTGTACAATATCGCAGATGGTTTGGATATCCTTTTCGTAGCGCGCGCCCATTTCGCACACGAACACCTCGTGAACAGGCTGCAGATCCTCGCGCACGGTGCGGGTCACGCCCAGGTCGGTATTAAAATTGCGGGGCGTACACAGCACATTGTACTTGCCGCTGAGCAGTTCGGTGAGAAAGAATTTCACGCTGGTTTTGCCATAGCTGCCGGTGATGCCGATGACCGTAAGCTCGGGCATGGCCTTGATCTTGTTTTCGGCTTCCTTGATGAATTTCCGGTTGATGGCCTTTTGAATGGGCGCATTCAGCCGGTTGACCAGCAGGATCAGCCAGGGCAGCAGCATGGTGTAGAAAATCAGCGCTGTAAACACATCGTATGCAGGCAGCACCCAAACGAGGGCCGGTACACCCACCAGCAGCAAAATGCCATGGGTGACCAGCATACGGATCACGCGCGCCGTGTACACCAGCGGTTTTTTGGCCTTTTGTTTGGGCTGCCAAAACCAGAGCTGCAAAATCAGCAGCAGGCAGATCGCCGCAAAGGCCAGCCCCTGCGGGGCCTGCCCCACGGCAGGGCGAGTGAGCACATAGCCCGCCAGCGTTACCGCCAGATAAACAATGTGGCGGCCCAGAATGGCGGAATTTTTTTTGTTCCATGCGCTCTGTTCGTTATTTTTATAGGTATTCAGCTGGAACATGTGCATCAGATATAACAGGTACTGCACATATACCAGCAGTGCCAACAGGCAGCAGCAAATCTTTGCGATCATGCTTGATGCTCCTTTACCAAAATCATCCTAAAAAGGATTGTATTACCGCAATTACCAGATACGGATCTTTCAAGAAAGAAAAATGCCCGGCATTTTTCACCACCACCAAGCCCGCATCGGGGATCTCTTTTTCCATGATATGCGCATCACGCATGGGGGTGGCGGTGTCCTGATCGCCCCAAATCAGCAGCGTGGGGCGGGCGATGTTTTTCAGATACGGCTGCAGGTCCTCGTTGATCGCCTTCACCATGGTATCCCGCAAAAATCCGGTAGCCGCATTGTAATCGGCCGAGCCGAAATGCGCGCGGAAACGATCCAATGCGTCCGGGAAGGCCGCCTTTACCGGGGGCAGGTTCAGCACGGCCTTGCCCATTTTGAACACCCGCTGCCGCACGGTTTTCTTCAGTGTTTTCACCGGCAGGATACCGGCGCTGTCGATCAGAATGTTTTTGTCGATCTCAAAGGGCAGCTTCTGGCGGCTGTTCAGCTTGATGATCACACGGCCGCCAAAAGAATGCCCTGCCAGGCTCAGCTTTGTAAGCTGCAGGAATTGGATAAACTTAATTGTAATATCAACATAATCATCCACGCAGAAAGCCCGCGGCACCGGGCTGCTTTTGCCAAAGCCCGGAAAATCCAGCCGGATCACCCGGTATTTATCGCTAAGAGCCGGAACCAGACACTGGAATGCCTGCAGATTGGAGCCCCAGCCGTGCAGCATCAGCAAAGGCTGCCCCTCACCGGCAATTTCATAATTCAGTTTCAGCCCATCGATCATGCACTCCATGGCACGGCTCCTTTATTCTTTGCAGAATTTTCACTTGTTGCGCTTATTGCAATGTATTGAATCGGGTATTATTTTAGTATAAATCCCCCGCCCCGTCAAGAAAAAAGGAGCGCTTAGGCAACGGCGCTCCTCTTCTTTTTACTCAGCGTTCGGCGCGCATGGGATTGTGCAAAAAGTCCTCATAGGCCAAACGGATACCGTCTTCCAGTTCGGTTTTATAGGTCCAGCCCAGCTTGGTTGCCTTGGAAACATCCAGCAGCTTGCGGGGCGTGCCGTTGGGCTTGGAGGTGTCCCACTGGATCTCACCCGTATAGCCGACCACCTTGGCCACCAGCTCGGTAAGCTCTTTGATGCTCAGTTCCTTGCCGGTGCCTGCGTTTACGGTTTCGTTGCCGGAATAGTGGTTCATCAAAAATACGCACAGATTGGCCAGATCGTCCACATACAAAAACTCACGCAGGGGGCTGCCGTCGCCCCAGCAGGTCACGCTGGTCAGGCCGTTTTCCTTGGCTTCGTGGAAGCGGCGGATCAAAGCGGGCAGCACATGGCTGTGGGTGGGGTGATAGTTATCGTTGGGGCCGTACAGATTGGTGGGCATCACGCTGATATAATCGGTGCCGTACTGGCGGTTGAGGAATTCGCAGTATTTAAGGCCCGAGATCTTTGCCAGCGCATAGGCTTCGTTGGTTTTTTCCAGCTCGCTGGTCAGCAGGCAGCTTTCCGGCATGGGCTGGGGAGCCATGCGGGGATAAATGCAGGAGGAGCCCAGAAATTCCAGCTTTTTGCAGCCGTTTTTCCACGCCGAATGGATCACATTCATTTCCAGGATCATGTTGTCGTACATAAAGTCCGCCAAAGCGTTCTGGTTGGCCACAATGCCGCCCACCTTGGCGGCTGCCAGAAACACATACTCCGGCTTTTCCTGCGCAAAGAATTCTTCCACCTTGTCCTGACGGCACAGGTCCAGCTCTTTGTGGGTGCGGGTGATAATATTGGTGTAGCCCTGGCGCTGCAGCTCACGCACAATGGCGCTGCCCACCATGCCGCGATGGCCCGCTACATAAATTTTTGCATTCTTTTCCATCATTCCGATTTGCCTTCTTTCTAAAAATCCGTCTGAAATCAGGCGTTTTTCATTGCTTTTTCGCGCTTGGCCAGCGCACGGTCATGCTTGGCCATGATCTCTACCAGCTGCTCATAGGTGGTTTTCTGGGGGTTCCAGCCCAGCACGGTTTTTGCCTTGGTGGGGTCACCCCACAGGTTATCCACATCGGTGGGGCGGAACCACTGGGGGTTCACGCACACCAGCATTTTGCCGGTGTGGGCATCATAGCCCTTTTCGTCAATGCCGGTGCCTTCCCAGCGAATGGTAATGCCGTTGGCGGCAAAAGCCTTTTCGGTAAAGTCGCGCACAGTGTGCTGCACGCCCGTGGCGATCACAAAGTCATCGGGCTGCTGCTGCTGCATGATCAGCCACATACACTCCACATAGTCCTTGGCATAGCCCCAGTCACGCAGGGAGTCCATGTTGCCAAGCTCCAGATGATCCTGCAGGCCCTCGGCAATGCGCCCGGCGGCCAGCGTGATCTTGCGGGTAACAAAATTTTCGCCGCGGCGTTCGGATTCGTGGTTGAACAAAATGCCGTTCACGGCAAACATTCCATAGGCCTCACGGTATTCTTTTACGATCCAAAAGCCGTACTGCTTTGCCACGGCATAGGGGCTGTAGGGGTGGAACGGCGTGGTTTCACGCTGGGGCACTTCCTCAACCTTGCCATACAATTCGCTGGTGGATGCCTGATACACGCGGGTTTTCTTGGTAAGGCCCAAAATGCGGCAGGCCTCGAGAATGCGCAGCACGCCCAGTGCATCCACATCGCCGGAATATTCGGGCACATCAAAGCTCACCTGCACATGGCTTTGTGCTGCCAGATTGTAAATTTCATCCGGCTGCACCAGACCGATGATGCGGATCAGGCTGCTGGAATCCGAAAGGTCGCCGTCATGCAGCGTAATCCTGCCCATCAGATGGTCTATGCGCGCCGTGTTGGAAATGGAAGCGCGGCGGGTGATGCCGTGTACTTCATAGCCTTTTTCCAGCAGAAATTCTGCCAGATAAGAGCCATCCTGACCGGTGATGCCGGTGATCAATGCTTTTTTCATATAAACTCCTTATTTGCAAACACGATGCGGTGCTGCCGTTATTTTTTCAGCACCTTCGTCAGCCAGATATAACGCAGATTGGTTTGCAGGTATCGCGGCAAAAGCCGCACAGGGTCCTGCATAAGGCGATAAAGCCATTCCAGGCTGCAGCGCTGCATCCAAAGCGGTGCGCGCTGTATGTTGCCTGCCTCGTAATCAAATGCCGCGCCCACGCCCAGCATAATGCCCGGCAGTGCCCCACGGTGGGCCGCCATCCAGCGCTCCTGCTTGGGTGCCCCCAGCCCCACCCAGATAAAATCCGGGGCGGCCTGGCGGATCTTTTCCATGGAAGCGGCTTCCTCCTGCTCGGTAAGCGGGCGGAAGGGCGGCGATTCCATGCCCACCACCTGTGCGCCGGGATAGCTTTGGGCCAGCTTTTGGCGCAAAAGTTCCAGCGTTTCGGGCGTTGAGCCGTAAAAGTAATGTTTCCAGCCTGTTTCGGCGCTTTTTTTCAGCACCTCACGCATAAGGTCCGGCCCGGTAACACGCTGCGCATTGGCAAAGCCGTGCTTGCGGCTGTAGGCCGAAAGCGGGCCGCCGTCCGGCAGGGCCATTACCGCGCCGTTTTGCACGGCACGGTATTCGGGGCTTTGATAAGCCGTAACCGTGGTGTGTACATTGGATACACAAATATACTCGCCCCGCCAGCTTTCAAGATTTTGCTGCAAAAGCTGCAAAGTTTGAGCCATATTCACCGCCGCAATGTTTACTCCTAATATGCTGCAGGTTTCAAATTGCGTGTTCTGCTTCATAAATGCTTTGTTTTCCCCTTTTACAGGTTATTCTGCGCCGCGGCGGCTGAACACCACCGCCACAGTGCGCAGTAACAGCTTGATATCCAGCCAAAGGCTCCATTCGTCGATGTACTGCACATCCAAACGAACCACTTCTTCAAAATCTTCGATCTCGCTGCGCCCGCTCACCTGCCAGAGCCCCGTAATGCCGGGCTTCATGCTGAGGCGGCGCTTGTGGTGGCTTTTGTAATGCTCGTATTCGTCCAATGTGGGCGGGCGGGTTCCCACAAGGCTCATATCGCCCATCAGCACATTGAAAAACTGCGGCAGCTCATCCAAACTGGTTTTCCGGATAAAACGCCCCACCCTGGTAATGCGGGGATCGTTTTCCATTTTAAACATAAGGCCATTCATTTCATTATGCTTCATCAGCTCGGCCTTGCGCGCTTCGGCATCCACATACATACTGCGGATCTTATAAATGTTAAAAATGCGGCCGTTCAGCCCCACACGCTTTTGCTTGAACAGCAGCGGGCCCGGGCTTTCCAGCTTGAGCGGTATCGCGATCAGCGCCATGGCGATCAGTGCCAGCACGCAGCCCACAAGCGCACCCGCAATATCCAGGCACCGCTTTAAAATTTCATCGGTAATACTCATGTGCGTGCCGTTCATGGTAATCACCGGGCTGCCCGCACAATGGGAAAGGCTGTCGCTGATCAGCGGCTTCCAATCATCTGTTTTTTGGGCACCGTATCGTTCCAGGATCGGCAATGCCAGATTGATGGTCACACCCATGCTTTCCAGCTCTTTCAGATACGGCATCAGCGAGCGGCCGCTGTCCATGGGCAGGTCAATATACACTTCGTCCACGGCTTCGCGGCGCAGCCATTCCATAAAATTGCCGTAATCCGCCTTGATCTCAACGCCTTGGATCTGCGTGCCGATCTCGTCCGGTGCGGCATCCAGCAGTGCAAGACCATGCAGCTTGCGGCTCCAGTTCTGGTTCATATCCTGTATGATAGCCGCCGCACGGTCATGCGTAGTCAAAATTGCTGTGAGCGTGGCAAATTTAGCGTTATTTTTGCTGTGATACAGATATTTTTTCAGCAATTCATGCCCGACAGGAAGCATGAACAGGTTGATGAGCGGCGTGCCGATCAGCATATAGCGCGAAGCCATCATGGGGATCTTGGTAACCACCAGCAGCAGCGCATGAACCGCCAGCAGCACCACATTGAACTTGATCGAGATCAAGAATTCATCTTGTATGTGCCTGTCGGCGATATTCTTTTTCTGATCGAAAAATAAAAATGTGACCAGAAAGGCCACCAGCAGCAAAACCGCGAACTGATAAACCTCCTGCCGGTCAAACAGGTCAGCCGCGCGGCGCATCCAAACGCCGAACAGCATCCATGCAAACAAAAAGCTGCACGCCAGCGAGATCAGATCCGCAAAAAACACAAACAGGAATTGCAGTTTTTCACGCTTATTCATTCCGTATGATTTTCCTTCCCGTCAGCAGAGGCTTTACCTCTCTGCCGATAGATATTCTCTATAGGATAAAGCAAATTTTTCCTTTTATATCCTATATAGTTTACTGCAAAAAACGGTATTTGGCAAGCCAATCTTTCCTTCGTACAAAAAAAGAAAAAACCAAAAATCGGCTTTGCGCAAGAAAGCCTGTGCTTTTGCCTGCTTTCCTTGCAAAAGCCGCCAAGAACAACGAAAAGCCGCCCCCATACAACACTCGCATGAGAACGGCTATTCGCAGATCGTAATATTAAGTTAAGCTGTCGGCGCACCTTGGCCGATGTGGGTTCAGCCCCACAGCTTTTCGGGATACTCGCCCGCAGCGATCATATCTGCAAAGCCCTTTTGGGCAGCCTCGGTATCCTCTTGATAAGTGATGCCGATCCAGCGGTCCGGCGTTTCCAAAACCTTTACGGTAGCCTTGCCGCTCTTGAGCAGACCATCGATGATAATGGGCACCAGATATTCCTTTTTGCAGGGGTCGCCCTCGGCACTGGCCAAAAATTCTTCAAAGCCTTTGCCAAGGCATTCCAGAAAATCGGGATAGCAGGCCCACATATTCATCGAAACCCAGTTTTCCGGCTGTAGCCACTGCTGCACATCGGGGCGGTCACACACCAGCTTGCCGTCCTTTTTGGCAATGCCGGTGGTTTCGATCACCTGCGTGAGCATTTCGTTTTCATCCGCCACGCAAACGCCGCGGGTCACTGCGCCGTTTTCGCTCAGGGTGTTTTTCAAAATAAAACCAGCCATGCCCATGGTCATCACATCGGGGGTGGTTTCATGATTCACAAGGAAATCGTGCAGCTTTTTGAATGCGGTTTTGCCATAGTAATCATCGGCATTGATGATGACAAAAGGCTCTTTCACAACGCCCCGGCAGCACAGAATTGCCTGGCCGGTGCCCCAGGGCTTTGTGCGGCCTTCGGGCACGGTAAAGCCGGCGGGCAGGTCACTGAGTTCCTGATAAACATATTCCACCTGGATCTGCTTGGCGATACGGTCACCGATCACCTCACGGAATTCTGCTTCAATATCCTTGCGGATAATGAAAACCACTTTATCAAAGCCCGTTCTGCCGCTGCTCTATGCTCGATTTCATTCCGTTTGATTCGTTTTATTATAACCCCGATTTGTACTTTTCGTCAAGCAATATGGATTTTTTTATCGCAAGCCCTGATATACCAGCACCAAAACCAGCAGCGGCAGCACATATTGGAAATAGTATTTCAGCCAGCGGGGCAGTTTGATGCCCTCGCCCTCGTTGGCTTCCTTCAGGTAGTTGTCAAAGCCCCAGCCCCAGCGGCTCACGCAGAACATCAGATAAATCAGCGAGCCGATGGGCAAAAGCAGGTTGCTCACCAAGAAGTCTTCACTGTCCAGCACATCGCGGCCGCCAATGATATGCAGCCAGCTCCACTTGTTGTAGCCCAGCACACAGGGCATGCTGGCGATCAGAATGAAAATGCAGTTGAGCACAGCAGCCTTTTTACGGCTCCAGCCGAAGGTGTCGCGGCAGAAGCAGGAAATGTTTTCAAACACGGCCAGCACCGTAGAAAAGCTTGCAAAGGTCATAAACAGGAAGAACAGCGAGCCCCAGAATCGGCCGCCGGGCATATTGACAAACACATTGGGCAGCGTGATAAAGATCAGCTGCGGGCCGGCATCGGGCTGCACGCCATAGGTGAAGCAGGCCGGGAAAATGATCGTGCCCGCCATGATGGCCACAAAGGTATCCAGCACGCAGATGCGCACGGCCTCGCTGGCCAGCGTGTTGCTGCGGCTCATGTAGCTGCCGAAGATCTCCATAGCGGCAATGCCCAGGCTCAGGGTGAAGAAAGCCTGGTTCATTGCAGCAGAAACCACGCTGCCAATGCCGATTTCGGCCACAGCGGAAAGATCGGGCACCAGATAAAAGTGCATGCCCTCGCCCGCGCCGGAAAGCATCAGGCTGTGCCCGGCCAACACCAGAATCAAAATCAGCAGAGCGCTCATCATCCACTTGGAAATACGCTCCAGGCCGCTTTGCAGCCCAAAGCTGCACACCACAAAGCCCACGACCACCGTGATGGCCATCCAGAAGGCCATTTCGGGGGCCGAGCCCAGCAGACTTCCAAACACGCCCGCCACCGCATCGGCGCTCATTCCCGGCTGGAAGGTGCCGGTGGCAAATTTCACCAGATAGCCCAGCATCCAGCCGGACACCGTGGTGTAATACATCATCAGCAGGCAGCAGCCGATCACGCAGAAATAGCCGTGGATATGCCACTTGCTGCCCTTCGGCTCCAGCGCCTTGTAGCCGTCCACCGCACTGCAGCGGCTGGCGCGGCCCACGGCCAGCTCCATCGTGAGCACAGGCACGCCCATGCACAGCAAAAACAGCAGATACAGGATCACAAACAGGCCGCCGCCGCTTTGGCCCGCCACATAGGGGAAACGCCACACATTGCCAATGCCGATGGCGCAGCCCGCACTTACCAGCAGAAATCCCATTCGGGACTGAAATGATTCACGTTGCATAGAAACCTCTTTCTTCCTTCAATTCATCCAAGACTGTGCCGGGCGCAGCGTTTATGCCGCACCGGCCTTTCGATTGATGCGAAATCAATTTATAATACCAGCTTTTGGGAGAAAAATCAATTTTTTTACAAATTT
>SFIE01000066.1 GCA_004555405.1 Subdoligranulum sp.
ATTGGAAAACGATTCTGCTGTTTGGTTTTACCAATGCGCTGGCGATCAACACGCGTATATCCGGATTTTTTTCTTTTGGTTTGGTAGGGCTGCTTTACATATTCACGCTGACAGCAGAGAAAAAGTGGAGCAGAAAGGCGCTGCTTTTCGGTGTGGCTGCGGTGCTGAGTACGGCTTTATGCTTCGTCTTATTGACTCCGGCCTGCTGGAAAGGGCATTTTGTTGAATTCTGGCAATATTACTTTGTAAATTCAAGCTCATTCACACGCTGGAAGGATTGGACGATGGAAGCGGGGCAGGTCTTTCATACCACGCTCAGGCCGATCCCGGCTTGGTATCTGCCTGTGTGGATCGCGGTGACGACTCCGCCGATTTTTCTCTTGCTCATTCTGGGCGGAATAATAAGCGTGCTGGTATTGACGATCCGTGTGCTTCGCCAAAAAGTGTGGCTGGAACGCTCCGTTTGCTTCAGGATCCTTTTGGGAATACTGCTTCTTATGGCGTATCTCAGTGTGGTAATAGGAAAAAGCAACCTCTACAACGGATGGCGGCACTGCTATTTTATGTATGGCCCTATGGTGATTCTGGCAGTGTGCGCAGTGTGCGATTTTATGCATATATGTGCATCCAAACGGCTGCGGAAGGGCGGCGTCCTTTTGCTGACACTTCAGATGCTTTTATGCGTTGTGATAATTGCAAAAACATATCCATACGAATTTGCTTACTTTAATCTGCTGGCAGGCGCACACCCGGAAGAAAACTGGGAGGTGGACTACTGGGGAATAGGAGCAAAGGATGCATTGGAAAAAGTGTATGATTCCATTGGCCCCTGCTCGGTATCGGATGCAACAGAGTATACAACCTTACACGCATGGGAGCAATCCTCGGATGAACTGAGAGCTGCTATAGAAATAACGCCTAATGAAAAATCAGACTACCTTCTGGTTGATGTCAGCCGTATGAACAGATTTCTGAAAGCGGCAGCTTCGCAATGGTGGAAGGGTGGCACGGGAATTTATGTGCTCCATGTTTTGAAGGAACAGTGCGAGCCAGTGATGACCTTCTATAGCGGCCGAACCCTTGTTTATGCGCTGTATGAAAATCCATGGGTATAATTGAGCTGTAACTTTTTTGTAACAAAAAGCCTATTGACTTTATCCGCTTAAAGCGTATAATGTAGCTAAACCGATGAGGCAGAGATAAAATCTTTAGCGCACTCACAGAGAGCCCGGGCAGCTGGAAACGGGCAGTAAGCGGAAAGAGCAAATGGACTGCCGAGGGCGGGTGGAAAGGCGCAAGCCGAGTATGGCCCGACGGGAATTCCCGTTACAGAAAAGGGGAGTGTTGGCTCCCGTGAGGGGCTGCGGCCGTGCATAGGGGCACGGGGCAGCAAGCAAGGTGGCACCGCAAGATTGAATTTTTTCAGTCCTGTCCTTGTGTATTTACTACACACAGGGGCAGGGCTTTTTGTTTTATCCAACCAATCAGCAAAAAGCCTGTCCCGCAAAAAGGGCAATGCCCAAAGGAGAAAGTATTATGAAAAAGATGATTGCTTCCGCTATGGCCGCTATGATGGCTGTTTCGCTCACTGCCTGCGGTTCTTCCGCCGCATCCTCTGCCATTGCAAGCTCGGTGCCCGCTTCGGCCCCCGCCTCGGCAGACAACAGCCACTTCAAGGTGGGCATCATCAACTATGTGGACGATCCCAGTCTGAACCAGATCCAAACCGCCATTGAGGAAGAGCTGGCTGCAAACGGCATCAGCTATGACAGCTACAACGCACAGGCCGACCAGTCCACCATTACCACCATTGCCAGCCAGATGATTGAAAACGGCGTGGATATGATCATTCCCATTGCAACGCCCACGGCCATGGTGGTGCAGAACCTCACCGAAGAAAACCAGATCCCCGTGGTGTTCGCCGCTGTGTCGGACCCTGTGGGCGCAGGCCTGGTGGCCGATCTGAACGCCCCCGGCGCCAACATCACCGGCACCTCGGATGCACTGGATACCGCCAATGTGTTTAACCTGATCGAGGCACTGAACCCCGATGTGACCAAGATCGGCCTTTTGTACGATGCCAGCCAGGATTCCAGCACCAAGGCCATTGAGGAAGCCGAGGGCCGCCTGAACGAGCTGGGCATTGAGTACGAAGCCAAAACCGGCACCACCACCGATGATCTGGCACTGGCCGCACAGGCCCTGTGCGACGATGGCGTGCAGGTGGTGTTTACCCCCACCGACAACACCGTGCAGGTGGCCGAGCCCAGCATCTACACCATTTTTGAGGAAGCCGGTGTGCAGCACTTCGGCGGCGCTGATTCCTTTGCACTGGTGGGCGCTTTCTGCGGCTACGGTGTGGACTATGCAAACCTTGGCACCGAAACCGCCAAAATGGCTGTGAACATTCTGGAAAACGCCCAGAACCCTGCCGAGGTTCCCGTGCAGTTCTTTGATAACGGCAAGGCTTCCATCAACACCGATGTGTGCGCAGCACTGGGCCTTGACTTTACCGAGGTTTCCAAAACGCTCGAACCCCTGTGCACAAAAGTAGAGGGCCTTGCAACCGGCGCAGAATTCTAATACAATAGAACTTATAAACCCTATGGCAACCCCGCACAATTCCCGCCTGACGGCTTAAGCGCCGCTGCCGCGGCTGCGAAGCACAATCTGCGTTGCAAAAATGCTCGATAATGTCGGGTTGCGGTACCCGCATCGTGCTTCGGGAGCAAAAGCCCCTCGC
>SFIE01000067.1 GCA_004555405.1 Subdoligranulum sp.
GCGATACCTTGGCGGCGCTGCGCCTGGCCAAAGAGCAAGGGGTGCCGGTGTTGGCGGTGGTCAACGTGGTGGGCTCTTCCATTGCCCGCGCCGCCGACTATGTGCTGTATACGCATGCCGGCCCGGAGATTGCAGTGGCTTCCACCAAGGCCTACACCGTGCAGCTGTGCGTGCTGTATCTGTTTGCGCTGCGGCTGGCCATGGCCAAGGGCAAGCTGGATGAAGCAGAGGCACGCCGCCTGACCGAGAAGCTGCAGGCTTCGGCGGATTTGCAGCAGCCCATTCTGGACGATTGCGAACGCATCAAATACCTGGCCAGCCAGTTCATGAACAGCACCGACCTGTTCTTTATGGGACGCGGGTTTGACTATGCCCTTTCGCTGGAGGGCAGCCTGAAGCTGAAGGAGATCAGCTACATTCATTCGGACGCTTACGCTGCCGGCGAACTGAAGCACGGCACCATTTCGCTGGTTGTGAAGGGTACCCCGGTGGTGGCGCTGGCCACCCAGCAGACCATCTATGAAAAGACCATCTCCAACGTGAAGGAGACGCGCAGTCGCGGCGCACGGGTGATTCTGTTCACGCGGGAGAGCGCCAAGGTACCGGAAGATGTAGCCGACTATGTGGTGCGGCTGCCGGAATACGAGGACATTTTCATGCCGCTTTTGCTCATTGTGCCGCTGCAGTTGTTTGCCTATTACATGAGCGTTCTGCGCGGCTGCGATGTGGATAAGCCTCGCAACCTGGCCAAGAGCGTAACGGTGGAATAAACGCATAGCGCAGAAAAATGCGTGTGCGCTTCCGATCAATCGAATAGACGGCTTGTGAAAAGCGGACGGCAAAGTGAAATATTGCCATTCGCTTTTTCGTTTTGATGGGCGAAGCTCTTGTTGCCGGGAAGATTGCCCCAAAGACGAAAATCGAGCGCCTTTTCTCTGCCGCAGGCATGGCAAACCGACGCAGGATACAGTATAATAAAATCAGAACAACGGCCGGAGCATTGCCCGGCCGGGAAGAGGGACACTTATGAAATCAAACGGTGAACATGAAAAAGAGCGAAAATGGCAGGTCACCCAGCAGGTTGCCTCCAACCTGATTGTGGTGGCCGGCGGCATTGTGCTGTATCTGATCTTAAACAATCTGGACGTGGTAAAGGATGTAGTGGGGGAGCTGATCGGCATCCTCAGCCCCTTCATGGCGGGCCTGGTGCTGGCGTATCTACTGGATGGCCTAGCCCGGTTTTTCCAGCAAAAGCTGCTGGGCGGCAGGCACCGTACTTTTGCGGTGATTCTGGCATACATGGTTACCTTGCTTTTGCTGGGCTTGCTGCTGCGCATTGTGCTGCCGCAGGTGGTGCAGAGCATCACCGTGCTGGTCAACCGGGTGCCGGAATACCTGCGCAGCCTGAATACGCTGGTGAACGACCTGAGCGAACAGTATGGTCTGGATGCCAAGGGGCTGGAAGCATTGGTTGGTTCGTATCAGGACCTGATCCGCAAGGCGACCGACATTGTGAGCAATCTGCTGCCGCAGGTGGTCAGTTACAGCGCAGCCATTGGCAGCGGCGTGGTTTCTGCTTTGACGGCGGTGATCAGCTCGCTGTACATGATGCTGAGCAAAGAGACGCTGCTGCGCCAGATCCGGAAGCTCATCTGGGCCTTGATGCCGGAAAAAGCCGCCCGCCGCACGCTGGACATCTGCCACAAAGCCAATGCGATTTTCAGCGGCTTTATCAACGGCAAGATCATCGACAGCGTGATCATCGGCCTGCTGTGCTATGTGGGTACCAGCATTCTGCGTATGCCGTTTGCGGTGCTGATCAGTGTGATCGTGGGCGTTACCAACGTGATCCCGTTCTTTGGCCCGTTTATCGGTGCCATTCCCAGCACGATGATCCTGCTGATTTTCAGCCCGCTGAGCGCATTGGAGTTTGTGATTTTCGTGCTGGCGCTCCAGCAGTTTGATGGAAATGTGCTGGGCCCCCGCATTCTGGGCGACTCCACGGGCCTCAGCCCGCTGTGGGTGCTGGTGTCCATTATCGTGGGCAGCGGCCTGTTCGGCTTTGCGGGAATGCTGGTGGGCGTGCCTACGTTTGCGGTGCTCTACACGCTTTTGCGGGAGTATCTGAACGACCGTCTGGCCCAGAAGGGCATTGACGAGGCGGGGAATCCGGTGGCGGCTGCGCCCGAACCTCAGGCGCTTGCAGAGAATGAAAAGCCGTGTGCTGAAAAGTGAACCGAAAAAAGCAGAAAAACAGGGTTGACACTGGGTACAAAACTTGCTATAATTATGAGGCAGTAGCGAGATGGCAGCACAATTAAAGATGTGTTTTGTACCTGTGGGGGTGTAGCTCACTTGGGAGAGCGCTTGAATGGCATTCAAGAGGTAAGGGGTTCGAT
>SFIE01000053.1 GCA_004555405.1 Subdoligranulum sp.
CAAGCGGCTTTGCGTCATTTTTTCAACCAAAGCATACAATGCCAGCAGCCCTATCCAGAACACAAAAAACACGACCATGCGATAAACATGAACAAAATTTCTCGAATCATTTCGCATAGACGACATAGCCGTAAACGGTGCCAGCAGATACATGGCCGCTGCGCCATGGTCGCGTTCTTTATCTGTTAATACATCATTTTCGCCAAGGCTCTGCATATACGAGCTTTCATTTTCATCCAACACCAGTCCTGCATAGGCTTTCAGATTCATAAACAAAATGTCTTCTTCCGGGTCTTGATCGGCCCCGGCATTATAACCGCCAATCGTCATCCATCCTATAGCCAGAACCAGCACCATAAAAAGCGACACCCATACCTTTGCTTTCTCATGAAGCAAAGAAACCCATTGGTTTATCGCATTTTTATCCATTATATCTTCTTCCGTTTCTTTTTTATTTTACAGCTGCCAGATAGGCATCCGGCCCGCTTTGGTACAAATCGCCGCCCACGGGGTCCAGCAGCACGGTAAGGGGCATATTTTCCACCACAAGCCTGCGCACGGCCTCACAGCCAAGGTCAGGCCAGGCGATCACATCCAGCTGCTTCACGCTGCCCGCCATCAGCGCGCCTGCGCCGCCAATGGCAGCCAGATACACCGCACCGTTGCGCACCACGGCCTCCTTCACGGCCTCGCTGCGCTTGCCCTTGCCGATCATGCAGGCAAGGCCCAAGTCCAGCAGGCGCGGGGTGTAGGCATCCATGCGGCCGGCCGTAGTGGGGCCTGCTGCACCGATCACCGTGCCCGGGCGCTCGGGCGTGGGGCCCACATAATAAACCGCTGCACCCTTCACATCAAAGGGCAGGGCTTCGCCCTTGTCCAGCAGCTCCGCCATGCGCCCATGGGCGGCATCGCGGGCGGTGTACACCACGCCGGAAAGCAGCACGGTGTCACCCGCACGCAGCGGGGCCAGCATTTCACGGGTAAGGGGTGTTGTAAGCTTATATTCCATTGTTGTTTCCCCCTGTTCACAGTTTTGCCGAAGCACGGCGGGTCACATGGCAGCTGATATTCACCGCCACCGGCAGGCAGGCCACATGAGTGGCCATTTTTTCAATGCTCACGCCCAGACAGGTGGTTTTGCCGCCAAAGCCCTGCGGGCCGATGCCCATGGCGTTGATCTCGTTCAGCAGCTGGCGCTCCAGCGCAGCATAATAGGGGTCGGCATTGGGCTCATCCAGCGGGCGCAGCAGGGCTTTTTTGGCCAGATAGGCGCACTTGTCAAAGCTGCCGCCAATGCCCACGCCCAGCACAATGGGCGGGCAGGGGTTGCTGCCTGCCTGGCGCACGGTGTCCAGAATAAAGTTTTTCACGCCCTCCACGCCGTCGGCGGGCTTGAGCATGGCCAGGCGCGACATATTTTCGCTGCCTGCGCCCTTGGGGGCCACGGTGATCTTCACTTCGTCGCCGGGCACAAAGTGCAGCGAAAGAAACGCAGGGGTGTTGTCATCGGTATTGCAGCGCTTTAACGGATCGCCCGTAATGCTTTTGCGCAGATAGCCTTCGCCGTAGCCGCGGCGCACGCCCTCGTTGACGGCCTGCTCCAGATCACCCTCGATCTGCACCTGCTGGCCCAGCTCGATGAACACGCAGGCCATGCCGGTGTCCTGGCAGATGGGCAGGTTTTGCTCGGCAGCCACCACCAGATTCTTTTGCAGAAGGTCCAGGGTGGTTTTGGCCAGGGGCCACGGCTCAGCAGCCTGTGCCGCATCCAGCGCCGCCTTCACATCGGCGGGCAGCTGGGTGTTGGCCTGAATGCACAGCGTTGCCACGGTATCGGCAATGCGGGATGCCGGAATGGTTTTCATAGCAGTTCCCCCGTTTACAGGCGGGCCACGCCGGTGTCACGGGCGGCCTGTGCCACAGCGGCGGCAATGCGATCCACCACGCGGGGATCGAATGCGCCGGGAATGATATAATCCTCGTTCAGCTCTTCATCGGTAATGATTCCGGCCAGTGCGTTGACGGCTGCCAGCTTCATCTGAGGGTTGATATCCCGTGCGCGCACGGACAATGCACCCTTGAACACACCCGGGAATGCCAGCACATTGTTGATCTGGTTGGGGAAGTCGCTGCGGCCCGTGCCGATCACACGCACACCGGCAGCCTTGGCCACATCGGGCATCACTTCGGGGTTGGGGTTGGCCATGGCGAACACCACAGCATCCTTGTTCATGGTTTTGATCATTTCGGGGGTAAGCACATTGGCCACGCTGGTGCCGATAAACACATCGGCGCCCTTTACGGCCTCGGCCAGGCCGCCGGTGAGATGGCGGGGGTTGGTCACACCGGCCAGCCATTCCTTATGATCGGCCAGGCCTGCCGGGCGGCCCGGATACAAAATGCCGTGCTCGTCCACTGCGGTGATATCCGTGGCACCGGCGGTCTGCAGCATCTTGATGATGGCCGTGCCTGCTGCGCCGGGGCCGTTGTGTACGATCTTCACATCCTTCAGCTGCTTGCCCACCACCTTCAGGGCGTTCAGCAAAGCAGCCGTAACAATGATCGCCGTGCCGTGCTGGTCATCGTGGAACACAGGAATATCCAGTTTTTCCTCCAGGCGGCGCTCGATCTCAAAGCATTCGGGGCTGCGGATATCCTCCAGATTGATGCCGCCGAACTGCGGGGCCAGCATTTCCACGGCGCGGATCACTTCCTCGGGGTCCTCGCTGTCCAGACAGATGGGGAATGCCTCCACGCCGCCGAATTCCTTAAACAGGGCGCACTTACCCTCCATCACGGGCAAACCGGCGGCAGCGCCGATGTTGCCAAGGCCCAGCACAGCGGTGCCGTTGGTCACCACGGCCACCATGTTGCTTTTAAAGGTATATTTATACACATCGTCGGGGTTTGCGGCAATGCGGCGGCATGGCTCGGCCACGCCGGGCGTATAGGCCGTGGAAAGCTGTTCGCGGTTTTTGATCGGCGTTTTGCTCACCATGCCCACCTTGCCGTGGTATTTTTCGTGCAATTCCAGTGCTGCCTGATTGAAATCCATTGTTATTCCCTCGCTTTTTTAAGCGGACATGGTTGGCTGCCCGCAGGCCATATTTTCCAATATATTCTGATTATAACAAATCCCATCGTTTTTTGCACTGTTTTTCGCTTGAAAAATCTGTTTTTCTTTTGTGCGGCCTGCAAAAGCATAAAAATTTCAAAGAATCTGTGCCGCTTTTGCTTTTTTCGTGTATAATAGAAATGCTGCCCTACTGGCAGCGTTTCAAACCCCATGTGATTATCTGTGATTATTGGAGGAACTCCCCGTGAAAAAAATCTTCTCCCGTTCGCTGGCAGCTGCCCTTTGCGCAGGCATGGCGCTCAGCCTTGCCGCCTGCAGCAGCACTGCCGCTTCCTCTCAGTCTGCCGCCAGTTCTGAAGCCGCAGGCTCTGAGGCTTCTTCCGCCGCCTCTGCCCCTGTGGATCCCGATCCCCTGGCCCAGAAGGCAGCCGACTTCAACTACAGCGCCGCGCTGGATGAAAACGGCTACTTTACCGGTGTGCGTGCGCTGGACTATGTCACCCTGCCCGCCGACTACAAGGCACTTTCCGTTTCCGCTGCGGATGTACAGGTCACCGACGATGAGCTGCAGACCAATCTGGACTATATTCTGAGCCAGTTTGCCGAAACTGAGCAGGATACCGAAAGCACCATTCAAAACGGCGACAGCGTAAACATCGACTATGTCGGCTCGGTAGACGGCATCGAGTTCACCGGCGGCAACACCAACGGTCAGGGCACCACCGTAACCGCAGGCTCCACCCAGTATGTTGACGACTTTTTGACCCAGATCATCGGCCACAAGCCCGGCGAGACCTTTGATGTTGTCGTCACCTTCCCCGACGGCTACAACGACAGCACCGATGCCAACGGCGACCCCATCAAGCTGGCCGGGCAGGAAGCTGTTTTCTCGGTAACCATCAACTACATTGCCAAAAGCGTGACCCCGGAGCTCACCGACGAATTCATTTCCAAAAATATCGACCCCAAGTACGGCAGCACCGTGGAGGAGTTTAAAGACACTGTCCGCAAGGATGTAGCCGATGCCAATCTGGAAAAATATGTGACCAACTACCTCACCCAGAACTCGGTGTATGCCGATGAGCTGCCCGAAGCCGTGACCGAATACAGCAGCATGATGGTGCTGAACTACTACTGCGGCTACGCCTCGGCCAAAAACCAGACACTGACCCAGTTCATTCAGGAAAATCTGGATGCCGACAGCATTCAGGCCCTGCTGGACAGCAACAAGGAAGCCATCGACAATCAGGCCAAGCGTTTTCTTTTGTATCAGGCACTTGCCGAAGATCAGGGCCTGGATTGCACCGATGACGATGTGAAAGCCTATTTTGAAGATCTGGGCAACACCGATTACTCGGACTACCAGAACTTCTACGGCACCAACTACCTGCGCATGAACGCCGTGGGTGACAAGGCTTTCAACAACATTTTGGCCAGTGTGACCGTGGGCTGACCCCTTTTAAACCGCACAAAACAGCCGCTGCATAAGCATTTTGCCTATGCAGCGGCTGTTGTTTTTTATGGCAGCTCTGTTTCAGCCAAACACCCCCGGCAGCAGCGCCTTGTGCGAACCATAAAATCCCCCATACAGCAAAAACCGGCACAAAATTTTTCTCGTGCCGGTTTTTGCTGTGCTCTTATTCCAGCCCGGTAAGATCCTTCAGATCATACGGGGTGTTCTGGTAAACATAATAGTTCAGCCAGTTGTGATACAAAAGGTGGGCGTGTGCGCGCCAGCGGAAGATCGGTTCCCGGTTCGGGTCATCGTTCGGATAGTAGTTCTTGGGGGGCTGAATGTCCAGTCCTTTGTTGATATCGCGGCGATATTCTCCGTCCAGCGTGTATTTATCATACTCGGGGTGGCCGGTCACAAAAATCTGGCGGCCGCTGTCGGTGTTCAGCAAATACACACCGGCCTCCTCGCTTTCGGCCAGAACCCGCAGGTCGATGCATTCGTCCACATCGGCTTTATCAATGCCGGTATAGCGGCTGTGCGGTGCGTAAAACACCTCGTCAAAGCCGCGCACCAGCGGGTTGCTGGGGCGCACCACACGATGCTCAAAAATGCCCGAAAGCTTTTGCGGCAGCAGGCGCTTTTGAATGCCAAAGTGATAATACAGCGCCGCCTGCGCCCCCCAGCACACATGCATGGTGGAAAACACATGGGTCTTGCTCCATTCCATGATCTCACACAGCTCGGGCCAGTAATCCACTTCCTCAAACGGCACGGTTTCCACCGGCGCGCCGGTAATGATCATGCCGTCGTAACGGTTGTCGCGAATTTCCTCAAACACATGATAAAATGCGCTCATGTGCTCGGCCGAAACATGGGTGGCGCCGTGGGTGGCCGTTTGCAAAAGGGTAAATTCCACCTGCAAGGGGTTGTTGGCCAGCAGGCGGGCAATCTGGGTTTCTGTGGTGATCTTGGTGGGCATCAGGTTCAGCACCACGATGCGCAGCGGGCGAATTTGCTGAGAGTTGGCCCGTTCTTCGTGCATCACGAAAACATTTTCATCGGCCAATGCCTGATAAGCAGGCAAATTTTGTGGAATGATCAGGGGCATAGGGTTTGTTTGTTTCCTCGTTTATAAATGGCTTTTCTGGGGCGGTTCAGCACTGTTCCAGCGCCTGTGCGATATCGGCGATCAGATCGTCTTTATCCTCAATGCCGCAGCTCATGCGCACCAGCTCGGCGGGCACACCGGCAGCAGCCAGCTGCTCGTCGTTCATCTGGCGGTGGGTGCTGGAAGCCGGGTTCAGGCAGCAGGTGCGGGCATCGGCCACATGGGTTTCAATGGCAGCCATGCGCAGGCTCTTCATAAAGGTGCTGGCAGCCTCGCGCCCGCCCTTTAGGCCAAAGCTCACCACGCCGCAGCTGCCGTTGGGCAGATACTTCTGCGCCAGCGAATAATAGGCATCGCCGGGCAGGCCGCAGTAATTCACATAGGCAATTTTGGGGTGGCTCTGCAAAAATTCTGCCACTGCCTGTGCGTTTTCGCAGTGACGCTTTACGCGCACATGCAGGCTTTCCAGGCCGAGATTCAGAATAAAGGCATTCTGGGGGCTTTGGATCGAGCCGAAATCACGCATCAGCTGGCTGGTGCATTTGGTGATGAACGCGCCTTCCTTGCCGAATTTTTCGGCATAGGTAATGCCGTGATAGCTTTCATCGGGGGTGCACAGGCCCGGGAATTTATCGGCGTGTGCCATCCAGTCGAAATGGCCGCTGTCCACAATGCAGCCGCCCACAGCCGCGCCGTGGCCGTCCATATACTTGGTGGTGGAGTGGGTCACGATATCTGCGCCCCACTCAAACGGGCGGCAGTTGATGGGCGTGGGGAAGGTGTTGTCCACGATCAGGGGCACGCCGTGGGCATGGGCTGCCTTTGCAAACTTTTCAATGTCCAGAACAGTCAGGGCCGGGTTGGCAATGGTTTCGCCAAACATGGCTTTGGTGTTGGGCTTAAAGGCGGCATTCAGCTCTTCCTCGGTGGCGGTGGGGGCCACAAAGGTCACATCAATGCCCATTTTGCGCATGGTCACATCGATCAGGTTAAAAGTGCCGCCGTAAATGCTGCTGGAGGCCACAATGTGATCGCCGCAGTTGCAAATGTTGAACAGTGCATAGAAATTGGCTGCCTGGCCGCTGCTTGTCAGCATGGCCGCCGTGCCGCCCTCCAGCGCACAGATCTTGGCCGCCACCATATCGTTGGTGGGGTTTTGCAGGCGGGTGTAAAAATAGCCGCTGGCCTCCAGGTCAAACAGCTTGGCCATATCCTCGCTGGTATCATATTTAAAGGTAGTGCTCTGCACAATGGGGATCTGGCGGGGCTCGCCGTTGCCGGGGGTGTAGCCGCCCTGCACGCAAACGCTGTTGATTTTCATATACTTTCCTACTTTCCTGTACAAATTTAAAACCCATGCGCCGGTTTGCGCTTGCCTGTGCTTTTGGGGCGCAGCGCCCGGCGCTTGCAATATATAATGTATTGTATTCCAATCCCCGCCCAGAATCAAGGCTGAGCAGCGCCTTGCGGGCAAAATTGTACACAAAAAGTTTTCAATTTTCCTATTGACAAATACCCAGCGCAGAGGTATAGTATTAGCAGTCAAAGAGATAGAGTGCTAACGAGACTGGCGAAACACCCTTTGCAAAGCCTTTCTCGCCGTTGCATTCCGCTCTTTGCAGCAATCCGATTTGGTTTTGTGCCGTTTGCAAGCACTCCGCCAATACGATTGCTAACCAATAGCCATCCAACTTTCAAACTTTTCCATAAAGGAGGCTTGATGTTATGAATACAAGTCGTTTCACCCAAAAAACCATGGAGGCCTTGCAAAGTGCCCAAAGCCTTGCCATTGAATATCAGAATCAGGCACTCGAGCCTCAGCATTTGCTGGCCGCGCTGGCCGGGCAGGAAAACGGCCTGATCCCGCAGCTGCTCACCCGCATGAATGTTGACCCCGCTGCTTTCCGCAGCGCTGTGGTGGAAAAGGTGGCCTCGCTGCCCCATGTTTCCGGCAGCGGGCGTGACCCCGAAAAGGTGTATATCAGCCAAACCACCGACAAAGCCCTGCAGGCTGCCGAAAAGCAGGCCGAACAGATGAAGGATGAATACATCAGCGTTGAGCATGTATTCTTCGGCATTCTGGAAAATCCCGGCGATTGCGCCGAGATCTTTAAGGCTTTCGGCATCAGCAAGGCCGGCTTTTTAAAGCTGCTGGCAGAGGTGCGGGGCAACCAGCGCGTGACCACCGATAACCCCGAAGACACCTATGACGCACTGGGCAAATACGGCACCGATCTGGTGGAAGCCGCCCGTAAAAACAAGCTGGACCCCGTGATCGGCCGTGATCAGGAGATCCGCAATGTGATCCGTATTCTGAGCCGTAAAACCAAAAACAATCCCTGCCTGATCGGTGAGCCCGGCGTGGGCAAAACCGCTATTGCCGAGGGGCTGGCACAGCGTATCGTGAAGGGCGATGTGCCCGAAAACCTGAAGAACCGCAAGGTGTTCAGCCTGGATATGGGCGCTCTGGTAGCCGGTGCAAAATACCGCGGCGAATTTGAAGAGCGTTTGAAGAGCGTTTTGAACGAAGTGAAAAAGAGCGAAGGCCAGATCATTTTGTTCATTGATGAGCTGCACACCATTGTGGGCGCAGGCAAAACCGACGGCGCTATGGATGCCGGCAACCTGTTAAAGCCCATGCTGGCCCGCGGTGAGCTGCACTGCATCGGCGCCACCACGCTGGACGAATATCGCCAATATATCGAAAAAGACCCCGCTCTGGAGCGTCGTTTCCAGCCTGTGCAGGTAAACGAGCCCACGGTGGAGGATACCATCAGCATTCTGCGTGGTCTGAAAGAGCGCTATGAAGTGTTCCACGGCGTTAAAATTCAGGATGCCGCACTGATCGCTGCCGCCACCCTGAGCGACCGCTATATCACCGATCGTTTTCTGCCGGATAAAGCCATTGACCTGGTGGATGAAGCCTGCGCCATGATCAAAACCGAAATGGAAAGCATGCCCAGCGAGCTGGACGATCTGCAGCACAAGATCATGCAGCACGAGATCGAGGAGATCAGCCTGAAAAAGGAAACCGATGCCCTCAGTCAGGAGCGCCTGCACACCCTACAGAAAGAGCTGGCCGAAATGCGCGATCAGTTCAACAGCAAGAAGGCCCAGTGGGAAAACGAAAAGAACGCCATTGGCAAGGTGCAGAGCCTGCGCTCGCAGATCGAAAGTGCCAAGGGCGATATTGAAAAGGCTGTGCGTGAAGGCCGCTACGAAAAGGCCAGCGAATTGCAATACGCCACGCTGCCCAAGCTGCAGGCCGAGCTGGAGGATCAGGAAAAGCTGGCCCAGCAGAAGAAAGAGGATTCCCTGCTGCGTGACCGTGTGACCGACGAAGAGATTGCACGCATCGTGAGCCGCTGGACGGGCATCCCCGTAGAAAAAATGCTGGAGGGCGAGCGCGAAAAGCTGCTGCGCCTGGAGGACACGCTGCATCAGCGTGTGATCGGCCAGGACGAAGCTGTGCGCCGGGTGAGCGAGGCCATTTTGCGCAGCCGTGCAGGCATTGCCAACCCCAACCGCCCCATCGGCAGCTTTTTGTTCCTTGGCCCCACGGGCGTGGGCAAAACCGAGCTTGCCAAGGCCCTGGCACAAAACCTGTTTGACGATGAAAAGAACATGATCCGTATCGATATGACGGAATACATGGAGAAATTCAGCGTCAGCCGCCTGATCGGCGCGCCTCCGGGATATGTGGGCTACGAGGAGGGCGGCCAGCTGACCGAGGCTGTGCGCCGTCACCCCTACAGCGTTGTTCTGTTTGATGAGGTGGAAAAGGCCCACCCCGATGTGTTCAACATTCTGCTGCAGGTGCTGGACGATGGCCGTATCACCGACAGTCAGGGCCGCACGGTTGACTTTAAGAACACGATCATCATTCTCACCAGCAACCTTGGCAGTGAGCTGATTCTGGAGGATCTGGAAAAAGGCCGTGCCGAGGGCCGCAACGAGCTGAGCGCTGAGGCCAAGAACCAGATCAGCCAGCTGCTGAAAACCAAGTTCCGCCCCGAGTTCCTGAACCGTTTGGACGAGATCGTGTACTACAAGAGCCTGACCAAAGACGAAATTGGCGGCATTGTGGATCTGCTGCTGGCCGATTTGGGCAAGCGCCTGGCCGACAAACAGCTGAAGCTGGAAGTAACCCCCGCCGCCAAGGCGCTGATCATCGATCAGGGCTACGACCCCGTTTACGGTGCTCGTCCGCTGAAGCGCTTTATCCAGAGCCATGTGGAAACCATGATCGCCAAAGAGATCATTGCCGGCAGCCGCAGCCAGGGCAGCACCCTGACCGTGGATGCGCAGGGCGACCAGCTGGTTCTGCGCTGAGCGCTTTGCATCGGCCAAAAGCCGAAAAGCCATTCCATTTTGGGCTGTTATAGCCCCCTTTGCCTCTCTCCCGCCCCGGCGGCCATTCCGCCGGGGCGGGATTTTTTTTATTTTATCTATTTTCTGCATATTTTTCACGCTTGTCATCGTGTTATTTTTTTTGCTGGAAAATTATCCTGTATTTTTTTAAAAAAAGGCTTGCATTTTTCTGTGGCTGTGTTATAATAAATCTTGTTCCGGAGGACTAGCTCAGCTGGTTAGAGCACCTGCATCACACGCAGGGGGTCTGGGGTTCGAGTCCCTAGTTCTCCACCATAAACCACAGCTTCTATCGAGGCTGTGGTTTTTTGTTTTTGTTTTGCAAAGCAAATGCGGCAGGGCCTCTCCCCCCAAGGGGAGTGCCCTGCCTTTTTCTATGGCCGCATTACTTTCACACAAGCTGCCTCCAAAGCCCGCCGGGCTGTGGGGAGCTTACAGATTTTCTGGCGGGTATAGTGCCATTTTATTTCTCGTTGTGTTATACTGGTTTTAGACAACCTTCAACCACCGCCGCGCATTTTCCCACCTGCCGTATCGCCCGTAAAGCGTATCCGGCGCTTTTGCATAATTCCCTTTTGCATG
>SFIE01000054.1 GCA_004555405.1 Subdoligranulum sp.
ATTCAGTTGACAAATTCGGTTGACTTGGTTGACGCAGTTGACAAATTTGGTTGACAAGATTTTAGCGTACTGTCGTTATATATAATATATGTCAACCAAGTCAACTAAATATTTAGTATAAATTTAAATAAGGATTAGGGGGTGTATATACACCCTATAGCCTATATTTCGGCTTTATAGGGAAAAATCGGTTGACTTGGTTGACAACCGCGCCGCCGCAATTTGCAATTCATGCAGAAAATGCATGGGTTCTTGTCACAAAATTTTTGTAAATCGTGGTAGAGTTAGGATAAGAGATTTCGCTGCCGCCGGGCGATATCGGGCGGACAGGGCAAGGCAGGCGCAGCCGTAAAAATCGCGTGTAGCCCAAAGGGAGGAACATATGAAGCGTGAAGATCTGAGAGCCATCGAAGGCATGACCCCCGAGCTGGAGAATGCCGTAATGCAGCTTGCAGGCGCAGACCGCACCGCAGCCAACGCCAGAGAGCAGCAGCTGCAGCAACAGGTCGCTGCCGCACAGCAGGCGCAGGCTGCGGCAGAGCAGCAACGTGCACAGCTGCAGCAGCAGATGGACAAGCAGCAGGCCGAGTACCGCCTGCGCGAGCTGATCCGCACCGCAGCCATCGCAGCAGGTGCCTATGACCCCGATGATGTGGTGGGTGCGCTGATCACGGACACTTCGATCACGAGCAGCACCGAGCAGACCGCGGCTATTAACACCGCAGTGGAGATGCTCAAGAGCAGCACTAAGCCTCATTGGTTTAAAAAGTCCTCCACCGCTGATCCCGACCCCGCAGCGCAGGGCCGCCGGATCGTTACCCCGAAGCCTGCAGCAGGCGATCCGCTCGCAGCAGACCCCACCGTTGAGGATTTCGCCAAAATGGACTATATGGAGCGCATCCGTCTTAAAGCCACTAACCCGGCACTGTACGCTGCGCTCTTGAAAGACATGGCGAAACTTCGCAACCGTTATTAAACAGGAGATGTAAACTATGCCTACCGGAACTTTTGGCGGTTTCCCCTTTGACCCCGAGGTCTATGGTTCTTTTGTGGATCAGGAAGCCACCTTTACCGACAACATCATCGCGTCTGGCATTCTTGCCAGCGACCCTCGCATGACCGCAATTCTGGATAACGGCGGTACCGTCGGTACCACCCGATTCTACAATCCGCTGGATCCTGCTACGGATGCACCTCTGGTGCGCAACGGCTCTAACAATAACACGCCCACTGAGATCAGCGGCGGCAAGCAGAGCTTTATCCGCCTCGACCGCATGAAGGCGTGGAAAGCCAACCAGCTGGTGCGCGAGCTGACCGCAGCTGACCCCATGGCAGCTATCGCGCGAAAGACCAGTCTGTACTGGCGTATGTACTGGCAGGATCTGCTGGTCAGCACCACGGACGCTGTGCTGGGCCTGACCAAGCTGTCCTCGCATGTGATCACCGCCACCAATGGTGTGACCGGCGAGCTGCTGATCGACGGTCAGCAGGCCGCACTGGGCGATTTCGCAAACCGCTTCGGTCTGTACATTATCCACAGTAAGGTGTTCGCCGCTTATCAGAAGCTGGGCCTGGTCAACTACAATAAGTACACCATCACCAATGTGCTGGCGCGCGAAGTGGAGCTGCCCACCATCAACGGCCTGATCGTCGTGGTCAACGATCGAGGCACCTACAACGCCAAGGGCGCTGACAGTAACCCCGAATACAAGTGCTACCTGTTGGGCCAGGGCTGCTTCCTGCAGGCAACCCCCAGCACCAGCACCCCTGACTACACCGACTACAACCCCGAGCTGGGCGGCGGTACCGATATTCTGTACAACACCCGCTCTGTGATCCTGCACCCCAATGGCGTATCCTTTAAGGCTGACGGCATCGCGGGCGAAACCCCCACCGATGCAGAGTTTACCAAGAGCGCCAACTGGGACCTGCGCTTTGACCCCAAGAATGTCCGTATGGCGGTCATCAAGGTGCCCGCTGCTCAGCTGACATGATCGGCTGGGCAGGGTATACCGATTACCTGACCGCGCACCCGGGCACCACGCTGACAGAGGTTGAGTTTACCCGCTTTGCAGAGCGCGCAGCAGCTGAGATACTGCGCGCTACTGCATGGCGTGCCCAGCAAGCAGCGGGGGACGATGCGGTATCCATTTTACGCAGCTGCCAGCTGGCGCTGATTGATGAGGTACTGCTCCCCGGAGCAGAAGCGGGCGCAGGAACGGTAACATCGGCTAACAATGATGGCTACTCTGAGAGCTATCTGAGCGGGGCATCGCTGGATAGCCTCCAGCATAGCCGCACGCGTAGGCTGATCGCGCGTTATCTGCTCAACCCGGTAACCGGGTGGATGATCTACGCAGGCGGCGTGTACCATGCCCCCGCGCGCAGATGAGGGGGTGTCGGATTGCGGCACTTAGTAGCGGACCAAACAGTAACTCTGCACGCTCTCCGGTATAACGGGGACACGGATACCGATATGGAGATTTGCACCACGCTCACTGGGGTGAGCTGGTATGAGGCGGTGCAAGCCGCCCCGAGCAGCAACGGACTGGTGTCCTCCAGCCTTTACAAAATCCGGATTTTTGAGGATCAGCTGACGGAATACCTGCCGTTTATGGACTGGCGCAAGCTCACCGAGGGGGAAAGGCAGTCCTTCTGGACTATTGCTCTCGGAGATAAGCTGAGCCACGGGGGCAATACGGTAACGATTATCGCAATCCATGACAATCGCGCCTCGCGCCGTAACCCGCACCTGTATCTGGAGGCAAAGTAATGAGCGCACGATTTGACTGCGAGTTGGATCTGTCCGGACTGACCGACCTGCTCAGAGAGCGAGGGCTGGAGCCCGGCGGCGCGGTGCAGGTGTTTGTGGATAGCGAGATCATACGCCTCGCTGACCCGTATGTGCCCTTTCGCACCGGCGCGCTTAAAGACAGCGCGTTGACCAACACCGTGATAGGGCAAGGCGAGATCGTGTATGCCACGCCCTACGCCAAGCGAATGTATTATCATCCGGAGTACAACTTTAACGGTGCCCCTATGCGCGGGGCGTATTGGGCCGACCGTATGTGGGCGGATCACGGCGAGGACATTGTCCGCGGGGCCGCCACGCTGGCAGGAGGGCAGGCAGAATGAGTATAATCGGCAGCGTTCGGGCATGGCTGCGAGAGTGCCCGTTGATCGACAGGCATAACCGATTCAACACGGGCTATCTCGGCAACCTGAGCACCGAATACAGCGTGTCCGTAGCCGGTGTGCAGCACAGCTGTGATATCACCGGCATGGGTATAGATGAGTATAATCTTGTGTTTCAAGCCCGCCTGCCCTACGGCGTGGCCCTGCAGGAGAATCTGAGCGCAGCGGAGCTGTTCGGCGAGCTGAGCCGCTGGATCATGGCGCAGGAACGAGCGCATAAATACCCGGCTCTGCCGGGATACGAATGCACCAGGATCACTACCGCCAACAGCGGTATGATCACGCAGGCCGGTGCGGATACGGCGGTGTACCAACTTCAAATTAAGCTGATTGCTGAGGAGAGTAACTAATGGCAAGCAACACTATTAACCTTACGGCAGGCCAGAAAGCCGACCGTAAGCTGGAAATGCACTTTGTAAATGTGGGTACGGGCGAAGCCCCTGCATGGGAGATTATGGGCCGCGGCGTGGAAGAAGCCAGCATGGAGTTTAACCATGACGCCGACCAGAAAACCGACATCCTGGGCATTACGGATGTGGATGTGTCCGCCGCTAAGCCGATGCTGGCGCTGGACCCCAACCAGATCCGTGGCGGCCAGAAATTGAGCGAAAAGCTGCTGGATATCGAGCGCCGCAACGCGATCAGTGAGCTGAGCATGTTTGAGGTGCTCAATGTCCACGCCTATATGGGCGAAACCAGCTTTACTGCCGAGCTGCACAAGGGCTGCACCATCGTGCCCCAGAGCCTCGGCGGCAGCAGCTATGTAGGCATGCCGCTGAATGTGTACCTGTCCAACGATAAGGATCTGGGCACCGCCACGATCGCGGACGGTGTGCCCACCTTCACCAAGGGCTAAGGAGGCAGCAGCATGGCAATTAAAATCGATCTTGGCCTGCGCAAGTATGCCCTGCAGGACGCAGACGGCAGCGAGCTGGGCACAATCAGCTTTAACCCCAGCGACCCCGGCCTGCTGCCGCGCTTTGAGGATGCCAAAAATGTGATTCTGGGCGTAACGGAAAAAGCGGGCAGCATGGATAGCGTGGCGGCGATCGCCGAGCTGGACCGGCAGGTAAAGCAGGCACTCGATAGCGCTTTTGGCCGCCCTGTAAGTGCGGTTGTGTTTCAGGGGGTAAGCAGCCTTGCAATCTGCCCTGACGGCACGCTGGTGGTCGAGCATGTGCTTGAGGAGCTGCTGCCGGTGATCGAGGATGCCATGCGGCAGGCAGGCAAAGCCACCGGCGAGCGAGTAGCCAAGCACAGCGGCAAATATCTTGCTGCTCCTGCTGCCGGGCTCGCCCCCGGCCAAGCATGAGTGCGTGGGAGCTGCCCGTAGATGTGTCTATCTGCGGGCAGCTTTTTGCTATCCGATCCGACTTCCGGGCGGTGCTGGATGCGCTGGCAGCCCTGCAGGACGAGGCCCTGAGCGAGCAGGAGCGCTGTATGGCGTTTCTGCAGATCATGTACCCCGCGTGGCAGCGCCTGCCTGACGGTAACGAGGCAATGCGGGCAGCGTGTGAGTTTATCAACCTCGGCGAGCGTGTGCCTGAGCACCAGGCCCCTAAACCGGTGCTGGTGGACTGGGAGCAGGATGCGCGCATCATGGCCCCGGCCATCGACAAGGTACTGGGCTACAGCTGCCGCCGGTGCGAGTATCTGCACTGGTGGGATTTTGTGGGGGCGTACATGGGCATCGGCGATGGCCTTTTTGCCCAAGTGATCAACATCCGATCCAAGCGTGCCAAGGGTAAGGCGTTGGATAAGGCTGAGCAAGAGTTCGCTCGGGAAAACGCCGAGCTGATCGGCAAAACCGCACCAAAGCTGAGCGCGGCGGAAGAAGAATTTTTCAAAGGACTGGGGGTGTAACATGGCCGATTTTCGAGTGATCATCAAATCGTTGATCGACAACCGCACTGCCTACAAAAATCTGGCCGACCTCAAGAAAAATGTACAGCGCACCAGCCGAGAGATCAGCAAGCTGGATACCCAGCAGGCCAATCTGGGCACAAAGCGCAGCAAGCTGGTGCAGCAGCTGGAGGAGGCTAAAAAGGCAGCGGAGGAGGCCCAGACTGCGCTGGAAAACGCAGGCGATGCGTATAACGCCAAGTTTTACAAGGTGCGCGCAGGGCTGCGAAATAACATCAAGTATCAAGCGCTGAACCCCGAGCAGAAAAACAGCTTCGTGGAAAAGCAGGTCGCCAAGCAGTACCCGGAAACTTCCAGCATATATCTTGCTGCCGAAAAAAGCGCCACCGCTGCACAGGCCGCAGTGGACAGGCTGAATAAGAGCTTAGCGGATAACTCCGCCGAGAGCGAGCGCGTCCGCAATCTGCAGGCAGGCCTGCGGCAAACTTTAGACCAGCAGCAGGGTGCGCTTGACAGGGCATCCAACAGCGCGGGCCGCATTAGCGGTTTGTTCGCCCGGCTGCAGCAATCCGCCTCCGGGCTCAAGCGCACTCTTGGACAGGGGCTTGTGGGGGCTTTTCAAAAGGCCAACGGCGCGGTAAAGCGTTTCACCAACCACCTGCTGCGCGGCAACAAATTTGCAAAGACCTTCTCCTCCCGATTGCGGCGCATTCTGATGGGCGCGCTGATCTTTAACGCGGTCAGCGCAGCGCTGAGAAACCTTGTGTCGGGCATGGGGGCAGCGCTGCGGCAGAATACGGCGCTCTCCACGGCCATGGCAAACCTTAAAGGCGCGGCGTATCAGTGTGTGGCACCTTTGGCTGCAATGCTGGCACCGGCGCTCACCATGGTGGCCAATGCCGCCGCTATTGCGCTGAGCTACCTCGCCAAGCTGCTCTCGTTTTTCACCGGCAAAAGCCTGGCTGCCACAAAGGCCGAGGCTGCAGCAATCGGCGCGGTGGGCAGCGCGGCCAAAAAGGCAGGCAAGAGCCTGGCTGCATTCGACACCATCAACCAGCTGAGCAGCAATGACTCGGGCTCCGGCGCGCAGACCGTCACCCCAAACTTTAGCTACGAGGCGCAAAGCCCCTTCCTCGATCAGGTCAAGGCGGCCATTGAGGCAGGTGATTGGGCCGGGGCAGGTAAGCTGCTGGCGGATAAGCTCAACAGCATGGTGGATAATTGGGACGCCCACGCCTGGGGCAAGCGGCTGGGCAAAAAGCTCAACAACGGCATTTCGTTTCTGTATGCGTTTTTGATCGCCTTCAACTGGGTGGCGCTGGGCGGCAAGCTGGCCGATGCGTTCAACGGCATGGCTGAGATGATCGACTGGGGCCATCTGGGCGCGCTGTTTGTGGCGGGCATATCCATTGCCCTGCAGCTGTTAGCGGGCTTTCTGGCCAATCTCGACTGGGCAGCACTGGGTGTTGACCTCTCGCTGTTCGTGCAGGGGGCGCTGGATGAGCTGACCCGGGCAATCAGCAACGCTGACCCGGCGGCGATAGGCGCAGGCATTGCGCAGTTTATCGCCAATATCGACTGGATGGGCATCGCCACCAGTGCATGGGAGCTGCTGCTGACGGCGCTGCAATCAACGCAGGATCTGCTGATTGCGTTTTTCTCCGAGCTGTTCGGCGAGGATGTGGGTGAGATACTGGGCACCTTTACCACGATCGCGCTGGGCATTGCGCTGGCTCTGGGAGCCATTGCCGCTGCTGCCGGGCTGCTCAATATAGCCATTGGGCTGCTTACCAGCCCCATCACGCTGGTGGTGGCAGCCATGGCTGCGCTGATCGCAATTATTGTGCTGGTAGTGCAGCACTGGGATGAGCTCAAAGCCACGGCAAGCGATGTGTGGGATAGCGTGACCACGACCACAAAGGGCGCGGTAAACAGCATCATCGGCTTTATCAACTGCATGATCTCCGCGGTGACCAATGGTATCAACGCGGTGATCCGAGCGCTGAACAGTATTCAGATTGATATCCCCAGCTGGGTGCCGGGGTTGGGTGGCCGACACTTTGGCATCAATATGGCCGAGCTCACCGCGCCGCAAATTCCCTATCTGGCGCAGGGTGCTGTGATTCCAGCCAACCGAGAATTTCTGGCGGTGCTCGGTGACCAGAAGCATGGCACGAACATCGAGGCCCCCGCCGATCTGATCCGCAGCATTGTGCGGGAGGAAATCGGTGGCCTGCAGGTGACGATATGGTTTGAGGGCAATCTGGCCCAACTGGGCCGTGTGCTGCGCCCGGTGATCGATACCGAGCGCAAGCGCAAGGGCCCAACACTGATCAAAGGGGGCGCATACTGATGGCGCAGCAAGTATTCACCATTGACGGCCATGCCTATAATGTGCGCGTGATGAGCCTCACCCGCAGCTTTGAGGTGCTGGACGGAGAGAACACCGGCCGCACGATCGCCGACGGCGCTATGTTCCGCGACATCATCGGCACCTACTACAACTACGAGATGGAGATCGACTGCAGCAAGCTGTCCCCCGGCGACTATGACGAGCTGTGGGAGATCCTTAGCGCGCCGGTGGACAGCCATGCAGTCAGTTTCCCGTATGGTCGCGCCGGTGTGCTCACGCAGCAGATGTATGTGAGCAGCGGCAGCGATCAGCTGCAGCGCGTGGAGGACGGTAAAAACTTTTGGGCTGGGCTCAAGATCAAGTACATTGCCATGCGAGCAAAGAGGGTGCCGTAATGCCGACCATTTATTACAAAGACATTCCTACCGGCGCAAATGAGGGAGCAGCGGCCGCAGGAAACGCGCAGACCGGCTGGGACGGGAGAGTATACCCCGAGCGCAAAACCGAGCGCTATGCCACACTGGAGCCCGGCTATTGGAGGCTGGACGGCAGCGCCAAGCTAATGCCTGCGGCTCCCGCTGGGCTGAGCTTTTGCAGCACGGAGATCTCCGGCGCAGACGGTGTGTTCGCAGAGCCGGTGGTGCTTACACTCACACTGGACAACAAGTACACCGCCACCGGCCTGACCTTCTGGTTCGACGAAGCAGCAGGGGAGTACTGTACCAGGCTGCGGGCGGAGTGGTACCGCGATTCGCTGCTGTTGGCCGAGAGTGAGATCACGCCGGATGGCACGCAGTACACCTACTCGCAGGAGGTGGAGGCTTTCAGCCGTCTGGTGATCACCTTCTATGCCACCAGTGTGCCGAAGCGCTTCCTGCGCCTTACGCGGCTGCTGGTGGGTAAGCTGGAGGTGTTCGAGGGAGCGGAGCTGCAGCGCTGCGAGCTGCATCAAGAGGTGGACCCCAGCAGCACAGAGCTGCCGGGCAGCACGGGCAGCTTTATCCTGCGCGATACCAAGCAGCGCGTTCTGCATTTCCAGCAGCGCCAGCCGCTGGAGTTTTGGCAGGGTGGCGAGTACCTGGGCACGCTGTATGTCGACAGCTCGGAGAAGTCAGCGCAATGGCTGTATCAGGTGGACTGCATCGATGCCGTGCAGGTGCTGGCAGATAGCAACACGGACGGTGGAATGTACACCGATAAGCCATTTGGTGCACTGGTGCGGGAGATCATCGGCGGCGACTTTGCGGCGGAGGTTGATCCAGCGCTGGAAAATACGCTGCTCACCGGCTGGCTGCCGAACACGGACAAGCGCAGTGCGCTGCTGCAGGCCTGCTTTGCGGCGGGCGCCATGATCACCACGGTGGGCACCGACAAGGTGCGATTCGTGCCGGTGGCAAGCAAGGCCAATACGGCCATCACCAAGGCCAGCATCCTCACCGGCGGCAAGGTCACCACCGAAGCGCTGGTTACAGAGGTGGCGGTGGATAGTCACCGATATGCAGTAAGCAGCGAGGCCGAGCAGGTGTACCAGGACGATCTGGAGCCTGGTAGCTACACAGTGATCAACAGCGAGCCCTACACGGGCTACAGCATTACTGGCGGTACGATCACGGACAGCAGCCCAAACAGTGTGCATTTTACCGTACCCTCCTCCGGGCAGGTGACGATCACAGGTACAAAGTACATCGACTATACCACCCGGGCCACTAAGCGGGCAGCCACGGCCACTGCGCAGGATAAGAGCAACGCGCAGACGGTGGAGGACAGCACGCTGGTGTCCCCGGCAGCGCAAAAAGCCGCTGTGCAGCGCTTATATGATTACAGCCGTTACCGGCATAAACTGGAGCAATCGGTGGTCTACGCGGGCGAGCAGCCCGGCCAGATGGTAGTCACCGAGAAACCCTTTGATGGGCAGCTGATCGGGTATATCACAGAGCGCACACTGCACCTGAGTGGCAAGGCGGTGGCAGAGCTTGTGATCCATGGCCAAAATGTGGAGCTGGGTATCGCCGCGCCGGATAGCGGCACAGTGCAGAGCGGGGAGGTGTGGTAATGCAATTTGTCACAGACCGGACCAGTGCAGATGTTATGCTGGGTACAGACAAAGGCAGCTACAACGCCAGCGACCTCAACCGGGTGGAGAGCAACAGTGCCGAGTTAGATGCCATGCTGCAGGCCATGGGCACTGACCCGGGCACGCTTGTGCATAAAACCGACTGGGGACTGCCGGGTACATTTTCTGCCGCCGAGTGGCCTACTACCGTACAGATGGAGCGCTATCTCGGCAATGTGCAGGCCCTACTGGCGGCCTTCGGCGTGAGTGCCCCGCTGCCCGATACCATGGAGGGGCTAACCCACACAGGCGCAAATCAAATCGAGGAGGCACAGCAACGCCTGCTCGGCTATATCGATAACACCAAGGCCGCATGGGCCATTTGCGGCGCGGCGGAATGCGGAGGATAACACTATGGTTGATCGCAAACCAACCTATAAAAATAGAGTGCTCGTCACCAAAGAGGCGGACGGCACTCAAGAGTATGTGACATGGGAGCACGCGGACAGCCCCATCACTGAGGGCACACCCCTCAACAAGCAAAATCTGCTGAGCGATGCGGCCGCAGCAGCGGTAGGCCTTTCTGCGGATGCAACGCCCAGTAAGGCCTTCGAGGCCATCGGCACCAGCCTCGGCGGCCTGGCTGCGGAGGTGGACAATCTCAAATATGTGCTTGTGTCGCTGCCCGCCTCCGGTTGGAGCGGCAGCGCACCCTACACCCAGACCGTGAGTGTATCCGGCATGACGGCAGACTGGGTGCCGGGCATGCCGAGCCTTGCATTTTACGGGAATGTAGATGTTACCGAGCTGATCACAAAAACCGAGGCGCTGGGCTGCATTAAGATGATCACCAGTGCGGCGGGTA
>SFIE01000016.1 GCA_004555405.1 Subdoligranulum sp.
AAACAGCCAGCAGAGCAAGGTGTACGATCCGCTGTTTTTTGGTGGTGGAGCGAAGCACACGCAGCACGAACCCGAAGGACAGCAAAAGTGTGACCATGTAATACAGATAAAAACCGCCGAATAAACCGTACCAAAGATACCACAAACCGAACGGGCAGGCCAAAGCGGCAGCACCCCACACACCTGCATTTTGAAGGCCGAGTTCGCGAGCCACATAAAGGAAGCTAAGGATCAGAGCAAGCGCCCACAGAGCAACTCCTAAAATATGGGCAGCATACCAGTTATGCGGAAAAATCAGCAAGGCAAGGCGATAAAAAATTTGCAAGTAGAAAACACGAAGCTCTGTAGAATAGCCCCAGTTTGTGCTTAAAATGCCGCCTTCTTTGTTGAGCAGATCGGCCAATACCAATTCAGATGCGGTGTCACTGTCGATATAAGCACGGCCGTGCAATGCCAAAAAGCCCATTGTGACGCAATAGGCTAAAACCAGCCAAACCCAAGGCAGGACAGACCAAAAATCGATTTTTTTACGAGGGGTGGTGCTTTTTTGCAAGAACGAATTCACGATGCGGCTACCTCCGATACAATAGGACTCATTTTTTTGTGTTTTGTTCGATTGTACGATATAAGCTGTACTACAGCCCCGCACAGGATGCAGGCAAGGCTTATGATCTCTGCGGCGCGCCAGTAGAAGGGCTCGGTGAATTTTACGGTCACATTGCCGCTGAACCCGGCGGGGAGTTCCAGCTGCAGCTGGCCGTTCGCGGCCCGCACCGTGGGCAGCGCCTCGCCGTTTGCATAGGCGTGATAGCCTTTATAGCCGGTGAGCGGCAGCGTGATGGGCTGGGGCTCGGCGGCGAGGTTTTGCGCGGTAAAGGCAATGCGCAGGCCGGAGCGCTGGTAATCCGTTACGGTCAGGGCATCGGCGTTATAGCGGGGGCTGGCTGCAAACCAAATCGTTTCCGGGTCCGATTCGGCGGGCAGGTATTCGCCCATGGAAATCTGCACCTTCAGGCGCGCAAAGGCGGAGTGATCGGTGCCCTGCTGCATATCGGACATTTCGCGGTAGAAGCAGGCATCCTTGGTTTCGTATAAATCGTGGAACAGAAAACTGCTGGTGATCAGTGCGGCGCAGCAAAGAATGCAGCCTGCTGCGGCAAAGGCCTTTTTGTCAAAGCGGCGCAATGCCCGCAGCCCCAAAACGGCTGCGGCCGCCAGGCAAACGCCCGTTATGGCCTGAAAACGCCAGTTGAACTGCATGGTTTGCACATAGGCGCCCAGTGGAGGCAGAATGCGGGAAAGCGGATACCAAGGGAAATAGGCGGTGGCCATCCACATGGAAAGGCCGCCAAAAGCCAAACAGAACAGCGCGCTTTTTTCGGCTTTGTCAGGCGCAAAGTGCATCAGCAGCAGCACCGGCAGGATCAGGCAGCCCGCCAGCAGCGCACCGCCCACGGTAAAGCTCATATCGCTGCCAATGCCGTCGGCCAGCACGGCGGTTGCACCACCGGCCCGGGCAAAAATATCAAAAATCTGCAAAGGCTCGGCACTTTGCACAATCGTATGCCAAATGGAAAAGGTTTCGCTTTGCACCCGGAAGGTATCGGTGAACATATAATCCGCAAAGGGCACCAAAAACCACAGGCAGGCAAGGGTGGTGTAGATCACGATCTTCGCCAGCACGGCAAAAGTTTCTTTGCAAAACACCTTGCGAATGCACACAAAGCAGGCCAAAATCGTGAAAATGGCCGCCATGCCGCAGGTGAGAATGTGGGTAACGATCAGCCCGCTGTAGCCGATCACGCCCGGAATCCACAGTTTTTTATAGCCGGGGGCATCGGTGGGCAGGGTAAAGGCCGCCCACAGTGCATACAGGATCAGCGGCAAAAAGGCCATGGCACTGTATTCGCCCACGGCGGCCCGCACATATAAATTGGTAAGGCGATACAAATTCAGGCTGTACAGCGCAGCGCCCAGCAGGCCAACGGTGCGGCTTTCGGCCATTTTGCCAAAGCACCAATAGGCGGCCAGCACGGTGAAAAGATTGATCAGCACCACATAGATCTGATAGCTGGCCTGCAGCGAAAAGCCCACCAGGCGCAAAACAGCGGGAATATACAAAAGCAGATCGCCATAAAAAACGCCGTTGGCGTAGCCCTGCCCATTCACCAGCGAGGGGTAAATTTTTACGGGGAATTCATGGGCGGCAAGGCCGCTGGCAAGGCCCTCGATGCGGCTTAAGTGGAAGCTCAAATCATGCCCGCTGAACAAAAAACCGGCAAACATGGGCAGGCTCTGAAAAATTACCAGCCCGGCCAGCCCGGCCCAGATCAGCCGGGAGGCATAGCTGCTGCGGCAAATGCAGGGCAGCTTGCCGCGCAGCGCCAACAGCAAAAGATCAGCCAAAACAAAGAACAAAAGCCAGCTGATGCTGGAAACCCGGGCGTATGCGTGGGTGGGGGTAACGGTGAACTGATAGATGCTGCGGGTGCCGCCGTTGTAGGAAAACTTAAAGCTGGTGGCGGTGTTTCCGCGTGCCCACAGGGTGAAAGAGGCGTAGCCGTCAGAAGCCTCCAGCACCTGATCATTCATGGTGATATAGTCATTGTCCTGAAAAACCTTGGCGCCCTCCAAGCTGGACTCATAGGTCACGGTGGCGGTGTAGCTGCCTTTTTTCAGGTCAAGCAGCGGGGTTTCGGCAAAGGGGCCGTAATCCTCATTGTCCTGCATGGAAATGCTTTCGCCGGAGATCACGGCGTTTTGAGAAAGGGCGTTTAACTCGCTGCCTGCAAGCACAATGGGCTGCTGCACGCGCATGGCAAGTGCAAAATGCGCCAGCAAAAAGGCCAGCTGCGCAAACAGCAGCACACAGAACAGGCGGTTTTGCAAACAAAAACGGCGGATTTTTTTGGAAAATGACATAACAAAACACTCCGGTGAAATTTCAGTGCATTACCGCATAACGCGAAGCAGGCAGGGCTGGGGCTTTGCGGCAATGCTTTACGATAAAATCCATGGCATATTTATTTAAGGCACCACCGCACAATTCCCGCCTTACGGCTTAAGCACCGCTCCGGCGGCTGCGGCACGGCATCTGCGTTGCCAAAATGCTCGCCAATACACAAAGTATTGCCTGCGCTTTTGGCTTAGATATAAAGTCAATAAAACAGCAGACAAAAAGCCTTTTTGCACAGATTGTGTAACAAAAAGGCTTTTGAAAAATATCCTGTACAGGCCATTCGGCCAAAAACAGGCAGGCACGGGGCATCAATGGGGCTGCAGCACTTCGCACAGGGTTTCAAAGCTGCGCTCGTTGGCCTCTATGATCACGATATCCGCCCCGCAGTCCGGCAGGGTGTTGCGGTCTAAATTGGCCAGTGCATCGCGCCACACATTGTCAAACTGGGCGGTGAGATAGGGCATATAATACTCGCTGAAGGAATCGCCGTACACGATCACCGAGCGGCGGTCACGCACGGGGGCATAGTTGGCTGGGTAATAGTCTTGATCGGCCTCCAGGCGGGTGTATAGTGCCGACACATTGGCCAGATCGCCGCTTTGGGTGCCGTTTACATGAAAGTCATAGTCCACAAAGCGCTGGGCTTCGCCGCCAACGCGCTGCAGCACATCGTCCAGCGCGATCAGCGCACCGGCGTGGTTCCAGTGGGTGTCGGTTTTAAAAAACAGCGGCATACTGGTTTGGCTTTTGATCTCCAGCAGCTTTTCGGGCACATAGCTGATCTCAAGGCTGGTGTTGTCGGCCAGATAATCCGCTACCTGACGGGTGAGATCGACCTCTGAGAGCACGGGGTAATCCTCCGGCATATATTCGCGGTAGATCAGATCCTTGCTGGGGGCAAAGCTGATCACCAGCTGCCCGCCCCGCGCGGCATAGGCATCGGCCAGCGACTGCAGGTTTTGCGCCAGCTGCGCCAGCTGATCCTGATTCATGCGCACAAGGCCCTGATAGTTGGCCACAGGCGTGGCGGCGTTGGGGCCGTCTTTAAAAAACAGCCAGTCGTTTTTGCCCATCAGCACCTGATCGGATTCCACCGTGTGAAACACATCGTAGTTCAAATTGGCGTTGGCGATCACCAGCTGATAGCGAAAGGGGGAATTGTCGGCCAAAAAGGTGTTCAGCGCATCCGGAAGCTTGCCTAAGGGAGAGGCCAGAACATCCGGCAGCGTGGTGAGCAGGCGGTTTTCGTGATTGTCCAGCGAAAGCTGCTTGGAAAACACATTGAACACCGGGAATGCCAGCGACATACCGCCCACGAACAGGCCGATGAAAGCATATTGCTTGATTTTTTTGAGATTCAAGAAAAACTCCTTTCCCGGTCCGTGCCGATCAGAAGCGGAAATAGATAAACGGGTTATAGCTGCTGGCCGTTACCCGCATGATGGAAAACAGCAGAATGCCGATCAGCAGCACCATACCGGGCAGGGAAATATCCTCCTTGTGGTAAAGCGCCCTGCGCAGAGGGGGCAAAATCGCCTGCAGCGGGCCGCACAGCAAAAGCGCCAAAAACAGCACGCACCAAAGGCGGCCGTCCACAAACTGGCTGAACACATACTGGGGTGCGCCTGTCTGCTGCGTAAAAATGCCGCGCAGGGTTTTTAAACCGCTGCCAAGGCTGTTGGCCCCAAAGATCGTGAGCATTACATACAGGGCTGCAATGGTGTATACATGGCCGAAAAGGCGGGGAAGCTTGTCCAGGATCTTGCGCAGAAACAGGCGCTCCAGCACCACGGTAAGGCCCATTAAAATGCCGAACACCACAAACTGCCAGTCTGCACCGTGCCACAGGCCGGTGAGGAAAAACACCACAAACAGGTTCAGCAGCGTGCGGGCGCTGCCCTTGCGGTTGCCCCCCAGCGGGATATACACATACTCGCGAAACCATGTGCCCAGTGTGATGTGCCAGCGCCGCCAATATTCGCTGATGGAGCGGCTGAGGTAAGGATAATCAAAGTTTTCGGGAAAGGAAAACCCAAACATATGCCCAAGGCCAATGGCCATATCGCTGTAGCCGGAAAAATCATAATACAGCTGCATGGCATACAAAACACTGCCCAGCGCCAACACCTGCCACGGCAGCACGGTGGGGCTTACGCTGGTGATCACGGCGTAGTAGCTGCCCAGCTGGTTGGCAAAGATCACTTTTTTGCCAAGGCCAAAAATAAAGCGCTTGATGCCGTAGCAAAAATCCGCACTGTCGGCCCGGCGGGTTTCGGCAGGCAGCGATGCTTCAATGTCGCAATAGCGCACGATGGGCCCGGCGATCAGCTGGGGAAACAGCGAAATATACAGTGCAAAGCGCGGCAGGCTGCGCTGCACGGCAATTTGCCCGCGGTAAAGATCGATCACATAGCTCATGGCCTGAAAGGTGTAAAAGCTGATGCCGATGGGCAGCACGATGCCGCGCACGCTCAACAGGCCAATCCCTGCGGAATGCAGGCTGCTTACAAAGAAGTCGTAATACTTAAAATAGCCCAGCAGGCTTAAATTGAACACAACGCCCAGCGCCAGCACGGCCCGGCGGAGGGCAGGGGCGCTCCAGCGCTCCATGGCAAGGCCGCACAGATAGTTGCACAAAATGCTGACAAGGATCAGCAGCGTGTAGCGCACGCCGCCCCAAGCGTAAAACAAAAGGCTGAAGCCCAAAAGCACCCAGTTTTTGAGCCGCAAGGGAACTGCGTAATAAAAAATCAGCACCAGGGGCAGAAACACAAACAAAAACTGCACCGAGGAAAAAACCATGCACGAAACCCCTTTCCGGGAAGATCCAAACGGGCAAAACGGGCCGATGGGCGCGAAGTGCCCTTAAAAGACAATATAACTAACCTATTATATAGGAAAACGCGCCGCGATACAAGACAAAGCGCATTCTTACACGAAATGTGCAAAATTCAGAGCGAGAGATGAAAAAACGAGAGTGTGAATTGATTGTAAAAACCAATGAAAATTAAAATAAAAATAGCAAGTTGCTATAAATAAAGGCAAACAAAATATTGATAAAAAAATAACGAAGTGTTATGATAAGGGTACAGCAAGGGAACACAGGGGCGGGCCGAAGGCCGGCGGTGATCCCATTTTATGAGAAAACAGCCGGAAAAAGCCCCGGCATTTGCCGGAAAAAAGGCAGCCGTGAAAGCGGCCGACAAAAAAAGCCGCCTCCCTGCGGAAGCGGCTTTGAAAGCGAAAGGCTTTTGTATTACTTGTTGCTGCGGCGCCAGATGTTCATCTTTTCGGCATCCTGGATCAGCTGCTCACGGAAATCGGGGTGTGCCACGCTGATCAGTGCCTCGGCCTTCTGCCAGGTGCTCAGGCCCTTCAGGTTCACCATGCCGTACTCGGTCACGAAATAGTGCACATTGGCGCGGGTGTCGGTCACGATGCTGCCGTTTGCCAGGGTGGGGCGGATGCGGCTCTGCATCTGGCCGGTCTTTTTATCCATAAAGCTGGAGCTCATGCAGATAAAGCTCTTGCCGCCGTGGCTCAGGTAAGCGCCCAGCACAAAGTCCAGCTGGCCGCCTGCACCGGAAATGTTCTTGATGCCTGCGCTCTCAGCGTTCACCTGGCCGAACAGGTCGATATCCACAGCGTTGTTGATGGAGATAAAGTTGTCCAGAGCGCTGATGCTGCGAATGTCGTTGGTGTAATCCACGGGGGCGCTCATGCAGGCGGGGTTGCCGTCCAGGAAGTCATACAGCTTCTGAGTGCCGGCACCGAAGGCATAGGTCTGGCGGCCCTTGTCGATCTGCTTGTGGGCGCCGGTGATCTTGCCGGCCATGGAGATATCCACGAAAGCATCCACATACATTTCGGTGTGAACGCCCAGATCCTTCAGGTCACTCTGAGCGATCATGCTGCCCACGGCGTTGGGCATACCGCCGATACCCAGCTGCAGGCAGGCGCCGTTGGGGATCTGCTCAACGATCAGCTTGGCCACGGCCTGATCCACCTCAGTGGGGGCACCGCCGCCGCCCAGCTGGGCAATGGCAGGGGAATCGCCTTCCACGATCATATCCACATCGTCAATGTGAACGCCAACCTCGCTGCCGCCAAGGCACACGGGCATGTTCTTGTTCACTTCCACGATCACCTTTTTGCTGCGCTCGCACACGGCGGCCATGTGGCTGGCGTTGGGGCCAAAGTTGAAGTAGCCGTGGTTGTCCATGGGGGCAACCTGGAACACGGCAACATCCACATCCTCGGGCATATCGCGGTAGTAGCGGGGCAGCTCAGAATAGCGGATGGGGCTGTAGAAGCTGAAGCCCTGTGCCACAGCCTTACGCTCAATGCCGCCCATGTGCCAGCTGTTCCAGCTGAAATGCTCGGCGGGGTTTTCGATCTTGAAGATCTCGGGAACCCACATCAGAATGCCGCCGCGGAACTTGACATCCTTCAATTCGGGCAGGCGCTTTGCAATGGCTGCATCCACAGCCACGGGGGTGCCGGTGGTCCAGCCATAGTCCACCCAGTCACCGCTTTTTACCAGAGCGGCAGCCTGTTCGGGAGTGGCCAGTTTCTGCTGATAGCTTGCTTTGAAATCCATCTTCCAAAACCTCACTTTTTAAATAAGTATAATAGAGCAGGCAAAACCGCCTGCAAAGAAACGGAATAAGGAAAAAGAAAAAATCTTTCTGCTTTATTAAAGATATTAACATCAAGTGCCATTTTGGTCAAGATAAGTATAGAAAAAGAGAACAGGAACCGTAATTAGTTTCTATTGGGAAACACAAAACGCTAAAAGTTTCTCATTTGAGAACAGCTGTTCCAAATGACGAATTTCCTCACAAATTATTAGCAAAATTGTCACGATAAAACCAATTGACAAGCCCGCTCGGATATCGTTTAATAGATATAAAGATAGTATGCAAATTTTACGCAGCCGTCCAGGGGAAGTCAAACGGATAAGACCCCGAACAAAAGAAATGAGGCATTACTACCATGGCAACAGCAGTTTACCCCGGCAGCTTTGATCCCGTTACCCGCGGCCACTTAGACATTATCAAGCGCGCATCCAAAGTGATGGACAAGCTTGTGATCGGTGTGCTGAAAAACAGCGCCAAGAATCCGCTGTTTACTCTGGAAGAGCGTGTGGCGCTTTTGCAGGAGTGCACCAAGGATATCCCCAATGTGTCGGTGGTGGCCTTTGAAGGGCTCTCGGTGGATTTTGCCAAAAAGAACCATGCCACGGTAATGGTAAGGGGCCTGCGCGCTGTATCGGATTTTGAAAACGAGATCCAGATCGCGCAGACCAACCATGCACTGATGCCCGGTGTGGACACTGTGTTTTTTGCCACCAGCATCCGCTGGGGCTATCTGAGCAGCACCATTGTGCGTGAGGCTGCTTCTTACGGCTCGGATATTTCTAAATTCGTAACGCCGCCCGTGCAGGCTGCGCTCGAAAAAAAGTTTGCCGAGCTGCGAGAGCAGCAATCGGACAAAAGCGGCACAAAGCCCTTTTGATTCAGTAGTAATGTGAACGGTACAGGTGTGATACGGAGCCTGTGCCCGCCGCATGAAGATAAAATGGTTCAAACATTTATTTTAGGAGGCTAACCATGAAGAAAATCGTAATCGCAAGCGCCTGCCGTACTGCTGTCGGCAAGTTCGGCGGCACCCTGGCCAATGTGCCCGCAGCTGAGCTGGGCTCCATCGTGATCAAGGAAGCCCTGAACCGCGCAAATGTAAAGCCTGAGCAGGTCGACCATGTTTACATGGGCTGCGTGATCCAGGCTGGTCTGGGCCAGAACGTGGCACGCCAGGCTTCTCTGAAGGCTGGTCTGCCCATCGAAGTTCCCGCTGTGACTGTGAACGTTGTTTGCGGCTCTGGCCTGAACTGCGTGAACATGGCTGCCGACATGATTATGGCAGGCGATGCCGACATCGTTGTGGCAGGCGGCATGGAGAACATGGACATGGCTCCCTTTGCCATGATGAAGGGCCGTTACGGCTACCGCATGGGCGCACCCATGGGCAAGAGCGAGCTGGTTGACACCATGGTCAACGATGCTCTGTGGGATGCAACCGGCTTCAACAAGCACATGGGCATGACCGCTGAGAACATCTGCACCAACGAAACCTTCCAGAAGAAGTACGGCTACAGCCCCATCAACCGCGAAATGCTGGACGAGTTTGCTTACAACAGCCAGGTAAAGGCTGAAAAGGCAATCAAGGACGGCGCTTTCAAGGAAGAGATCGTTCCCGTTGTCATCAAGGGCAAGAAGGGCGATACCGTGTTTGATACCGACGAAGGCCCCCGCCTGAGCAGCATGGAAGTGCTGGGCAAGCTGAAGCCCGCATTCAAGCCCGATGGCATTGTGACCGCCGGCAACTCTTCTGCTATCAACGACGGCGCTGCCGCTCTGGTGATCATGAGCGAAGAGAAGGCTAAGGAGCTGGGCGTTAAGCCTCTGGCTACCTGGGTTGCAGGTGCTCTGGCTGGCGTTGAGCCCGAGGTTATGGGTCTGGGCCCCATCGCTGCTACCAAGAAGGTTATGGCTAAGGCCGGCCTGACTGTTGCTGATATGGACCTGATCGAGGCCAACGAGGCTTTCGCTGCTCAGTCTCTGGCTGTGGGCGAGGCTCTGGGCTTTGACAAGGAGAAGCTGAATGTGAACGGCGGCGCTATCGCCATCGGCCACCCCGTGGGTGCATCCGGCGCTCGTATCCTGGTCACTCTGCTGTACGCCATGAAGCATCGCGGCGCTCACAAGGGTCTGGCTACCCTGTGCATCGGCGGCGGCATGGGCTGCGCAACTGTGGTTGAGATGTGATCTCGCTGCGGCATAAGCAGAAATAAATAGAGAATCGGCCGGGGCCGGGCTCTTTTGCGGCCCAGCCCCGGCGTTTTTGCTGATTGACACTTTTTTGGCAAACCGCCGGAAGAGGCATCTGCAAATGATACGAAAAGGAGCGAATGAACCATGGGTTTTGTTACTACCGAAGTGCAGGGCGCTGTTGAGATCATCACCATTGACCGCCCGCAGGCACTGAATGCGTTGAATCCTGATGTTCTGAACGATCTGAAGGCAGCTTTTGATGCTGTAGACCAGAACGCCGTGCGCTGCATTGTGGTGACCGGTGCAGGTGAAAAGAGCTTTGTGGCCGGTGCCGACATTGCCGCCATGAGCGTGATGACCAAGGCCGAGGGCGAGGCTTTCGGCAAGATGGGCAACGATATTTTCCGCAGCATTGAAACCTTCCCCATTCCGGTGATCGCCGCCGTGAACGGCTTTGCACTGGGCGGCGGCAACGAGTTGGCCATGAGCTGCGATATCCGTATTTGCAGCGAAAACGCCATGTTCGGCCAGCCCGAAGTGGGCCTGGGCATTACGCCCGGCTTCGGCGGCACCCAGCGTCTGGCCCGTTTGGTGGGCGCAGGCATGGCCAAGGAGCTGGTGTATGCAGCTGTGAACATCGGCGCCGAGGAGGCTTTGCGCATTGGTTTGGTGAACCATGTTTATCCCCAGGCTGAGCTGATGGAGCAGGCCATGAAACTGGCAAACAAGATCGCACGCAATGCTCCCATTGCCGTGCAGGCATGCAAAAAGGCCATCAACGAGGGCCTGGAAGTGACCACCGAAGAGGGCGAAGTGATCGAAGAAAAGCTGTTTGGCAGCTGCTTTGAGACCCACGACCAGAAAGAGGGTATGGGCTGCTTCCTGAGCCGTGAAAAGCCCAAACCCAAGGCGGTTTTCACAAACAATTAAGCATTTTGGACAAATTGCCCAAAAAACGGCAAAAAAATTTCACAGAAATTCTCTGTGGAATAGATTGTTATTTATTGCACAAATTGGGCCAACTATGGTACAATATACCTTAGGGAGTATTGTGCCATAGCTGGCTTCATAAATAATTTTGAATTGAGATCAACATTTATTTGGAGGCTATTACTATGAAAATTGGTGTTATTGGTGCAGGTGCAATGGGTTCCGGTATCGCTCAGGCTTTTGCTCAGTGCGAGGGCTTTGAGGTTTCCCTGTGCGACATTAAGCCCGAGTGGGCTGCAGGCGGCAAGGCAAAGATCGCTTCTGCTCTGGGCAAGCGCGTAAGCCGCGGCAAGATGACTCAGGAAGCTGCCGATGTCATCCTGAACCGTATCACTACCGGCCTGAAGGAAGATATCTGCCAGGACTGCGATCTGATCGTGGAGGCTGCATTCGAAGATCTGGGCGTTAAGCAGAAGACCTTCGGCGAGCTGGACGCTATCTGCAAGCCCGAGTGCGTGTTCACTTCCAACACCTCTTCTCTGTCGATCACCGCTATCGCAAAGAACATCAAGCACCCCGTTGTTGGTATGCACTTCTTCAACCCCGCTCCTGTCATGAAGCTGGTTGAGGTTATCGCAGGCGTGAACTCTCCTGCTGAGGCTGTGCAGACCGTAAAGGAGATCGCATCCAAGATCAACAAGACTCCCGTTGAGGTCACCGAGGCTGCCGGCTTTATCGTAAACCGTATCCTGATCCCCGAGATCAACGAAGCCGCTTTCATTAAGATGGAAGGCGTTGCTACCATTGCCGACATCGATGCTGCTATGAAGCTGGGCGCCAACGTTCCCATGGGCCCCCTGGAGCTGGGCGACTACATCGGCCTGGATATCGTGGTTGCTATCATGGACGTTATGTTCAACAACACCCACGATGCCAAGTATCGCTGCTGCCCCCTGCTGCGCAAGATGGTGTTCGGCGGCCATTTGGGCGTGAAGAGCGGCAAGGGCTTCTACAATTACGCAAACGGCGGCAAGGTTGCTACCGACGCACAGTGATCACCGTGTCAGGATGGGCCTGACCCAAAATCGTTAATTTTTGTCCAATAAGGGGACAGGCTATTTGGGGCCTGTCCCCCGTGGGCTTTAAATTAAAAATGAAAATTGGAGGATTTAAGATGGACTTTCAGTTGACCAAAGAGCAAGCAATGGCACAGAAAATGTTCCAGGAGTTCGCTCAGAACGAAGTCAAGCCTCTGGCGCAGGAAGTTGACGAGCAGGAACGCTTCCCCGAAGAGACTGTCAAGAAAATGGCTAAGCTGGGCATGATGGGTATTTACTTCCCCAAAGAGCTGGGCGGCGCCGGCGGCGATGTGCTGACTTACGCCATGGCCGTTGAGGAATTGAGCAAGGTTTGCGGCACCACCGGTGTTATCGTTTCCGCACACACCTCGCTGTGCTGCGCTCCCATTTTTGAGAATGGCACCCCTGAGCAGAAGCAGAAGTATCTGCCTGACCTGCTGAGCGGCAAGAAGATCGGCGCATTCGGCCTGACCGAGCCCGGTGCAGGCACCGACGCTCAGGGCCAGCAGACCACCGCTGTGGATGCAGGCGATCACTGGGTGCTGAACGGCTCCAAGATCTTCATCACCAACGCTGGCTATGCAGATGTGTTCATCATCATTGCCATCACCGGCACCACCACCGACAAGAAGGGCCGCAGCAAGAAGGAAATCTCCGCATTCATCGTGGAGCGTAACTTCCCCGGTTTCTCTGTTGGCAAGCACGAGCTGAAGATGGGTATCCGTGGTTCTTCCACCTGCGAGCTGATCATGCAGGACTGCATCGTTCCCAAGGAAAACCTGCTGGGCGCTAAGGGCAAGGGCTTCGTGATCGCCATGAAGACTCTGGACGGCGGCCGTATCGGCATTGCTTCTCAGGCTCTGGGCATTGCACAGGGTGCTATCGACGAGACCGTTGCATACGTGAAAGAGCGTAAGCAGTTCGGCCGTTCCATCGCTCAGTTCCAGAACACCCAGTTCGAGCTGGCCGAGATGCAGGCCCGCACCGACGCAGCCCGTCTGCTGGTGTACCGTGCAGCTGTTCATAAGCAGAATGTGCAGGACGGCAAGACCAAGGAACCCTACAGCGTGGATGCCGCTATGGCTAAGCTGATCGCTGCACGTACTGCCAGCGATGTTACCCGCCGCTGCCTGCAGCTGTTCGGCGGTTACGGCTACACCCGTGACTACCCCATCGAGCGCATGATGCGTGATGCCAAGATCACCGAGATCTACGAGGGCACCAGCGAAGTGCAGATGATGGTTATTTCCGGCGCAATGCTGAAGTAAGGAGGACATTTTAAAATGAAAGCAATTGTTTGTGTAAAACAGGTTCCCGATACTTCCGGCAAGGTTGCCGTGAACGAGAACGGCACCCTGGATCGTGCATCCATGGCTACCATTATCAACCCCGATGACCTGAACGCTGTTGAGGCTGCTCTGGTTCTGAAGGAGCAGACCGGCTGCGAAGTTGACGTTGTCACCATGGGCCCCCCTCCCGCAGAGGGCATGCTGCGTGAGCTGCTGGCTCGCGGCTGCGACAAGGGCTATCTGATCTCCGCCCGTGAGTTCGGCGGTTCCGATACTTACGCAACCAGCCAGATCATTGCCGCTGGCCTGAACAAGATCGGCATCGAGGCTGACGATATCGTGTTCTGCGGCCGTCAGGCTATCGACGGTGACACCGCTCAGGTTGGCCCTCAGATCGCTGAGAAGCTGAACCTGCCCCAGGTCACCTACGCTGCTGACATTCAGAAGAACGGCAACACCATCACCGTTAAGCGTATGCTGGAAGACGGCTACATGATGATCGAGGTTCAGACCCCCTGCCTGCTCACCTGCATCAGCGAGCTGAACCAGCCCCGTTATATGTCTGTGAACGAGATCTTCGGCTGCTACGACAAGCCCGTGGAAGTTCTGGACTACAACGCTCTGAAGGACGATCCCCTGATCGATGCTACTACCATCGGTCTGAGCGGCTCTCCCACCAACATCCTGACCTCCTTCACTCCTCCTCAGAAGGGTGTAGGCATGATGCTGGAAGGCGCAGATGCTGCAACCGCTGAGAAGCTGGCTGGCCTGCTGGCTGCTAAGCACATTATCTGAGAAAGGGGTATATGAATCATGGCAACTTTTAACAATACCATTCTGGAAGATTTCCATGACGTTTGGGTCTTCTGTGAGCAGCGCCAGGGCAAGCTGATGCCCACTGACTTCGAGCTGATCAGCGAGGGCCGCAAGCTGGCCGACGAGCTGGGCGTGAAGCTGTACGGCATTCTGCTGGGCGACAATGTCGAGGGCATTGCCAAGGAACTGGGCGGCTACGGCGCTGACGGCGTGATCGTTTGCGAGAGCCCCCTGCTGAAGGAATACACCACCGACGCATACACCGATGTGATCTGCCAGGTTGTTGAGCAGCGTAAGCCCGAGGCTTTCCTGATCGGCGCAACCAACATCGGCCGCGACCTGGGCCCCCGCTGCGCAGCTCGTCTGCACACCGGCCTGTGCGCTGACTGCACCCACCTGGATGTGGACATGGGCATCTACAAGAACTTCCTGAAGGAAAGCTCCACCCTGCCCGAGGCCCGCATCGAGGCTACCAACACCGCTCTGGTGCTGGGCAAGCCCCACGATGTTTCTCGTGACCTGAAGATGACCCGTCCTGCATTCGGCGGTCACCTGATGGCTTCCATCATCTGCCCCCGCTTCCGCCCCACCATGGCTACCGTGCGTCCCGGCGTTATGAAGAAGGCAGAGTTCAACCAGGCTAAGGCTGATGCCTGCGAGATCATCAAGCCCGAGTTCGAGCTGAAGGCTGAAACCCTGAAGACCAAGGTCCTGTCTGTTGAGAAGGCTGCCAAGAAGCTGGTTGACCTGATCGGCGCAGACGTGATCGTTTCCATCGGCCGCGGCGCTTCCTCCGATGTGGAGAAGGCAATGGCTATGGCTCAGGAGCTGGCTGATGCTCTGGGCGGCGGCGTTGTTGGTTCTTCTCGTGCACTGGTTGATGCCGGCTTTATGACTGCTGACCGTCAGGTTGGCCAGACCGGTAAGACCGTTCACCCCAAGATCTATGTTGCTCTGGGTATTTCCGGCGCTATCCAGCACGTTGCTGGTATGCAGGATTCCGAGTGCATCATCGCCGTGAACAAGAACGAGACTGCCCCCATCTTCGATGTGGCTGACTACGGCATCTGCGGCGACCTGTTCAAGGTTACTCCCATGCTGATCGAGGCTGTGAACGCTGAGAAGGCTAAGAAGTAATTCTTACAGGAATTTTGCCTGAATAATAAGAGCGCCATACCTTGGCTTTGTGCCTTGGTATGGCGCTCTTTTTTGGTAATGCCGCACGGTTCTGAGTTGTCAATACGGCGGGGCCTTTGCAGCCCGCCGGTGTAAGGCATAGGCTGTTTGGCAAAAACCGTGCGGCGGCTCTTCGGCCTTTTTCCACATTGCAGCTGCAAAATGTGGAAAACCGGCCTTGCGGCTTATTCTGTCTGTGCAGGCTTAATGCTCACTTCGCCGTGATCAATGGCGATCTGCCGCCCACCGGCTTCCACTAAAAGGCGGCCGTTGTCGTCAATGGCAATGGCCTTGGCGCTCCATGGCTCGCCGGAGCCATACACGGTGATCCAGTGCCCGGGCACAAAGCAGCGCTGGCGATATTCGGGCAGATAGTCAAACTCCGGGCACAGGCTCAGCAGCTCGCGGCAGATGGCTGCCACCAGTGCGGCGCGGCTCACCGGGCTGCTGCCATCCGGGTACAGGCTGGAGGCGATGCTTGAAAGCTCGGTGCCAAAGTCGGCAGGGGAGGCGGTTAGATTCAGGCCAATACCCACCACCAGCCATTCGGTGTGCCCGCTTTCCAGATCGGTGGTGGCCTCGGTCAAAATACCGCACACCTTTTTGCCTTTGTAATACAGATCGTTCACCCATTTGATGGAAAGCTCGATGCCGCAAAGCTTTTGCACGGCGCGGCACACCGCCACAGCGGCGCTGCCGGTTACGGCAAGCGAAGCCGCAGCCCCCACCTCGGGGCGCAGGATCAGGCTGAAATACACGCCCTTTCCGGCGGGCGAAACAAAGGTTCTTCCGCGCCGCCCGCGGCCTTCGGTTTGTTCACCGGCCAAAACCAGCGAGCCGTGGGGAGCCCCCGCCATGGCCCATTCCTTGGCCGTGCGGTTTGAGCTGGGCAGCGTGCTGAACACACGCACCTGCCCGGGGTAGGGCGTATCGCCCTGCTGGGCCCAGGCAGAAAGCACGGCATCGCCTGTCAGCGCATCGCTGCCCGAACAAAGCCGATAGCCGCGCCCGCTGGCGGCTTCGATCTGCCAGCCCTGCTTTTGCAGCTCACGGCAGGCTTTGCTCACGGCCATACGGCTCACGCCAAGCTTGTCGGCCAGGGCCTGCCCGGAAAGTGGTTGGTCGGGGCAGGAGAGCAGATATTGTAATAGTGCCTGTTTGGTGGTCATAAGATTCTCCTATCGCAAAACTTGTAAATGAAAAACAAAATACAAGTTTACATATAGTGTCGAGAAAAGGCCGGGAAGCTTCCCGGCTCTTTCTGCGTGAAAATTACTTAACGAAATCCACGGTGTAGGTAAAGCCGTACTCTTCCTGCAGCTTCTTCACAGCGGGCTCGCAGTCCTCAATGAAGGTGGGGGCGTACACGCTCTGGCCGTTGTGCTCTTTTTTGTAATCCTCAACGATCTGGTTCAGCTTTGCCCAGGCTTCGTTCTCCTTAGCCTGATCGTTGCCGGAAAACTGGATCATAAACTCGCGATGCTTGGGAACTCTTGCTTTCATAGTACATTCTCCTTATGTTGCGCCGCATTGCATAGCGGCAGGTTTATTATTTGAGCCCATACAGAATATGGGCGTTCTGACAGGTGATGCGGAACACTTCGTCAGCGCTCACGCCCTTGTGCTGGGCGATGAACTCGCCCACATGGCGGATCATGCCGGAATCGCAGCGGCTGCCGCGCACAGGCTCGGGGGCCATGTAGGGGCAATCGGTTTCCAGCACAATGCTTTCCAGGCCCAGGGCCTGAATGGCTTTTACCGCGCGCTTGGCGCCTTTAAAGGTGCAGCTGCCGCCAAAGCCGATCAGCATTCCCTGCCGGGCAATCCACAGCGCATCGTCGGCGCTGCCGCTGTAGCAGTGCAGCACACCCTTGGGCTTGTATTTTTTCAAAAGCTCATACACCTCGGCGTGCGCCTCGCGGTCATGCACCACAATGGGCTTATCCAGCTCCAGTGCCAAGCGGATCTGCGCTTCAAACAGCGCATACTGCTCCTCGGCGGGGATCGGCCAGTGGTGGTCCAGCCCGCATTCGCCCACGGCCACTGTTTTGGGGTCCGCAAACAGCGGCTCCATGGCTTTCAGCTCGGCGCGCCAATCACCGCCGTACACCGTGCGGGTGGCAGCATCCTCTTCGATCAGGCTTTCGGGGTGGATGCCCACGGCGCACACCATCCAGTCATAACGGCGCGCCAGCGCCAAAGCCTGCGCCGCGGTGCCGCTGTGGGTGGATTGCTCGCACACGCCCACCACGCCCTGCGCAGGCAGGCCAGCCAGCACAGCCTCGCGGTCAGCAGAAAACTGGCGGCTGGTATAATGCGCGTGGGTGTCAAAAATCGGGCCGGGCATCAGCACAGCTGGCTGCCGGGCTTGATGGCAGCATCAAGCTGCAGCACGGTCACCTTGCCCTCGGAATCCTCGGCCGAGATCACCATGCCCTCGCTCACATACTTGCCCTTCATCATGGGGCGGGGCGCAAGGTTGGCCACGATTACCAGATTTTTGCCCACCAGATCCTCAGGCTTATACCACTTGGCAATGCCGGAAAGGATCGTGCGCTCGCGCTCGCCGTCAAACAGCTTGAACTTGAGCAGCTTTTTGCTCTCAGGCACATTTTCGCACTCCAGCACCTTGGCCACGCGCATTTCGCACTTGGCAAAATCGTCGATCGTGATCTCGGGCAGATGCTCCAGAGCCTCGCCCTTGGTTTCCTCGGCAGGGGCCTGCTGGGCGGCGTTGGCAGCCTGTGCGGCAGTGCGGCGTTCTTCGTCCTGGCGGGTCAGCTCGGCAATTTCCTTGGCCACATCAATGCGGGGGAACAAAGCCTCGCCCTTATGCACCGTGTAGCTGTGCTTGGTGCCGTAGGTCAGGCCCTCATACTGCATATCCTCTGCAGACAGGCCCAGCTGCTCGGCCATTTTGGGGGTGGTGTTGGGCAGATAAGGGGTCAGCAGGGCGGCGGCGGCGCGCAGAGCCTCGCACAGATGGTACAGTACGCTTTCCAAACGGGCCTTGCGGCTTTCGTCCTTGGCCAGTGCCCAGGGGGCGTTTTCGTCAATGTACTTGTTGGCACGCTGCACTACCTTGAAGATCTCGGTCAGTGCCTGCGGGATCAGCAGCTCGTCCATGTCCTTGGTCACGCAGTCAGCCAGATCGCGGATCATTTCCTCCAGCTCGGCATCCAGTGCGGCATCGCCTTCGCCCTGATCGGTCACAGTGCCGCCAAAGTACTTTTCGCACATGGCCACGCTGCGGCTCAGCAGGTTGCCCAGATCGTTTGCCAGATCGCTGTTGATGCGGTTGATCAAGGCCTCGTTGGTGAACATACCGTCATTGCCGAAGGGAACCTCGCGCAGCAGGAAATAGCGGATCGCATCCACGCCGTAGCGCTGACACAGCACCTCGGGGTTGACCACGTTGCCTACGCTCTTGCTCATCTTGCCGCCGTTCATCAGCAGCCAGCCGTGGCCGAACACCTTGCCGGGCAGGGGCAGATCCAGAGCCATCAGCATGGCGGGCCACAGAATGGTGTGGAATCGAAGGATCTCCTTGCCCACCATGTGAATGTTGGCGGGCCAGTAGCGGTCGTAGTCGTGATAAGTATCGTTGCCGTAGCCCAGAGCGGAAATGTAGTTGCTCAGAGCATCTACCCACACATACATGGTGTGCTTGGGATCAAAGGGAACAGGAATGCCCCAGGGCACAGTGGTGCGGGAAACGCAGGTGTCCTGCAGGCCCTGCTTGATGAAGGCGATCATCTCGTTGCGGCGGCTGGCAGGCTGAATGAAATCGGGGTGATCCTCATAATACTGCAGCAGGCGATCGGCATATTTGCCGGTTTTAAAGAAGTAAGCTTCCTCGTGTGCCTCATATACAGGGCGGTGGCAGTCGGGGCAGCAGCCGTTTTCGTCCAGCTGGCTGTCGGTCCAAAAGCTTTCGCAGGGCTTGCAGTAATGGCCGGAATATTCGCCCTTGTAAATGTCACCCTGCTCATAAAGCTTGGTGAAGATCTTCTGGCAGGTTTCAATGTGGTAATCGTCGGTGGTGCGCACAAAGCGATCATAGCTGACATCCATCAGCTTCCACAGATCCTTTACGGTAGCCACGATCTCGTCCACATACTGTTTGGGGGTCACGCCCTTGGCGGCAGCTTTGTCCTGAATTTTCTGGCCGTGCTCGTCAGTGCCGGTCAGAAACATCACATCATAGCCCTGCATCCGCTTAAAGCGGGCCAATGCATCGCAGGCCACGGTGGTGTAGCTGTGGCCGATGTGCAGCTTGTCGCTGGGGTAGTAAATGGGAGTGGTGATGTAAAATTTCTTATCCATATTCGCTATTTCCTTTCATATAAAATGCCGCGAATGAAACGGCATCCGGAATCAGAATGAAAAACCGACGGGCGTTTTGCCGCAGGCTTCAATGGAGCGCTTGGCCAGCACCTCGCTGGAATCCAGATAAAAGCTGTTCAGCTTTTCATCGCGCTTCACAAGGCTCAGCTCGGTGCAGCCCAGCACGGCCATGTTGCAGCCCTGCTCCTTTAAATGGCTGCTGATGCGCTCAAACACGGCCATATCGGCGCGCTTGCCCTGCTTGATCTGGCCGTAGATGATCTGCATCAGCGCAGCCTGATCTTCTTCGCAGGGAACCGCACAGTCAAGGCCCTGCTCGGCGCACATTTTTTGGTAAGCACCGGTAACCACGGTGCCTGTGGTGGCTAAAATGCCCAATTTGCGGCAGCCGCCTGCAATGGCCTGCTGCACGGTGAGGCGCGGCATATGCAAAACCGGCACAGGCAGAGAAGCGGCCAGACGGTCAAAAAAATAATGCGCGGTGTTGCACGGAATGGCGATCACGGTGGCGCCGTAGCGCACCAGCATTTGGGCGTCGCGCTCCATAATGGCAAAGGGATCGGTGCGGCACTTGCCCAGAATAAACTCGGTGCGGTCAGGCGTGGTGGCGCGGCTGCTCAAAACCAGATCGATATGGTCCTGATCGCGCGCAGCCTGTGTGTGCTCGGTGACCATCTGGTAAAAATAACAGCTGGCAGCGGGGCCAAGCCCGCCCAAAATGCCAAGCACAGGGTGATCGATATCGTAGAAATTTTCCATGAAGAAAGCCTCCTTTCGCGGTGCGGGGCAAAAGTTCACAGATACTGCTATTATAGGATATAAAGAAAAAAACTGCAAGCATTGGGGCGGTGAATCTGGCAGCAAAATCAAAATTTTCTGCCTGCCCGCAGCTGGCCGGATCAAACGACAAAAGTATATATAGAAAAAATCAATCAATTCATGGCTAAAAGCATGGTTTACAAATAAAGTGCTTTGGAGTAAGATAAAACCGTTGCCCCCGCCTGGCCAAAGTATGGCCGGCAGAAACAGGGGTTATTCAAAGGAAAAAAGCAGCACCGCATCATTCCAAGAGCCAGTTGGGCGGGAATGGCGCAGTGCTGCCAAAGGTGTATAAGATCATGAAATCTCTGAGTCAAACGCAGTATAATCTTTTATTGTTTATGGTGGTGGCCCTGTGGGGCAGCCTGTATGTGGGCAACCGCGTGATCCTTGGCTATATGCCGGTGCTGTGGCTGCTTTTCTTTCGCTTTGCCATCAGCGCTGCGGTGCTGATCCCCATCACCATCCAGCGCGGTTTTTTGCAGCCGCAGCGGGCGGACTGGCCGCGTTTTCTGCTGGTGGGCGGCGTGGGATATTTTGCTTCCAACGCACTGCTCACGCTCTGCACGCGCCTTACCAATGCCAGCCTTGCCAGCCTGCTGAACAGCCTGAGCCCTGTTTTCATGCTGGTGTTCGCCTATTTTATGCTGGGGGAAAAAATCACGCCCCGCAAGGTGATCGTGATCGCCGTAGCCATTGGCGGTGCGGCGGCGATCGTGGGCGGCCCCGGCAACAATGTGAATCTGTGGGGCCTTTTCTGTGCGGTGGCCAGCGTGGTTTTGTGGAGCTTCAACTCGATTTTTATGAAAAGTCTTACCGCAAAATATGATCCGCTTACTGTAACGGCCTATGGCATGGCGGTGGCGGCAGTGTTCAGCCTGCCCACGGCTTTTGTGGAATCTGCCGTGGAGGGTGCGGACGTGGTTTGGGCGCTTGAGCCTGCCCTTTGGATGGCGTTTGTGGCGCTGGTTTGCACGGCATTTGCCCACATGATGTGGAATTTCTGCCTGGCGCATCAAGAGGCCGGGCACTGTGCTGCCTTCTATCCGGTGCAGCCCATGGTGTCCATGCTGCTGGGCGTGGTGCTGCTGGGCGAAAAGGTCACCCCCAGCTTTTTGCTGGGCAGCGCACTGATCATTTTCAGTGTGGTGCTGAACAGCCTGCCCGCCAGGACAAAAGACAACCCCGTTTAAAAATTGGCCGCTGCACTCTTTTTGGGCGCAGCGGCCCTTTTTTGTTGCAAATAAAAGACAAAAATGCTACAATAAATCAAACTATGGGCAGAAGCCGAAAGCGTTGCCCATAGGGGCAAAATGCGCCCAAACAAAGCCCCTTTGCTGCGCAGGGCGGGCATTAAAAAGTGTTTTCGGGCGAACCAACAGAAAAGGAAAGGGGGCGCGGCTCTTGGCAAAAATCAGTGCAGGGATCGTGACCTATAACGATTTTGAGGAAGCGAAGCTGGCGGCGGACACAGTGCTGCAGTACTGCCCGGAAGCTGCGCTTTATATGATAGACAATGCCAGTGCGGACGGCACGGGCGAAAAGCTGCAAACAGCCCTGCAGGGCCGGGCCAAGGTGATCTGCCTGCCCGAAAACATTGGCTTTGGAAAAGGGCACAACACCGTGATCCCCATGCTGGAAAGCGATTATCATTTTGTGCTGAACCCCGATATTCAGGTGAACAGTGATGTGCTGCAGCAGATGTGCGCATGGATGGACGACCACCCCGAGGTGGTCATGGCCACGCCGCAGCTGTTTTTCCCGGATGGCCGCAAGCAAAACCTGCCCCGCCGCGTGCCCAGCTTTTTGGGGCTTTTGGCGCGTCAGGTGCCGGGCTTTTCCCCGCTGCAGCGGTTTGACCGCCACTACACCATGCTGGATGAGGATCTGAGCCTGCCGCACGAGATCCAGTTTTGCACGGGCAGCTTTTTCTGTATGCGCACCGAGGTGTTTTGCAAAATGGGCGGGTTTGACCCCGGCTACTTTATGTATGTGGAGGACGCTGACATCACCCGCAAGGCCATGCAGTACGGAAAGGTGTTTTTGCTGCCGCAGTTTGGCGCAGTTCACGCATGGCACCGAAACCCCAGCCGCGATGCCAAGCATTTCACCATGCAGCTGGGCAGCATGATGCGCTATTTTAAGCGCTGGGGCTTTCGCATATACTGAACGAACATTGGAACACTTCCATAAGGAGATAAAACGCTATGAAGGGAATTATTCTGGCCGGCGGTGCCGGCACCCGTTTGTATCCGTTGACCATGGTCACCAGCAAGCAGCTGCTGCCGGTGTACGATAAGCCCATGATCTACTATCCGCTCAGCACGCTGATGCTGGCCGGCATTCAGGATATTCTGATCATTTCCACCCCCACGGATACGCCCCGGTTTGAGGCTCTGCTGGGGGATGGCAGCCAGTTTGGCGTACACCTGCAGTATAAGGTGCAGCCCAGCCCCGACGGCTTGGCGCAGGCGTTTATTCTGGGCGAGGAATTCATCGGAAACGATTGCTGCGCCATGGTGCTGGGCGATAATATTTTTTACGGCGCAGGCTTTAGCAAATACCTGAAAAACGCCGCTGAAAATGCCGAAAAAAATGGCCGCAGCACGGTGTTTGGCTACTATGTAAACGATCCCGAGCGCTTTGGCGTGGTGGCGTTTGACGAAAACGGCTGTGCCACCAGCATTGAGGAAAAACCTGCGCAGCCCAAGAGCAATTACGCCGTGACCGGCCTGTATTTCTACAACGATCAGGTGGTGAAAAAGGCCAAAGAAGTAAAGCCCAGCGCCCGCGGCGAGCTGGAGATCACCACACTGAATCAGATGTATCTGGAGGAAGGCAAGCTGGATGTGCAGCTGCTGGGCCGCGGCTTTGCCTGGCTGGACACCGGCACCATGGACAGCCTTGTGGAAGCAGCCGATTTTGTGCAGATGGTGGAAAAGCGCCAGGGCATCAAGATCAGCGCCCCCGAGGAGATCGCCTATAAATTTGGCTGGATCAGCCGCGAAAAGCTGATGGAAAGCGCCGAGCGCTACGGCAAATCGCCCTATGGCACCCATTTGAAGAATGTGGCCGAGGGAAAATTGATGTACTAAGGCAGCACCGCCTTAAAACCCCCACGGAAATGAGAACGGAGGAACTGGCATGAAAATTTTGATCACAGGCTGCAACGGGCAGCTGGGCACCGAGCTGCAAAAGCAGCTGCGGCAGGAAAAAAGTGAGCTGGGCCCCGTGCCCGAGCGCCTGCGCAACGCCACGGTGATCGCAGTGGATGTGGATCAGCTGGACATCACCGACCGTCAGGCAACGGTGGATTTTGTGCGCCGCCAGCACCCGGATACCATTATCAACTGCGCCGCCTTTACCAATGTGGACGGCTGCGAAACCAACCACGATGCCGCTTTTAAGGTGAATGCCATCGGCCCGCGCAATCTGGCCATGGCAGCGGAAAAGATCGGCGCACGCCTGATCCATGTGTCCACCGATTATGTGTTCCCCGGCACCGAAAACGGAGGCATTCCCCTGGACGAAGCCACCCTGCCCGGCCCCATTTCGGCCTACGGCAGCACCAAGCTGTTGGGCGAGCAGTATGTGCAAAAATTCTGCCGACGCCATTTTATTGTGCGCACGGCATGGCTGTATAGCTATTACGGCAAAAACTTTGTGAAAACCATGGTGAATGCAGGCCGCAAGCTGGGCAAGCTGACCGTGGTGAACGATCAGCTGGGCAACCCCACCAACGCAGTGGATCTGGGCCATGTGATCCTGCAGCTGGCGGTCAGCCACGAATACGGCGTGTATCACTGCACGGGCGAGGGCGTGTGCAGCTGGTATGACTTTGCCTGCGAGATCATTCGCCTGAGCGGCGTGCAGGCCCAGGTGACCCCCTGTACCAGCGCGCAGTATAAGCAGATGAACCCGGCCAGCACCAACCGCCCGGCCTGGAGCGCACTGGACAACCGTATGCTGCGCTGCACGGCAGGAGATCCCGTTCGCCCGTGGCAGCAGGCACTGGAGTGCTTCTTTGCCCACTGGGACGGCGAAAACGGAATGAAATAATCATAGAAAGTGAAGTAAAACCATGAAGAAAACCTACCTGATCACCGGCTGCGCCGGGTTTATCGGCTCGAATTTTGTATACTATATGCTGAAAAAGTATGATAATATACTTTTGGTAAACTTAGATAAGCTGACTTATGCCGGCAACCTGGAAAATCTGAAGGGCGTAGAGGGCGACCCCCGCCATGTGTTTGTGCAGGGCGATATCTGCGATAAAGAGCTGGTGTCCGGCCTGTTCCGGAAGTATGATTTTGACTATGTGATCAACTTTGCCGCCGAAAGCCATGTGGACCGCAGCATTTCCAACCCCGAAATTTTTGTGCAGAGCAATGTGATGGGCACGGTAAATCTGCTGCAGCGCGCCAAAGAGGCATGGTATGATGCCGATGCCAAAACATGGAAAGAGAGCAAAAAATACCTGCAGGTTTCCACCGACGAAGTGTACGGCACGCTGGGGGCCGAGGGCTATTTTATGGAAACCACGCCCCTGTGCCCGCACAGCCCCTATTCCAGCAGCAAGGCCAGCGCCGATATGTTTGTGATGGCCTTCCACGACACCTACGGAATGCCGGTGAACATTACCCGCTGCTCCAACAACTACGGCCCCTATCAGTTCCCCGAAAAGCTGATCCCGCTGATGATCAACAATGTCAAGCATCACAAGCAGCTGCCTGTGTATGGCGACGGTATGCAGGTGCGTGACTGGCTGTATGTGGAGGATCACTGCAAGGCCATCGACATGGTGGCAAACGGAGGCAAAATTGGTGAGGTGTACAATGTGGGCGGCCACAACGAGCGCCCCAACATCTTTATCGTGAAAACCATCATCAGCCAGCTGCATGACCGCCTGCAGGACGAAGGCATCAGCGAGCAGCTGATCCGGCACGTGGCCGACCGCCTTGGCCACGACCGCCGCTATGGCATTGACCCCACCAAGATCAAAAACGATCTGGGCTGGTATCCTGAAACCCCCTTTGAAAAGGGCATTGTGCTTACCATCGACTGGTATTTGCAGCATGAGGATTGGATGAACAATGTGACCAGCGGCAATTATCAGAAATACTATCAGGAAATGTATAAGAATAAATAACAAATTGTAAAATACCGCCTGCGCTGTTTGGTTTGCCGCGCGGGCGGTATTTTGTATCGTGGCATTGGTTTTGCCGAAAGGCGGAGGGCTGTGAAAAACAACGATCAAACGACCGGCGTGCAGCGCAGCTGCTGGCCGATGCGCTGGGAGGCACCGCACAAAATTTTTACTGTGTACACCGGCTGGACCGCACGGTGGGCGGCGTGATGGTGTATGCCCGCAGCGCCAAGGCGGCTGCGGCGCTTTCGGCGCAGATTCAGGAGAATCGGTTTCAAAAGGAATATTTTGCCGTGGTGCAGGGCAGCATGCAGCCGCCCCGGGGCGTTTTGCAGGACTATCTGTATCACGATAAACGAAAGGGCAAGGCCTATGCAGTAAAATCGCTGCGAAAGGGTGTGAAGCAGGCCGAGCTGGAATACAAAACGCTGGCCGAGGCCGCACAGAACGGCGAAACCATCAGCCTTGTGTGGGTGCGGCTGCATACGGGGCGCTTTCACCAGATCCGCGCCCAGTTTGCAGCGCGAAAAATGCCCCTTTTGGGCGATGGGCGCTACGGCAGCCGGGAGAAAGGCTGCGGCACGGCGCTGTTCAGCTGCGGGGTGGGCTTTGCGGCCCCGGCGGGCGGAAAAGAAGTTTTTGTGCGGCAAATGCCTCCAAGGGCGTTTCCGTGGAATGTGTTTGCGGAAGCTTTATACGATCTATAAAAAAGGAGAGCGGAAAAATGGGGGCAGGGCATCTGAGCAGGCCGGATTTCGGCAAAACCCAAATGGACAGTCAAAACCCGATGAGCGAGTTTTACGAGTGCTTTCTCAAGGGGCGGGAGCAGGGAAAAGCTTTTGCGGTGCCGGGCTGCTATGCCTGCTTTAAGCCGGATTTTTCGCGCCAGATCTACCGTGAGGATATGCCCGAGTACTGCACCTACTCATCTATAGCGGGCGAGGGGGCCGTGTGCGTGCTGGAACCGGCCGAATTTGTGATCGGTCAGTTTGAGCTGAGCCTTACGGCGCGGGGCGTTCCGATGGCGGTGTTTATCCAAAGCGCCGATGGGCACCACCGGCTGGCGGTGCGGCTGCTGCCGCCCTTTGGCGGGGTGGAATTGGCGGCAGCCCCTGCCAGTGTGCCGCTGCTGGAATTGCAGATCACCGGGCAGGACCTTATGCAGATCGACGAGGCACCCGCGCAGCTGGCCCGCCGCTGGGTGAGCGGCAGCCAAAACAAGCAATGGGCGGCGCATCCGGCCATGGAAGCGTGGGAACTCAGGGCTTTGGCGGCGGCGCAAAGAGAATTTGGCCGTATGCAAGGGAGCAACAACCGTATCTAAAGTGCGAACAGTCCATGCGCAAAAGGGGCGTATGAACGAAAAGTCCATCTAAAGCAACAAAACCGACACTGGTAGGAGATACTAAAAAAAATCATAAATTCTTGGTAGTATTCCACAAACATTGTGAAATTGTATTAAAAATTGATTTCAGTAGTGAAAAAATTATTGACTTTTCACGAACAGCCCGATATCATTAGTTATAGAGAACCGGCGCAAAGTGCGTCAGGCTTTCTGTCCCGAGTGGACAAAACGATATGATCATCTGATCAAAAAGGAGAAAATCATCATGAAAAAACTGCTTGCATCTGTTTTGGCAGGCACCATGGCTCTGAGCATGGTTGCTTGCGGTGGATCTTCCGCTTCTTCCGCTCCTGCTGCCGCTTCTTCCGCTCCCGCTGCTGCTTCTTCTGCAGCTGCCAGCGTTGCTGAGAGCGTTCCTGCCGGCGGCACCGTTGGTGTCTGCATCTACAAGTTTGACGACGCTTTCATGACCACCTATCGTAATGCCCTGACCAAGATCCTGGAAGACAAGGGCTACACCGTTACCTGCGTGGACGGCAACAACGACCAGGCTAAGCAGACCGAGCAGATCAACACCTTCATCACTCAGGGTGTGGACGCTCTGATCGTGAACCCCGTTATGACCTCCGCTGCTGACTCCATCATCGCAGCTGTGAAGGATGCTGACATCCCCACCGTTTTGATCAACCGTGAGCCCACCGCTGAGCAGATGGCTGCTTACGACAAGCTGGTTTACGTTGGCTGCGACGCTCGCCAGAGCGGCACCATGCAGGGTGAGCTGATCCTCGACACCGAGACCAAGGGTGACATCAACGGCGACGGCGTTGTGAAGTACATCATGATCCAGGGCGACCCCGAGAACGTGGACGCTCAGTATCGTACCGAGTTCTCTGTGAAGGCTCTGGAAGATGCCGGCGTTAAGGTTGAGCAGCTCGACCTGCAGCGCGGTGACTGGGACCGTAACAAGGGCCAGGAGATCGCTCAGACCGACCTTGCCAAGTTCGGCGACGACATCGAAGTTGTCTTCTGCAACAACGACGATATGGCTATCGGCGCTCTGCAGGCTATCCAGGCTGCAGGCCGCACTGTGAACAAGGACATCTATCTGGTTGGCGTTGACGCTCTGGATGCTGCTCTGAACGAAGTTTCCAACGGCAACATGACCGGCACCGTTCTGAACGACGCTGAGGGCCAGGCTTCTCAGGCTGTTGTTTGCATGGAAGAGCTGCTGGGCGGCAAGACCTATGCCGAGGGCGAGCAGTCCGTGTACGTTGACTACGTGAAGGTTACTCCCGAGAACGTTTCTGAGTTCAAGAAGTAATTTTGGCTGTTGACTTGCTGATTCGCTAATAGGAGGGGTGCGTGTGCATGGCGCACATGCACCCCTTTTCTTCGGCTGTATGCAGGCCGAAAGAAAATTAAAAACCGCAAGGGTGCCCGGGTTCCCGCACCCGCTTATAAATGGGGAGCTACACCACCTGAAATTGGAAAAAGGAAATTTAAAGGGGGCCAGTGAATTGTCTGAGTATCGCTTGGAAATGCGCGAGGTCGTGAAAACATTCCCCGGTGTTAAGGCACTGGATCACGCGCAGTTAAAACTCAAACCCGGCACGGTTCACGCCTTGATGGGCGAGAACGGCGCGGGAAAATCCACACTGATGAAGTGTATGTTCGGCATTTACCACATGGATGAGGGCGAAGTTTACTACGAGGGCGAAAAGGTTTCGTTCAAGGGCCCCTTGGATGCGCTGAAAAAGGGCATTGCCATGGTGCACCAGGAGCTGCAGCCCATCACCGAGCGCAGCATTGGTGAAAACATTTATGTGGGCCGCTATCCCACCAAACATTACGGCCCTGTCACGGTGATCGACCATGACAAAATGTATAAGGATGCCGCTGAGGTGCTGGAAAAGGTTCACCTGAACTTTGACCCCAGAGCAAAGCTTTCTTCGCTGAGCGTTTCGCAGATGCAGCTGGTGGAAATTGCCAAGGCCGTTTCGGCACAGTGCAAGGTGCTGATTCTGGACGAGCCTACTTCCTCGCTTACGGCAGCCGAAGTAGAGGCACTGTTCACCATTGTAAACGAGCTGCGCGCCGAGGGCGTGTCGATCGTATATATCAGCCACAAGATGGATGAAATTCTGCGCATCAGTGACGAAGTTACCATCATGCGCGATGGCCAGTATGTGGGCACATGGGAAGCCAAGGAGCTGACCACCGATTTCATCATCACCAAAATGGTTGGCCGTGAGCTGACCAATCTGTACCCGCCGCGCTCCAATACGCCCGGTGAGGTGATCTATAAAGTTGAAGATTTTACTTCCATTAACCCCAAGAGCTTCCGCCACTGCTCGTTTGAAGTGCGCAAGGGCGAAATTCTGGGTGTGGCCGGCCTGGTGGGCGCACAGCGCACCGAGCTGATGGAAGGTTTGTTTGGCCTGCGCAACCATTCGGCAGGTACCATTACATATAAGGGCAAAGAGCTGCATGTAAAGCAGCCGAAGGATGCCATTAACAACGGCATCGCCATGCTCACGGAGGACCGCCGCGCAACCGGTATTCTGGGTGTGCTGTCGGTGGCCGATAACATTTCCGTGGCATCTCTGAACCAGTATCTGAAGTTCGGCTTTATGCTGGACGATAGCAAGATCGAAAAGCTGGTGCAGGAAAACAAAGAGAAGATGAGCATCAAAACGCCTTCTTCCAAAACCCAGATCCAGTCGCTTTCGGGCGGCAACCAGCAGAAGGTGCTGATCGCACGCTGGCTGGCCAACGACCCTGATGTGCTGATCCTTGACGAGCCCACCCGCGGCATTGACGTGGGCGCCAAATACGAAATTTACTGCATTATTGCTGAGCTTGCCAAGCAGGGCAAGAGCATTATCATGATCTCCTCCGAAATGAGCGAACTGATCGGTATGTCTGACCGCATCATGGTTATGTGTGACGGCCGAGTAACCGGCTTTATCGACGGTGACAAGGCAAATCAGGAGAATATCATGGAACTGGCCACCCAGTTTGAATAAGGAGGAGTAACCTAATGGAAACCAAAGCAAAAAAAATGGACGCAAAAGCCGTCAAGAATTTTTTGTCTAACAACGCCATCATTCTTTTGGTTATCGTGCTGGCTCTGGGAGTCGGCCTGAAAACCAACAACTTCTTTACCATCAAGAATGTCCGCAACCTGATCATCAACATGTCTCCCCGATTCATCATCGCCTGCGGCGTTTCGGGATGCCTGATCACCAAAGGCACTGACCTGTCCGCCGGCCGTCAGGTTGGCCTGGCAGCCTGCCTTTCCGCTATGCTGCTGCAGAGCGTGGACTATTCTGCCCGCGTGCTCACCGGCCTGCCCGATATCCCCGTGGTTGCGGGCCTTGTCATTGTGCTGCTCATCATGGCCTGCTTCGGTGCGATCAACGGCTGCATCATCGCTTTCCTGAAGGTTCCCCCCTTCATTGCCACTCTGGGCACCCAGACCATCGTTTACGGTATCTGCTCGGTTATCACCAACAACCAGCCCTTGGGCGGCTTTAAGCCCAGCTACAGCAAGGTGGCTACCGGCAGCATCGCTGTGATTCCTTATCTGGTCATCTTTGCCGCTCTGGTGGGCGTGTATATGTGGTTCCTGTACAACAAGACCCGTCACGGCAAGTATATGTACGCCATCGGCGGCAACGAAAACGCAGCTCAGGTGGCTGGCGTGAACGTGCCTGCAACCCTGATCCGCATTTACATTCTGGCTTCCGTGCTGTACGCCTTCGGCGGCTTCCTGCTGGGCGCTAAGGCTGGCGGCGCATCCACGGCAACCGGCTTCGGCTACGAGCTGGAGGCTATCGCAGCATGTACCGTTGGCGGCGTTTCCGCAAACGGCGGTGTTGGCACCATCCCCGGCGTTCTGGTGGGCGTTCTGGTATTTGAGACCCTGAAGATCTGCCTGCAGTTCCTGGGCGTTGACCCCGCTTACACCTACATCGCACAGGGCCTTGTGATCGTGCTGGCCGTTGCTCTGGACCTGCGCAAGTATCTGGCCAAGAAGTAATTTTTCAGCAACCCTTTCAAACAGCTTGCGGCGGGCTTATTGGATAGCCCGCCGCTTTTTATATCACAGAAAAACCGTTTAGAATAAAGGAGAATGCCCTATGCCCGATCTGCAGCAGCCCGCCCGCACGGCGGAAGAACAGCTGGCCGAAACACAGCAAAAGCTGGCCGAAGCGGAAAAACAACTGGCCGAAGCCCAAAAAGCCCTGCAGGATCAGGAGCAGCAGCCCGGCAAGGCGCGCAAACGCCCCATTGAGGGAATTTATGATAAAATCGATGTTCCGGTAAGATATGTGGACTATTTTATCATTGCCGTGTTGGTGGCCTTCGCGGTTGTGGTGGGGCTTGGCATTCTGAGCGGCAAAGGAATTTTATAACAAAACAAAAATCGGGCAGATGCACTGGAAACGGCATCTGCCCGATTTTTTGGCCGGAAGGGTTCCGGAAAAAACAGTTTTATCTTTCGGTCTGCTGGATCACGCCGCCGCCCACAACGGCATCGCCCTTGTAAAATACGGCGCTTTGCCCGGGCGCAGGGGCGCGCACGGCCGGGGTAAAGGTCAGCAGGTCGCTGCCGTTCCACTCGGCGGGCACAGCCTTGGCGGCGCTGCGGATCTTTACCAGATATTCCCCCGCGGCAAGGGGCTGGCCGTCCGGCGTTACAAAGTGGTCAAGCCATACCTTGCGGAAAAACTCCTCGCCGCTCCAGCCCAGCAGCACATCGCCGTTTGGCCGGATCTCGCGCACAAAGGCAGGGCGGCCCAGCGCCAGCCCCAGCCCCTTGCGCTGGCCCACGGTGTAGTGGTCAATGCCAAGGTTGGGGCCCAGGGCCTTTCCATCAGGGCTGATAAACTGCCCGGCAGGGGCGTGCAGCCCGCGGGCGGCAATATAGGCCGCATGGTTGCCGTCCGGAATAAAGCAGATCTCCATGCTGTCGGGGGAGTCGGCGCATTCCAGCTGCGCCTGCCGTGCCATTTCGCGGATCTCCGGCTTTTGGTATTCGCCCAGCGGCAGCAAAAGGCGGCTCAGCACCTCCTGCCCAAGGCCGTACAGCATATAGGTTTGGTCGCGCGCATCGCTTTTGGGGCGGCAAACGCGCCACACGCCCTTCTCATCCTGCTCAACACGCGCATAATGCCCGGTGGCGATCTTTTCACAGCCAAGGCGGTCAGCAGCCTGCACAAGAGAACGAAATTTCACATTCGGATTGCACAAAAGGCAGGGATTGGGGGTGCGCCCGGCGCAGTAGCTGGCGCAGAACGGCGCGGCCACATGGGCTTCAAAATCCGCCCGCGCATCCAGCACGGTCAGCGGCACATCCAGCTGGCGGGCAGCCGTTTTGGCTTCCTCCACGGCCTTTTCGTGTGCAGGGCTGAATAAGATCACTGCCCCCTGCACCTGATAGCCCTTTTCGCGCAGCAGCGCCACCGTCACGCTGCTGTCCACGCCGCCGCTCATGCCCACCAGCACGCTGGGCTTATGGGAAAGATCGTACATTTTAACACCTCACTTGCAGCCCCGCAAAAGGGCCTGTTCAATGCTGCGTTCCGCCGTACAGCTTGCTTTGCTCTACGGCCAGCTGATCGCAGCGCTCGTTTTCGGGGTGGCCCGCATGGCCCTTCACCCAGTGATATTCCAGCTGATGGATCTCGGCCAGCTCCAGCAGCCGCCCCCACAGATCGGGATTCAGCGCGGGAGATTTGTCGGCTTTTTTCCAGCCGCGTGCCCGCCAGCCCTTGGCCCAGCCTTTTTGCAGGCCGTTGATCACATACTGGCTGTCGCTGTACACATGAACCAGGCAGGGCTCTTTCAGCTGCTCCAGCGCGCGGATCAGCGCCGTAAGCTCCATGCGGTTGTTGGTGGTGCTGGCCTCGCCGCCGCTCAGCTCTTTTTCGTGGCCTTTATAGCGCAAAATCGCACCCCAGCCGCCGGGGCCGGGGTTGCCGCTGCACGCGCCGTCGGTAAACACAGTTACTTCTTTGGGCATTGGATCGGTTTCCTTTCGGATCATGGATAAATTGCCCCCAAAGCCGGAATATGGCCCTTGGGGCGGCTTTTTAAAGGGGCGGTCGGCCCTGCGGGTCAAAGCCCGGGGCCGCCATAGTATAGCTATTATACTGCATTTGCCCTGCCGCTGGCAAGCCGGGCCGACAGCCTTCGACAGGCTTTATTTGACAATCAGCCGTTGTGGCCGTATAATAATAGAACTGATGTGATCGTGTAACAAAGTGGATCCGGCCGCGCCTTTTCAGGCGGACTGCGCATCCGATCATAAGAAGCGGCGGCATTCCCAAAGTGTGCCTGCAACCCGATAGGAAACGGCAAATGGGCCGTTTGTGCGGGGCACAGGGCCTTGCAGCCCGCTTCCCGAGCCGAAAACCTCTTGCGTTTTCTTTTTCGGCTGCTTACAGACTACATACCGGCTGGCCCACCCCAAGCGCCTTGCCTTTTTTGCGGCACAAGCGCTTTTTTGGGCAGTCTTTTTATCTGTTTTTTCAGCCGGGGGCAAGGTGTGCCTTTTTGCAAAAGGGTGTGCTGTGCCCTCCGGCGTGATGGGGCCGCAGGGCGTTTTTCGCTGCGGCCCGTTTGGAGGAACTATGAGCGATATGGAAAAAAAGACCCCTGCTGCAGAGTCCGGCAGCACCAATAAAAAGCCCGCCCGCCGTTACTACGGCCGCAAGCCCCGTCAGGCCCAGCGCCCCAAGGCGGCAAAGCCCGCAGCCAAGGCCGAGGCACAGCCCGAGCAGGGCGAAAAGCCCGCCCGCGCCCCCAAGCAGCCCAAAATGGCTGCCCGGGCGGCCCGTCAGCCTGCTGCTCGCGCCCAGCGCACACCGGCAGCTGTCAAGGCCAAGGTGTCTGCCGAGAAAAAGCTGCCTGCCCAGCGCACCCCGCGCCCTCAGCGCGCCAGCCGCCCGGCACCGCACGAAAAGGGCGCCGAGCTGCACATTTATCCGCTGGGCGGTTTGGGCGAAGTGGGCAAAAACATCACCCTGTACGAGTGCAGGGGCGATATGCTGCTGGTGGACAGCGGCTCGATCTTCCCCGATGAGGATATGTACGGCATTGATCTGGTGATTCCCGATTTCACTTTTGTCAAGCAGAACCGTGAAAAGATCAAGGGCGTGATCATCACCCACGGCCACGAAGACCATATCGGCAGCCTGCCGTATCTTCTGCGCCAGTGCCCCATGCCGGTGTACGCCACACGCCTGACCATCGGCCTGATCAAAAACAAGCTGGATGAGCATGGCCTGCTGGCCTCCACCAAGCTGATTGAAATTCGCAGCAACGAAAAATTCCGCTTGGGCTGCTTTACCATTGAGCCCATTCATGTAAACCACTCCATTCCCGATGCCGTGGCCTTTGCCATCGACAGCCCGGCGGGCGTGGTGATCCAAACCGGCGACTTTAAGGTGGACTACACCCCGCTGGCAGGCGGCGTGACCGATCTGGATTCCTTTGCGCGCTACGGCGAAAAAGGCGTGCTGGCGCTGCTGAGCGATTCCACCAACTCTGAGCGCCCCGGCTTTACCGCCACCGAGCAAAAGGTGGCCGAGGGCGTGCGCAAGCTGTTTGTCAAGGCCGGCAAGCGCCGCATTATCATTGCCACCTTTGCCAGCAACCTGTACCGTGTGCAGCAGATCATTGATCTGGCGGTGGAAAGCGGCCGCAAGGTGGCCGTTTCGGGCCGCAGCATGGTGAACAATGTGGCCATGGCCATGGAGCTGGGCTATCTGCACGCCCCCGAAGGCGTGATGGTGGATATGGAGCAGCTGCGCAGCTATCCCCCCGAAAAGCTGGTGATCATCACCACAGGCAGCCAGGGCGAGCCGCTGAGCGCACTCAGCCGCATGGCCAGCGCCAGCCACCGCAACATCAAGGTGGGCCCCGGCGATTTTATCATCATTTCGGCCAACCCTATTCCCGGCAACGAAAAAATGGTCACCAAGGTGGTAAACGGCCTGCTGAAGCTGGGCTCGGAGGTGATCTACGAAAGCATGTACGATGTACACGTTTCGGGCCACGCCTGCCAGGAAGAACAAAAGCTGATCTTAACGCTCACGCACCCCAAGTGCTTTATTCCTGTGCATGGTGAATACAAGCAGCTCAAGCGCCATGCAGACACAGCGCTGTCGCTGGGCATCATTCCCAAAGAAAACATCCTCATTCCCGAAGTAGGCCAGGATATCTGCCTTTCCGAAGCCGGGCTGCGCCTGGGTGAAAATGTGCCCAGCGGCATGGTGCTGGTGGACGGCCTCGGCGTGGGCGATGTGGGCAATGTGGTGCTGCGTGACCGCCGCCACCTGAGCGAGGACGGTATCATCATCGTTACGGCCACCGTGGAAAACGGCACCGGCCGCGTGCTGGCCGGCCCCGACCTGATCTCGCGCGGATTTGTGTATGTAAAGGAAAGCGATGCGCTGATGGGCGGCGCGCGCACCCTGATGGAATCCACCATGGATCGCAGCCTTGCCGAGGACGGGCTGGACTGGAACACGGTCAAGGGCCGTATGCGTGAGGCGCTTTCCAGCTATATCTACCGCAAAACCAAGCGCAGCCCCATGATTCTGCCCATTTTGATGGAAGTATAATCCTTGCTGAAAACGACCGGGTATGATATAATCATCTTTATGATGAAATATCATGCCCGGCATTTTTCGGCCCGGGACAATTTTATACAATAGAGGTGTGTTATTATGAAGGTCATTCTCAAGCAGGATGTAAAATCCATTGGCAAAAAAGACGAGATCCATGAGGTTTCGGACGGTTACGCCCGCAACTTTTTGTTCCCCCGCGGTCTGGCCGCGGAGGCTGATGCCACCGCGCTGAACATTGCAAAAACCAAAAACGAGGCCAAGGCCCATCATCAGGCCGAGGCTTTGGCTGCCGCCAAGGCTCTGGCTGCCCGCATTGAGGGCCAGACCGTTGAAGTCAGCGTAAAGGGCGGCGCTTCCGGCCGCACCTTCGGCAAGGTGACAGCCAAGGATGTGGCCGAGGTGCTTTCCGCCATGCTGGGGGAAACCATCGACAAGAAAAAGATCGATCTGGGCCGCGACATCAAGGAATTCGGCGTGTACGAAACCGTGATCAAGCTTTGCCCCGGCGTGAGCGCCAAGTTTAAAGTGAATGTGAAAGAGGCATAACCGTTTTGTCAGATACCAAGCAGAGCAGGGAGGTGTGAGCAATGGCCCGGACAAACAGCCTTTCTTTGGAAAGCATGGGCGTAGACCTGCCCTATAATATGCAGGCCGAGCAATCGGTGCTGGGCGCGGCTATGCTCAAGCCCGATCTGGTATTGACCGACCTTATCACCCGCCTGCGGCCCGAAATGTTTTATTCGGCCCAAAACCGCGCGGTGTTTGAGGAAATGGGCAATCTGTTCACCGAGGGCGATCAGGGCATTGATCTGGTCACATTGATGGACGCCGTGGGGCGCAGCGGTGCGTTTGACAGCGCCGATGATGCCAAGGTGTATCTTACCAGCCTGGCCGAAACCGTGCCGAGCATCAGCAACTACAAGGCCTATGCAGACATTGTAGAGGAAAAATACAAAACCCGCCTGCTGATGGAGGTGGCCCGCAAAATTTTAGAGCGGGGCACCGAAGGCCCGGATGTCGATCAGCTGCTGGAAAACGCCGAGCAGGAGATCTATGCCATCCGCACAGGGCAGGGGGCCAGCGCCACCAAGCAGCTGCGCGATGCCATTATTGAAACGCTGGGCAACCTGCAGCGGCTTTCCGGCCCGGATGCTGCCAAATATGCGGGCATTCCCACCGGCTTTCGCTATCTGGATGCCGTGCTCACCGGCCTTGGCCGCAGCGACCTGATCATTTTGGCAGCCCGCCCCGGTATGGGTAAAACCAGCTTTGCGCTGAACATTGCCACCAATGTGGCCAAGCAGCAAAAGGTGCCGGTGGCGGTGTTCAGCTTGGAAATGACCTGTGAACAGCTGGCCGACCGTATTCTTTCCAGCGAAGCGGGTGTGGACAGTCAGGCGTTCCGCACGGGCCGCCTTTCGGGCGAGGACTGGCGGGATCTGGCACACGCCAGCGATGTGCTGTGCGATGCACCGATTTTTATCGACGATAGCTCCGGCCTTTCGGTGGCGGAAATGAAAGCCAAGATCCGCCAGCTGAATCAGGACCCCAAGCGGGATAAGATCGGCCTGGTGGTGGTGGACTATCTGCAGCTGATGACCACCGGCAAGCGCACCGAAAACCGCGTGCAGGAGATCAGCGAGATCACCCGTAACCTGAAGATCACGGCCAAAGAGCTGAATGTGCCCATCATCGTGCTTTCGCAGCTTTCCCGTTCGGTGGAAAAAAACGGCAGCAGCAGCCGCCGCCCCCAGCTGAGCGACCTGCGTGATTCCGGTTCGATCGAACAGGATGCCGATGCCGTGTTGTTTTTGTATCGTGAGGCCTATTATAACCGCCAGAACAGCGAGGACAATCAGGCCGATGAAAATGTGGCCGAGTGCATCGTGGCCAAAAACCGCCACGGCGAAACCGCCACGGTGCAGCTGGGCTGGGACGGCGCGCACACACGCTTCCTGGATGTGGATCTGAGCCATGCAGACGACCGTTGAAGCAGCCGCACAGGCGGTACAGCATTTTGAAGAAACCGCGCTGGCATTTGCCGCACGCGAGGGGCTTTTTGCGCCCGATATCAGGGTCATTGCGGCCTGCTCCGGCGGGGCAGACAGCATGGCCCTGCTGCTGTTTCTGCTGCGGCAAAAAGCCCGGCTGGGCATTCGGCTGGAGGTGTGCCATGTCAACCATGGCCTGCGCGGCGAATCGGCAAACCGTGACGAAGCTTTTGTGGCGGAGTTCTGCCGCGCGCACGGCCTTTGCCTGCATCGCTTTTCCCCCAAGGCCCCGCCGCCGCAAAACGCAGGCGAGGATTGGGCTCGCAAGCTGCGCTACGGCTTTTTTGCATCCCTTTTGCAGCAGCCGCACACGGTGATCGCCACCGCGCACACCCTCACGGATCAGGCGGAAACCCTGCTGTTTCGCGCTGCGCGGGGCACAGGCATACACGGCCTTGCGGGCATTCCCGCAAAACGCCCCGGATTTTGCCGCCCGCTGCTGTGCCTTTCCCGGGGGGAAACCGAAGCCTATTGCCGCGCTTTGGGGCAGGCATGGGTGACGGATGAAACCAATCTGACCGATGCCTATGCCCGCAACCGCCTGCGCCGCCATGTGCTGCCGGTGCTGAAGGGGGTAAACCACAAGACCGAGCAGGCGCTGGGGCGGCTGGCGCAGCAAAGCCGCCGGGTGGATGCCTATCTGGCCCGCCGCGCCCAAGGCCTTTTGCAAAGCGCCGAGGCAGAAAACAACGCGTGGCAGTTGGCGGTGCTGCAAAAAGCCGACCCGGTAGAGCTGGAATGGGCGCTGCACGCACTGGCTGCGCACCAGCGTGACCCCGACCAAAAAACCGTGCAGCGGCTCTGGCAGCTGGTGCAGCAGGGCAGCGGCAGTGTGCAGCTTACCGAAAAGGCTGTTTTTACAGCAAAAAATGGATGCCTGCGCCTGCAGGTCTCTGCGCCGCCGCCCGCCCCGCCCCTGCCGCCGCAGCCGCTTTTGCCCGGCGAATACAGCCTGCCGGGCGGCTATGAACTGCGCATTCAGGTTATTCCGGTGGAAAATTTGAAAAATACAGCCAATATTCACAAAAAAGACTTAAATTGGCTTGCGGATTATGATAAAATACTTTCCGGTACTCTTTTGCGCACCCGAAAACCGGGCGACAGCTTTTGTCCGGCGCGCAGAGGGCAGACCAAGAGCTTGAAAAAACTGTATAACGAACTGGGGCTTTCGGCGCAGCAGCGCTGTCAGCTGCCCTTGCTGGCGGCACAGAATACGGTGCTTTGGCTGTGGGGGCAGGGCTTTGCCGCAGGGCTTTTGCCCACCGAAGAAACCAAGCGCATACTTTTACTCACAGAATGTCACAATAAAGGAGAACATTATGAAAGCAATGGATGAGGATATCCTGCAGGTACTGGTGACCGAGGAACAGCTGAAGGCCAAAGTGCAGCAGCTTGGTGAACAGATCAGCCGCGACTATGAGGGCAAGGATCTGCTGCTGGTGTCGATCTTGAAGGGCAGCGTGGTGTTTATGGCCGATATCATGCGTGCCATCAAAATTCCCAGTGCCATCGATTTTATGGTGGTCAGCAGCTACGGCGGCGCCAACACCACCACCACCGGCCTTGTAAAGATCATTAAGGATCTGGACAGCGATCTTTCCGGTAAGGATGTGCTGATCGTAGAGGATATTCTGGATACCGGCGTTACGCTTTCCAAGCTGGTGCCCATGCTGAAAATGCGCCGTCCCAACAGCGTAAAGATCTGCGCCATTCTGGATAAGCCCGAGCGCCGCAAGGCCGATATCCATGCCGATTATCTGGGCTTCCAGGTGCCCGATGAATTTGTGGTGGGCTATGGCCTTGACTACGATGAAAAATACCGCAATCTGCCCTATGTGGGTGTGCTGAAGCCCGAAGTGTACAGCAAATAATTCCCCGGCGGGCATTTATAAGGCAACACCGCACAATTCCCGCATTACGGCTTAAGTACCGCTCCGACGGCTGCCGCACCTCGCTCGCCGTATCGGCACTTAGAATTATGCGGTATTGCCATAAAATCGTTTTTTTAGAACAGGAGTTGATTTTTTGCAGCGCAAACCTCGATTTAACGGTGTACTGCTCGCCCTTGTGTTGGTGGCGGTTCTGGTAGTGGTCACCGCGTTCACCTCAGGCTTTTCCGGCGAAACCAACAGCATGAGCTACTCGAAGGTAGTCAGCTATTTTGAAAACCAGCAGGTCACTGCTTTTAACTTGGATCTCAACAACAGCACCATCGAACTGTGCCTGAAAGAAGGCAAGGTGGAGCTGCCCAAGGAAAGCAAGCCCCTGAACGAAACCGTTTCCAGCTTTTCGGATGCCGAAACCGCGGGCCTTCTGGGCCTGGGCGGCGGCGAACAGGTGCTGGAGCCCAACGGCGGCAGCTATGTGGTAAAATACAAACTGCCGTACATCTATTATTTCCTGGATGATATGCGCCAGTATATCGATGCCTACAATGAGGCCAACCCCGATGCCCCCATGGTGTACGATATGCAGGCCGTGCGCACCAGCATCCCCTGGATGGAGATCATGATGTATGTGGTCATTCTGGGCAGCATGGGCTTTGTGTTCTTCTCCATGTATCGCGGCGGCGCCGGTGGCGGCGGTGTGATGAATGTGGGCCGCGCCAAGGTGAAAGACCAGCAGGAGGGCCAGCGCAAGGCCACCTTTGCCGATGTGGCAGGCGCTGATGAAGAAAAGGCCGAGCTGGAAGAAGTGGTGCAGTTTTTGCGCAATCCCGGCCAGTTCAACAGCCTGGGCGCACGCATTCCCCACGGCGTTTTGCTGGTGGGCCCTCCGGGCACCGGTAAAACCCTGCTGGCCCGTGCCTGTGCAGGCGAGGCCGGTGTGCCGTTCTATTCCATTTCCGGCTCTGACTTTGTGGAAATGTATGTAGGCGTGGGCGCAAGCCGTGTGCGCGACCTGTTTGAAAAAGCCAAAAAGAGCATGCCCAGCATTATCTTTATCGACGAGATCGATGCTGTGGGCCGCCAGCGCGGTGCCGGCCTTGGCGGCGGCCATGACGAACGCGAGCAGACCCTGAACCAACTGCTGGTGGAAATGGACGGCTTTGATGCCAACGAAGGCGTGATCGTAATGGCGGCCACCAACCGCGCCGACATTCTGGATAAGGCACTTCTGCGCCCGGGCCGCTTTGACCGCCAGATCTATGTGGGCCTGCCCGATGTGAAGGGCCGCGAAGAAATTCTGAAGGTACACACCCGCAACAAGCCCCTGGGCCCGGATGTGGATCTGCGCACCATTGCCCAAACCACCGCCGGTTTTGCAGGCGCTGATCTGGAAAACCTTGTCAATGAGGCTGCGCTGCTGGCCGCCCGTGTGGGCAAAAAAGCCATCACCCGCAAGGAGATCGAGGAAGCCAGCATCAAAGTGGTGGCAGGCCCCGAGAAAAAGAGCCATGTGGTCACCGAAAAGGAAAAGCGCCTCACGGCCTATCACGAGGGCGGCCACGCCATCACGGGCTATTTCTGCCCCACGCACGATCCTGTGCATCAGATCAGCATTATTCCCCGCGGGCAGGCCGGCGGCTATACCATGTATCTGCCGGATAAGGACCCCAGCTATGTCACCAAGGGCGCTATGCAGGAAAACATCATCTGCCTGCTGGGCGGCCGTGTGGCCGAGCAGCTGATTCTGGACGATATTTCCACCGGCGCTTCCAACGATCTGGAGCGTGCCACCCAAACGGCCCGGGCCATGGTAACGCGCTACGGCTTCTCGGACCGTCTGGGCCCCGTGGTGTACGGCACCGACCAGAACCAGACCTTCCTGGGCCGTGATCTGGGCCAGGGCCGCGGCTACAGCGAGGAAGTGGCCAGCGAGATCGACCACGAGATCCGCGATATCGTGGACGAAGCCTACGAGGCTGCCCGCCGCATTCTGAGCGAGCATCTGCCCGAGCTGCACAAGCTGGCTGCCGCGTTGATCCAGCGCGAAAAACTGAGCGGCGAGGAATTCCGCACTATCATGGAGGGCGGCGAACTGCCCCCGCTGGAAGCCGATGCCCCCGCAGCCCCTGCCGAAACCAATGCACCGGCTGAAAATACCGAGGAAACCGCCGAAGCAGCCGAGAGCGCAGAGAATGCCGAGGCAGCCGAAAGCGCTGAAACGGCGGAAAGCGCCGAAGCAGCCGAGAGCGTGCAGCCCGGCGAAACCGAGCCTGCCTCCACAGACGACGAGCCCAAGGGCGAATAAGCTGCGCACCGCCAAAGGAGCGATAGTATGGAACAAAATTTTAATCTGTTGGCACAGTCGCGTGCCAACTACTATACCCAGGGCAGCCCCGTGCAGTTTGTGCGTGTTGAGCTGCTGAAAGGCGAAGAAACCGGCGAAGTGGCTGTTTGCCTCACCTTTAAAAATGTTTCCAGCGAAACCATTACGGGTCTGGTGGTAAAGTACAAGTGCAAAAACCGCCAGGGCCAGGTGATCTGCGAGGACCAGTATTACTACGAAAACATCAGCGCCGGGCAGGGCGATCTGTTTGGCATGGACGATGCCGTGTATGTCAGCAACGAGCCTGTGGGCAGTGTGGATGTAGAGCTGGACCAAATGTTTTTGCAAAGCGGCAAGGCCGTGGCGCTGGGCGAATATAAGCGCCTGCGCCTGCCTGCCCCGCGTGAGCTGCCTGCCGCTCTGGCAAAGCAGCTGTGCGAAAGCACCGGGCGCGAGGATATGAAATATATCCCCCAGGTGATCGAGCAGGGCTGGTATTGCGCCTGCGGTGCGTTCCACCCCAAAGAGGAAAACACCGTGTATTGCAGCGAGTGCGGATGTGACCGTATCCTGCTGCAGAACACGCTTTCCGGAATGCTGCAGAAGGCCCGGGAAGAACAGGCTGCCGCCAAGGCGCAGCCGGATGAAGCCGACGGCACCCGTGTGATCGGCCAGACCGTCCCTGCCATGACCGATCAGGAGCGTTTTGCGGCGGCCTATCACAGCCGCAATGCCGCCCCGCTGGACGAGGAAGAGGAAGAAGAGGACGATAACACCCGTGTGTACGGCAAAAACAATGCCGCCGCCCCCTCTGCCCCCGAGCCCCAGCAGGACTATGAGCCGGAAGAAGAGCCCGAGGAAAACGAGGGCACTGCCCCCGACGATGTGCTGGCCGCCAATGTGATCCGCTGGGCACCGCCCATTACCGTGATCCTGTGTGCGCTGGTTATTGCCGCAACGGTGGTATATCATCTCGTAGTACAATAAGAAAATAACAGCTGCCCCGCGCGGGTGGCTGTTATTTTTTGGGCGCGCGCAGGAAATACTTTTGCGGAAAGCTGCCTGAAACTGCGCGCCTTGACATTTTAAATATTTGTAGAGTAGAATATTCTATGTGCCCGCCGGCTTGGCCGGGCAGCGGAACCGGGGCCGTTATCCCCGGCAGTTCGGAGGAAATTATGCCCAAAAAAGAGGAATACGGCAACGAAAGTATTACCAGCCTGAAGGGTGCCGACCGCGTTCGCAAGCGCCCGGGCGTTATTTTTGGCTCAGACGGTGTGGACGGCTGCGCCCATTCGATTTTTGAGATCCTTTCCAACTCCATCGATGAAGCCCGCGAGGGCCACGGCGATAAGATCATTCTGACCCGCTATAAGGACGGCAGCGTGCAGGTGGAGGACTTTGGCCGCGGTATGCCCGTGGATTACAATAAGGGCGAAGAGCGCTATAACTGGGAGCTGCTGTTCTGCGAAATGTATGCAGGCGGCAAGTACGGTGAGGACGAAAACAATTATGAATTCAGCCTGGGCCTGAACGGCCTGGGCCTTTGCGCCACACAGTATGCCAGCGAGTGGATGACAGCGGATATCTACCGTGACGGCTATCACTACCATTTGGATTTCCGCAAGGGCGAAAATGTCGGCGGGCTGCAGAAAGAGCCCTTCAAGGGCCGCCGCACCGGCAGCATTATCCGCTGGAAGCCGGACACCGAGGTGTTTACCGACATCCATGTGCCGCTGGAATACTACCGCGAAACCATGAAGCGGCAGGCTGTGGTGAACGCCGGGCTCAGCCTGGTGCTGCGCGATGAGAGCGGCAGCGAAAAAACCGAGGAGACTTTCTGCTATCAAAACGGCATTGTGGATTATGTGGAGGAGATCGCCGGGCTGGACGCTATCACGCCTGTGCGCTTTATTGAAAGCAGTGCCACCGGCCGCGACCGTGAGGATCAGCCGGATTACAAGGTGAAAATGAGCGCCGCCTTCTGCTTTTCCAACACGGCTCAAAGATTGGAGTATTACCACAACTCCAGCTGGCTGGAGCATGGCGGCAGCCCCGACCGTGCGGTGCGCACGGCGTTTGTGAACCAGATCGATGCGTATCTGAAAAACAAAAACATCTATAAAAAGAACGAAAGCAAAATCACATTTCAGGATGTGCAGGACTGCCTGATCTATGTGTCCAACAGCTTTTCCACCCGCACCAGCTACGAAAACCAGACCAAAAAGGCCATCACCAACAAGTTTGTGGCACAGGCCATGACCGAGTTTTTAAAGCATCAGCTGGAAGTGTATTTCATCGAAAAGCCGGACGAAGCGGAAAAGATCTGCCGTCAGGTGCTGGTGAACAAGCAGAGCCGTGAAAACGCCGAAAAAACCAGACAAACCGTTAAAAAGGCACTTTCTGTGCAAATGGATATGGCCAATCGCGTGGCCAAATTCAAGGATTGCCGCACCCGCGATGCCTCGCGCCGCGAGCTGTATATCGTGGAGGGCGACTCGGCAATGGGCGCTGTGATGCAAAGCCGTGACGGTGATTTTCAGGCGGCCATGCCCATTCGCGGCAAGATCCTCAACTGCCTGAAAGCCGATTACGAGCGCATTTTTAAAAGCGACATCATCACGGATCTGATCCGTGTGATGGGCTGCGGCGTAGAACTGGGCGGCAAGCACAACAAGCAGCTGGCTACCTTTAATCTGGACAACCTGCGCTTCAACAAGGTGGTCATCTGTACCGATGCCGATGTGGACGGCTACCAGATCCGCACACTGGTGCTCACCATGCTGTACCGCCTCACCCCCACCCTGATCGAAAAGGGCTATGTGTATATCGCGGAATCGCCGCTGTATGAGATCAGCACCAAGGATAAAACCTATTTTGCCTATACCGAGCAGGAAAAGGCAGAATTTCTGTGCGAGATCGGTGATAAAAAATACACAATCCAGCGAAGCAAGGGCTTGGGTGAAAACGACCCCGAAATGATGTGGCTCACCACCATGAACCCGGCCAGCCGCCGCCTGATCCGCGTGATGCCCGAGGAAGCCGCCCGCACCGCCGAGGTGTTCGATCTGCTTCTGGGGGATAATCTGGCAGGCCGTAAAGAGCACATTGCCCAGCATGGCGCAGAATATCTGGACGATCTGGATCTTTCGTGAGATAGGAGGTTAAGGTTCAAAAATGGCTAAAAAGAAAACTCCCAAACGCACCGCTGCCCGCCCCCAGCTGGGCGAAACGGTGCAGATCCACGATGCCGGTCTGGTGATGGAAACGCCCATCACCAACACGCTGGAAACCAACTATATGCCCTATGCCATGTCGGTGATCGTGTCGCGCGCGCTGCCGGATATCGACGGCTTCAAGCCTGCCCACCGCAAGCTTTTGTACACCATGTACACCATGAAGCTACTGGGCGGCCTGCGCACCAAAAGCGCCAACATTGTGGGCAGCACCATGCATTTGAATCCCCATGGCGATGCTGCAATTTACGACACCATGGTGCGCATGGGCCGCGGCAACGAAAGCCTGCTGGTGCCGTTTGTGGATTCCAAGGGCAACTTCGGCAAGGCATACAGCCGCGATATGGCCTATGCAGCCGCCCGTTACACCGAGGCCCGTTTAGAGCCCGTGTGTGAGGAGCTGTTCCGCGATATTGATAAAGAAACCGTAGACTTTGTGCCCAACTACGACAATACCACCACCGAGCCGTGCCTGCTGCCGGTCACATTCCCCACGATCTTGGCCAACAACACGCTGGGCATTGCCGTGGGCATGGCAAGCAACATCTGCTCGTTCAACCTCAGCGAGCTGTGCGCCGCCACGGTAGCGCTGCTCAAGGACCCCGAGGCCGATATTGCGGCCATTATGCCCGCCCCGGATTTTGTGGGCGGCGGCAATATCCTGTACGATGCCGCCGAAATGGCCAGCATTTACAAAACCGGCCGCGGCAGCGTGCGTGTGCGCAGCACATGGGTGTATAACAAGGAAGAAAACATGGTGGAGGTGAACCACATTCCCCCCACCACCACGCTGGAAGCCATCATTGATAAGGTGAGCGATCTTACCCGCGAGGGCAAGATCAAGGAGATCAGCGACATCCGCGATGAAACCGACCTGAACGGCTTAAAACTCACGCTGGATTTAAAGCGCGGGCAGGATCCGGAAAAGGTGATGGCCAAGCTGTGCCGCCTTACCCCGCTGGAGGACAGCTTTTCCTGCAACTTCAATATGCTGGTGGGCGGCCAGCCGCGTGTTTTGGGCGTGCGCGAGATCCTTACAGAGTGGATCGCCTTCCGCATGGAATGTGTGCGCCGCCGGGCCTATCACGATTTGCACACCAAGGAAAAGCGCCTGCATCTTTTGAAGGGCCTTGAAGCCATTTTGCTGGACATTGACAAGGCGGTGCGCATTGTGCGCGAAACCGCCGAGGAAAGCGAAGTGGTGCCCAATCTGATGATCGGCTTCGGCATTGACGAAGTGCAGGCCGACTATGTGGCCGAGATCAAGCTGCGGCACCTGAACCGTGAATATATCGTAAAGCGCACGCAGGAGATCGATCAGCTGGAAGCAGATATTGCCGACCTCAACGAGATCGTGGGCAGCAACGCCCGCATTCGCAAGATCATGGCGGCCGAGCTGAACGATGTGGCCAAAAAATACGGCCAGCCCCGCCGGTGCGAAATCCTGTACGAGGTGCCCGGCAGCGAGGAGACCGCCGAGGAAGAGCAGATCCCGGACTACCCGGTAACGCTGTTCTTCACACGGGAAAGCTATTTCAAAAAGGTGACCGAAAAGAGCCTGCGCAACAGCGGCGAGCACAAGCTGAAGGAAGGCGACGAGATCATCTTCCGCAAGGATACGCACAACGCGGTGGAGCTGCTGGTGTTTACCGACCGGCATCAGGTTTATAAGTGCCGTGCAGCCGACTTCCCGGACGGCAAGGTGAGCCAGATGGGCGAGTATCTGCCCACCGCCCTTGGCATGGACGAGGACGAAAAGCCGATTTTCCTGGCAGTTCTGGAAAACGGCTACAAGGGCTGGTTCCTGTTCTGCTTTGCCAACGGCAAATGCGCCAAAATTCCGGCCGAAAGCTATGCCACCAAGCAGAACCGCCGCAAGCTGATCAAGGCCTACAGCGACAAAGAGGCGCTGGCGGATATGCTGTATCTGCCCGAGGAAACCGAGATCGCCATTCGCACCAGCGCGGGCCGTTTACTGCTGGTGGGTACTGCACAGATCGCAGCCAAAACCACCAAGGACAGCGCCGGTGTGGCGGTGATCACACTGAAAAAGAACCAGCACATCAGCGAGCTTACGCTGGCGGAAAAACTGGAGCTGGCCGATCCTCACCGCTATCGTGTGCGCAGCCTGCCCGCTGCGGGCGCTATTTTGCGGCAGGAGGATTCCACCGAGCAGATGTCGCTGCTGTAAAAGCCGGGCGGCAGTGCTTTTTGCAAGAATTTTCTTGCAATCCGTGTATTGGTATGATATTATGATATATACACGAATTGCTAAATTAGGAGACTTTGCTATATGAATGCTATCGAGATCATTTTTGCTGTGGTTCTGATTCTGGTTTGCGCAGTGATCATTGCCTTCACCCTGATGCAGGAGCCTAAGGGCCGCGGCCTTTCCGGCGCGATCACCGGTGATGCAAGCAGCATGATCGGCGCTGGTCGTGCCCGCTCCAACGATGTGAAGCTCGCCAATGTGACCCGCGTTTGCGGCGTGATCTTTATGATCGTGGCACTGGTGGCCTGCATTGTGAGCGCTCGCATGGGCTAAGGCTGAAAATATGCAAAAAGGACAGGCGGTTCGCGTTTTTGGCGAGCCGCCTGTTTTTTTGTGTAAAAAGCAGGAATAATAAAAATCAATAGAAAGAAAAACAGAGGGGAATAGAATATGTCCATCAAAGGTAAGGTGCTGCGGGAGCTGGAAAGCCATCCCTGCCGCATGGGAGAGCTCACGCGGAAGCTGGGCAACAACAAAAAGGTGCAGGCTGCCCTGCGTGAGCTGCGAAGCCAGGGCATCGTGCAGGAAAAAGCCGGGCTGTATGCCCTGAAAAAAGAGCAAAAGCCCGAAGGCGAGCCCTGCGTGCTGGTAAAGCTGGCCGAAACCTTCGGCTTTGCCAAGCGGGATGACGGCAAGGACGATATTTTTGTGCCGGGCCGCAGCCTGAAGGGGGCTATGCCCGGCGATAAAATTCTGGTAAAGCTGTTTGAGCGCCCGCGTGTGCCCGGCAGCATGGAAGGCGAGGTGACCGCCATCACCGAGCCGGAAAACCGGCTGGTGGGCACGCTGATCCAGCTGCCCGGCGGGCGGCTGTTCCTTTCGCCGGACCGCTGCCCCGAGGTGCTTATTGCGCTGCGCCGGGGCGGCGCGGGCGGTGCCCGGGTGGGCGATAAGGTGGCGGCGGCCCTCACCCATCGCGGCGAGCGCCACAGCGACCATCAGGCCGCGGTGACTCTGCGCTTCGGCAGTGCCGAAAGCGCGCGCCAGTGCGCCCGGGCCATTCTGTTTTCGCATGAAGTAGACCCGGTGTTCCCCGACGATGTGCAAAACGAAGCCGCCGCCATTCCCACGGGCATTCCCGAAAGCGAGCAGGCGCACCGGCTGGATCTGCGAAGCGAGCCCATCTTTACCATCGACTCGGCCGAAACCAAAGATATCGACGATGCCATCAGCATCAAGGCCACCGAAACCGGCTTTGAACTGGGCGTACACATTGCGGATGTAAGCTATTATGTGCGCCCGGGCACCCGCCTGAACGAAGAAGCCTTTGCCCGTGCCACCAGCGTGTACTATGCCAGCAGCGTGGCGCCCATGCTGCCCAAAGAGCTTTCCAACGGTGTGTGCAGCTTGAACGAAGGCGAAGACAGACTGGCGTTTTCCTGCCTGATGCAGCTGGATGCGCAGGGGCGTGTGCAAAGCTATCGCTTTGCCAAAACGCTGATCCGCAGCCGGGTGAAGGGCGTGTATAAAGAGATCAATGCACTGCTGGCAGGCACTGCCGAAGAATGCGTGGCACAGCGCTACCGTGAAGTGTCCGGCGAGTTTGCAGCCATGAAGCAGCTGTATCGCAAGCGTGTGGCGCAGCGCAAGGCGCGCAGTGCCATGGAACTGGAAACCAAAGAGGGCAAGCTGATCCTGAACGATGCCGGAGTGTGCGTGGGCGTGGAATGCCGCGAGCGCGGCGTTTCGGAGTGCATGATCGAAGAATTCATGCTGCTGGCCAACGAGTGCGCCGCCCATCTGGGCCGCACCGAAAAGCTGCCGTTTGTGTATCGTGTGCATGAACAGCCGGACCCGGACAAGGTGAACACGCTGGTGCAAATGCTGGCGGCCTGCGGCATTGCGGCCAAATTTAAAAAGGCAGTGCCCACCCAGCGTGAGCTGGGCCAGATTCTGGAGGAAGTGCGCGGCACCAAGCTGGAAATGGCAGTGAACACCGCAGTGCTGCGCAGTATGCAGAAGGCGGATTATCAGCCCGAGCCCAAGGGCCATTTCGGCTTGGCGCTTGAGGATTATGCCCACTTTACCAGCCCCATCCGCCGCTATCCGGATCTTTCGATCCACCGCATTATGAGCGACTGGCTGGCAGGTGTGCGCGGAGAAGAGCTGCGCCGCCGCTATGAAAAGTTCGCACAGGACGCCAGCCGCCAAAGCAGCGAGCGTGAGCTGAACGCCATGCAGACCGAGCGTGAAGCTGAGGACTGCTATAAGGCCGAATATATGCGCGCCCACCTTGGCGAAAGCTTTGAGGGCCGTGTGAGCGGCGTTACCGCCAAGGGCCTGTTTGTGATGCTGGAAAATACCGTGGAGGGCTTTTTGCCTGCCCGCCTTTTGTGCCGCGGCGAGCCCGTGCTGAGCGAGGGCGTGCGACTGAGCGATGCACTGAGCGGCAAAACATGGATGCTGGGCGATGCCGTGCAGGTCACGGTGGCCAAGGCCGATGTGCCCGGCGGAAAAATCGATTTTGCCCCGGCGGAAAGCTGCTAAAATGCTCCCCTTTCGCATAAGCTGGTAAAAAGCAATGCGGAAGGGGAGCTTTGCGTATGTGCAAACAAAAAACAGGCTTCTGGAAAACCAAAAGCGATACGGAAAAAGCGCGCTACTGCCCGGATCTGGAAGAGCAGCTGCGGGAATGCATGGCCCAGATGCGGCAAAACAAAATGCTGTTCGATCTGGAAACAGAGCCCGAGCTTGTGGAGCAGCGCATCTACGAGGGGCGGGCCCTGCAGTGCCGCTATGAATACTTAATGCGCCGCGCGCGGGCCGTGGGCCTGCGCACCATTCTGTGAGCGGGGCATGGTGGGCGGCCGCCGGGGCCAGCCTTTGGTGTGTAAGCCGGGCAGCTGCCGGGCAAAAGCACCCGGTCAAAGCGCTTTTGGCCAACGCCGTGCTGGGCGTGGCGGCGCTGGGGGCTGTGGAGCTGGCGGCAGAGTACACCGCTGTAAGCCTGCCGCTCAACTGGTTTACGGCCTTTGTAAGCGTGGTGCTGGGCGCACCGGGGGTGATTCTGCTATTGCTGCTTCGGCTGTGGATATAAAGGCGGCGGCATCACCTGTAAAACAAAAAAGCTGCGCAGGAAATTTGCGTTTCCTGCGCAGCTTTTGTTTTTGATAAAAAGGAAAACGACCGGACCGTAAGCCGGGTTCTGTATTAAACGACGATCTATCTTGGCCATGCGTTGCCGCAGGGCTCACGCCATCTCCGGGACGGTGCGGAGCTTCCACATAATGTCCCATACGGATGTTGCTTCTGGTAGGGTTTACAGAGCCGCAATGTCTCCACTGCGCTGGTGAGCTCTTACCTCGCCTTTCCATCCTTACCCGGTAAAAACCGGGCGGTTTATTTCTGTTGCACTCTCCCTGGGGTCACCCCCGGCTGCCGTTAGCAGTTACCATGCTCCTGTGAAGCCCGGACTTTCCTCAGGCCAAAGGTTTCCCTTTGGTCCCGCCGCCGTATGTTCCACTCGTTTTCCGGTTGGTATCATAGCACAAATTCCGCCTTTTTGCAAGGCGAAAACCCGAAAGATTTGCAAAAAAGGCAAAAATGAGGTATAATATACAGGTTGCTCCAGCGCAAAGCGATGCAAAAAGCAGCCATTTTTGCTGAATTTGGCTTTCCGGTGCAGCTTTTTACGAAAAAATACACGCTGCTTTGGGCAAAAAGGGGGCGCTTTGCATGGAACTGTCCTATCAGGCAGCCCCCGAGGATGCCGGAAAACCGCTTTCGCTGTTTCTGCGCGAGCAGGGCATTTCGGCAGGCTTTATCAAAAGCGTAAAATACGGCGCGGGCTTTTTTGTGAACGGTGTGCCCGTACACACCAACCATCGCCTGCAGCCGGGGCAGACCGTGCGCTTTGCCCTGCCGCCCGAGCAGCCCACCACCGTGCAGCCCCAAGCCGATATACCGCTGCACATTGTGTACGAAGATGATTTTGTGCTGGCGCTCAACAAGCCTGCCGGCATAGCGGTTCACCCTACGCTCAATTATCCGGGCGGCACACTGGCCAACGCCTGGATGGCCGAGCTGCAGCGCCGGAACGAAACCGGCGTGTTTCGCCCGGTGAACCGCATTGATAAAGATACCAGCGGCCTTGTGCTGTGCGCCAAAAATTCCTTTGCCGCGCCCATGCTGGCCGAAACTGCCGAAAAGCGCTATTATGCACTGGTGCAGGGGCAGCTGCCGCTGGGCCGGGGGCAGATCGATGCCCCCATCGGCCGCCGGGGCGACAGCATCATTGGCCGGTGCGTGTGCGAAAACGGCAAGCCCAGCTGCACCCAGTATACGGTGCTGGCCGTGGGGGCCGGGCACAGCCTGGTGCGCTGCCGCCCCATCACCGGGCGCACCCATCAGATCCGCGTGCATTTTTCCTATCTGGGGCACCCGCTGGCGGGGGATGATCTGTATGGCGGCAGCCGGCAGCACATTGCCCGGCAGGCGCTGCACTGCGGCCGCGTGGAGTTTGTGCATCCCGTAAGCAAGGCGGCCATGCGGCTGGAATGCCCCTTGCCACCGGACTTCTGCCGTTTATTGGCAGAAATGGAAGTAAATGCCACAACCGTGGAACATTTGTGAATTCTGAGGTTGGGCGGTTGCCCGGAAAAAACCAATGCGATATAATAAAAAGGATAGATAAGGAGGGCAGATTGTGGCCAAAGAAAATAAAAATGGCGGAATCGCATTAAAAGAACGCTCTGCCCCTCAAGATAAAACGCCCCAAACCGCCCGCCCCGGTGCCTGGTGGGATCAGCTGGTATGCCGGTGGACGGTGTGGCGTTGGAAGCAGAGCATAAAAGCTGAAAAACGCAGCAAAAAGTTCTGGCGCAAGGCCATGTCGATCTCGGCAGTGGCCGAATTCGGCGAGTTTACATACATGATGGGCTTCTGGGCCGAGTATGTATTGCTGCTGACAGGGCGCGGGCTGCGCCGGGCAGCGCGGCTGCTGGCGCACGAGTGCGGCAAAATTTACACCATGCGCGTTTTGCCGGTGCTGCGGCTGGTATATGATATTTTTGCAGATGTGTTTGCCCCCATTGCGGAATGCGTGGTGGGCATAAAGCATGTCCGCGCAGCACGCAAGCAGGCAGCCGAAAATCACCAAAAGCTGGAGCCTGCCTATTTTTTGCAGGGTATGGCCCGCTATGCGGCGGTGCTTGCGCGGGGCGTTGCGTGCCTTTTGCCCTTTGCGGCGGCAGCTGTGTTTGCCGTCACCGTAAAAACCACCCTCAGCCAGAACTATGTTCTGGCTGTGCAGGTGAACGGCGACACCGTGGGCTATGTGGCCAGCGAGCAGGTGTTTGACGATGCCCGCACCAACCTGAACGAGCGTATTGAACGCGCCCACGAGGGCATGAATCTGGGCGATGCCGAAAACGCTGAACAAAAGCAGTTTGAGATCAACCCCACCTTTATGCTGCGGGTATCCAAAAAAGAAGTGCTGGACGAAAAGGAAATGGCCGACGCCATTCTGCGCGCCAGCAGTGACCAGATCCAGGAAGCCACGGCCTTGTATGTGGATGGCCATCTGCGCGCCATCACCACGCAGGGCGATGATCTGCGCCGCTTCCTGGAGGATTTCAAAGCGCCGTATGAGGACCCGAACGATCCGGATATGCGCGTGGAATTCGTGAAAAACATCGAGCTGGTGGACGGTGTGTATTTCACCGATTCCATCATGGACTATGCCGACATTGTAAATATGCTCAACGGCAAAGAGCAGGAAGAAAAAATCTATGTGGTGCAGGCGGGCGATACCCCGTGGATGATCGCAGCGGCCAACGATCTTACGCTGAACGAGCTGTATGAGCTGAACCCCGAAATGACCAGCAAGAGCTACCAGATGTATATTGGCGATGAGCTGGTGGTGGCGCAGGAAATGGATTTCCTGCAGGTAAAACAGGTGGCTACCCGCACCTGGCAGGAGGAGATCGCCTACGATACCAAAACCACCAATTCGGAGGAATACGACTGGGGCGTGACCAAAACCATCACAGCCGGTCAGAACGGCCTGAAGGAAGTCACGGCGGATATCACCTATATCAACGGCGTAAAGGTAAGCACCGAGGTGCTGAACGAAACCATTCTGGTGGAGCCTGTTACCGAGGAAATCATCAAGGGCACCCACCTCAAGAGCGGCATGGTGGCGCAGTACGGCACAGGCAACTTTATCTGGCCGGTGCCCAACTACAAGTATGTGAGCCGCTGGATGAGCAGCGGCCACACCGGCGCTGATATCTGTGCTGCCTACGGTACACCCATTATTGCCTGCGATGCGGGCGTGGTGGTCACAAGCGGGTGGCATTACAGCTACGGCAACTATGTGATCATCAACCACGGCAACGGCTATCGAACCCTGTATGCGCACATGGCATACTCGCCGTCGGTATCGGTGGGCCAGTCGGTAAGTCAGGGCCAGGTGATCGGCTATGTGGGCTCTACCGGCAACTCTTACGGCAACCACTGCCATCTGGAAATGTATTACAACGGCGTGCGTTTCAGCGCCCGCAATGTGTTCCCGGGAATGTAAAACTTCTAAGGCAATATCACAGGTTTTGCCCGATGGGCACTTGGAATTGCGCGGTATGTCTCTAAAGCCCGGGGTGCCCCCTGCTGCGGCAGGGCAGCGCCCCGGGCTTTTGCCGGTTTTATATGGGAAAAATGCCCATTTTTCTGCCTGTATGGGAATATGTTGCTGTTATTTTCACAAATTGTGCAAATACTAAACTTGCATCTTTTCAAAAGTGCAAAAGTATGGTATAGTAAATCTAAATTTGGGGTATTCCCGGTACTTGCCCGGGGATACGGTGCGGCGAAAAAGGCTGGCTTTTTTGGCTGCAAACCGGTTTGAGTGAGGAGCAAAACATTTTGGAAAAATATATCATCAACGGCGGCATCCCCCTGCATGGCGAGGTGGAGATCAGCGGCGCCAAAAATGCGGCTGTGGCAATTCTGCCCGCCACCATTCTGGCAGCCGGAAAATGCGTGATCGAAAACCTGCCTGCGATCAGCGATGTGATGGTTTCGCTGCAGATCCTGAGCGAGTTGGGGGCCCGGGTACGCCTGATCAATAAAAACACCTACGAGATCGACACCACCTATCTTTCCTGCACCGAGGTGCCCAACGAGCTTTCGCGCCAGATGCGCGCCAGCTACTACTTTTTGGGCGCACTGCTGGGCCGCTTCGGCAATGCACAGGTGGCCATGCCCGGCGGCTGCAATCTGGGCCCCCGCCCCATCGACCAGCACCTGAAAGCCTTTACGGCGCTGGGTGCAGAGGATTCGGTGGAATACGGCATGATCAATGTGCACAGCGACAGCCTGAAGGGCGTGCATATTTTCTTTGACACGGTTTCCGTGGGCGCAACCATGAACGCCATGCTCAGCGCCGTGCTGGCCGAGGGCCAGACCGTGCTGGAAAATGTGGCCAAGGAGCCCCATGTGGTGGATCTTGCCAACTGCCTGAACATGATGGGCGCTGAAATTCGCGGCGCAGGCACCGATGTGATCCGTATTCGCGGTGTAAAGAGTATGCACGGCTGTGAATATTCCATCATTCCGGATCAGATCGAGGCAGGCAGCTATATGGTGGCTGCCGCAGTAACCGGCGGCGATGTTACGGTGCGCAATGTCATTCCCAAGCATCTGGAGCCCATCACCGCAAAGCTGCGTCTGGCTGGCTGCGAGGTGGAGGAATTTGATGAATCCGTGCGTGTGCGCCGCACCGGCGATTTGCACCCCCTCAAGATCAAAACCATGCCGCATCCCGGCTTTCCCACCGATCTGCAGCCCCTGTTTGCCGTAATGCTGTGCCTTGCCAAGGGCACCAGCATTATCACCGAGGGCATTTGGGAAAACCGTTTCCGCTATGCAGATGAGCTGGCCCACATGGGTGCCAACATTCAGGTGGATGGTCAGGTGGCCGTGATCGAAGGCGTAGACAGCCTGCAGGCGGCACCGCTGCGCGCCAGCGACCTGCGCGCGGGCGCTGCTCTGGTGGTGGCCGCACTGGGGGCCAAGGGCACCAGCGAGGTGGACGAAACCAGCCACATCGAACGCGGCTATGAAAACATTGTGGAAAAATTCCAGGCGCTGGGTGCAGACATCAAGCGTGTGGACAAGCCGGTTTTGAATGTAAACCAGGCAATGTAACGAATCTGGCGGAGGCGGCAAGCGCCTCCGCTTTTTTAGGGCAATACCGCATAATTCTAAGTGCCGATACGGCGAGCGAGGTGCCGCAGCCGCCGGAGTGGTGCTTAAGCCGCCAGGCGGGAATTATGCGGTGTTGCCTTAGGTGGGCCTTCGTGATCGGCGGGCCAGCCTGTGCAAAGGGAAAGGCATTGAAAAGAATATGGCAATTTTTACCACTCTGTATTCCGGATCCTCGGGCAACTGCGCCGTGGTGAAAACCAACGAAAAGGGCTATCTGCTCATCGATATGGGCAAAAGCTGCCGCATCACCCTGAACGCATTGAAGGAAATGGGTCTTTCGGTGCGTGACTGTCAGGGAATTTTGGTCACACACGAGCATTCCGACCATGTGAAGGGGCTGGATACTTTTTTAAAGCATTATAATGTGCCGGTGTTTTCCGGGGCAGACACACTGGATATGCTGCAAAGCCGGGGCACCATTCCGCCCATGGTGGAAAGCGTGGCCATTCAGGGCCGCACCGAGGAAATCGCGGGCCTGCGCGTAACGGCATTCCCCACCAGCCACGATGTGCCCTGTGTGGGGTTTCGCATCGAGGAAGCCGGGGGCGGCGCAATGGCCTATGCCAGCGATCTGGGAACCCTCACCCCGGCGGTACACGAAAATCTGTCCGGGTGCGATCTGGTAGCGCTGGAGGCCAATTACGACCTGCAGCGCCTGCGTTACGGCCCTTACCCCGGGTACTTAAAGGCGCGCATTGAAAGCCGCCGCGGCCATTTGGACAATCGTGAATGTGCCGCCAAGGTGGCTGAGCTGGCGGCGGCAGGCTGCCAGAAATTCAGCCTTCTGCACCTCAGTCAGGAAAACAACGCCCCCGAGCTGGCGCTGGAGGCTGTGGCCGATGCCTTCCGTGCAACCGGCTTTACGCCCGCCCCTGCCTTGACCGTGCAGGCGCAGGAGCGAAACGCCGTGAGCCGTGCAATGGAGTTTTGATGGTATGCAGAATATTGATTTGATCTGTCTGGGCAAGCTGAATGCGGCCTATTGCGCCGCCGGTGTGGCCGAATATCAAAAACGCCTTTCGGCATTTTGCAATTTCCGTATCATTGAACTGCCCGAGGAACTGATCCGCGAAAAAAACGCCAGCGCTGCCGTGATCGAAAAAGCGCTGGACAAAGAGGGCACAGCCATTTTAAGCCATGTGCGCAAGGGCGCGGCCATTGTGGCAATGTGCGTAGAGGGTAAGCTGGTTTCCAGCGAGGATCTGGCGGCCTTTGTGTCCGAGCGTGCCCTGCAGGGCGCAGGGGACATCGCCTTTGTGATCGGCAGCAGCCATGGGCTTTCGCCCAAGGTCAAGCAGGCCGCTGCACTCAAATTCAGCATGGGGCGCATCACGCTGCCGCACCAGCTGGCCCGTTTGGTGCTTACTGAGCAGATCTACCGGGCATTCAGCATCAACAACGGCATCAAATATCACAAGTAAAAGTCGGGGGAAAAGAGTATGTTTTCGCTGCCGCCGCAGGTAAGCCGGGCGCTTGCTCTGCTGAACAGCGCCGGGCACGAGGCCTATTTGGTGGGCGGTGCCGTGCGCGACTATGCCATGGGCAAAACACCTCACGATTGGGATATCACCACCGCTGCGCTGCCCGAGCAGACCGCAGCGGTGTTTGCACACTATCGATTGATCGAAACCGGCATACAGCACGGCACGGTGACCGTGCTGCTGGACGGTGAGCCGTTGGAGATCACCACCTATCGGGTGGACGGTGCATACACCGACCATCGCCGCCCGGACTCGGTGCGCTTTACCCCCAGCTTAAAACAGGATCTGGCCCGCCGCGATTTTACAATCAATGCCATGGCCTATCATCCGGCGGTGGGAGTGGTGGACCCTTTCGGCGGCCTGCAGGATCTGCAAAATGGCCTTGTGCGCTGTGTGGGCGAGCCCGCCCGCCGCTTTGGTGAGGACGGCCTGCGCCTTGTGCGCGCACTGCGCTTTGCCTCGGTGCTGGATATGCGGCTGGAGCCCGGCACGGCAAAGGCGGTACACGAGTGCCGGGAAAACCTGCGCCCCATTGCCGCCGAGCGGGTGCATACCGAACTCACCAAGCTGCTGTGCGGCACAAACGCCGAGAGCGTTTTGCTGCAATACCGCGATGTGCTGGCTGTGCCGATGCCCGAGATCGCGCCCATGTTTGATTTTGCCCAGCACAACCCGCATCATAACCGGGATGTGTGGGCGCACACCGCTGCCGTTACGGCGGCCATACCGCCCGAGCCTGTTTTGCGCTGGGCGGCGTTTCTGCACGATATCGGCAAGCCCGGCTGCTTTTCGCTGGCGGGGGATGGCGTGGGCCATTTTTACGGCCATGCACAAAAAAGCGCCGAACTGGCCGAACAGATCCTGCAGCGGCTGCGGTTTGACAATGCCTCCAAGGCCGAGGTGCTGAAGCTGATCCGCTATCACGATCTGCCCATACAGCCGGAAACAAAACAGGTAAAGCGGCTGGCGGGCCGGCTGGGCGTGGAGTCGCTGCGTCGGCTGATCGCCCTGCATAAGGCCGACACCATGGGCCAATCCGATATTTGCGCCGGGCGCGTTGCGCAGTATTCGCTTGTGGAGCAGGTGCTGGACGAAATTTTAGCCCGGCAGGCCTGCTTTTCGTTAAAAGATCTGGCCGTGAACGGGCGGGATGTGATGGCGCTGGGGCTTTCGGGCCCGGCGGTGGGCAGGGCGCTGCAAAGCTGCCTGAACGCCGTGATGGAGGAAAAGCTCCCCAACCAAAAACAGGCCCTGTTGGCCTATATACAGAAAAGCATGTAAAAAACCTCGCTGCAGGGCTTCTGCAGCGAGGTTTTTGCGTTTCGATAAATAATATTTATTGCTGATCGTCGTCCTTCAGGAAGTGAATGTTGCTGATGAATGCGCTCTCCTCGGGGTCCTTCAGGTCCGCCTGTGCGGTGTACTTGGCCAGAACGGCAGCGGTTTTGCGCGGGTCAGTCAGAGTGCCTGCACCGGCAATGCAGCCGCCGGGGCAGCCCATGCCCTCCAGCAGGTAGCCGTCGTATTTGCCAAGCTTTGCCATGGTCAGCAGCTTGCGGCACTCGGCAAGGCCCTGTGCGCTGGCGATCTTTACTTCCTTATCCGGATACCACTTGTGGATCTGGTCGGCCACAGCCTTGGCCACGCCGCCGCTGGCAGCAAAGCCGCGGCCTGCGCTGGAGGCATACACCATGGTATCCTCGGTTTCCATATCGTCCAGATGCGTAAAGTCTACGCCCTTGGCCTCAAACATACCGGCCAGCTCTTCAAAGGTAAGCACAAAGTCCACATCGCTGCGCACATGGCGGCGGCTGGCTTCCAGCTTTTTGGCGGCGCAGGGGCCCACAAAGCACATACGCGCCTCAGGGTCGGCCTTTTTCATCATGCGGGCGGTGAACACCATGGGGGTCATGGCCATGGAAATGTTGCCGGCCAGCTCGGGGAACAGGGTTTTGGCCATCATGCTCCAGCTGGGGCAGCAGCTGGTTGCCATAAAGCGCTTCTTGGCGGGCACTTCCTCCAAAAAGTCCTTGGCTTCGTCCACGGTGCAAAGGTCAGCGCCAATGGCAACCTCCACCACATCCTCAAAGCCCAGCTGCTGCATGGCGGCGCGCAGCTTGGCGGTGTTATTCAGGGAGGGAAACTGGTTTACAAAAGCGGGGGCGATCAGGGCATACACACGGTCGCCGCGCTTGATGCTCTGGATCAGCTGGAAGATCTGGCCCTTGTCCGAAATGGCGCCGAAGGGGCAGCTTACCAGGCACATACCGCAGCTTACGCACTTGGAGTAATCAATGTCGGCACGGCCCAGTTCATCGCTGTGAATGGCGTTCATGCCGCAGGCCATGGCGCAGGGGCGCTCGGTTTTTACAATGGCGTTGTAGGGGCAGGCCTGAATGCACAGGCCGCACTTGATGCACAGCGACTGGTCGATGTGGCTCATGTTGTTTTTAAAGCTGATCGCCTTTTTGGGGCACACCTGCTGGCAGGGATGAGCCAGACAGGCCTGACAGAAATGGCTCACCTTCACCATTTTTTCGGGGCAGCTGTTGCAGGCAAACTTAATGATGTTGATCAGCGGGGGGTCGTAGTACTTATCGGCAATAATGCTGTGCTCAATGCCTTCGCCGGTGCTCACCTGCTGGTCCAGCGGGCGCAGGGCAAGGCCCATGGCAAGGCGCACACGCTCAGAAACGATGGCGCGCTCCAAAAAAATGTTCTGCTGATGCACGCCCTGCTGGCCGGGCACGATGCGGAACGGCATACGGCGCATCTGGGTGGCGTAGCTTTCGTTTACTTCGCCCTCATAACTCATACGGGCAACCTCGGTAAAAACCTTACGGCGCACATCCGTAACGGGGCTGGCAATACCTCTCATAAAAATTCTCCTTCACTCAGTTCGTTAAAAAAACGGATCAATCCGGGGGAAACATAGGGTCAAACAAGGGTGGCCTTGGCACGGTTTCCGTCCCACTCGCCGATGGTCACCTGCACGATCTCGCCGCAGCTGTGGCCCGGGGCCTGCACGGCAACGGGCAGATACTGGGGCGTATAGGCGGTAAAGGTGGTGGCGGAAAGCGCGGTTTCCAGCAGCACCGGTGCGGTGACGCCCTGCATACCGGCGGCCACCCTGGCGCGCACGGCCTCGGCGGCAGCCGTCATGCGGTGGCTGCGGGCTGCCTTTTCCTGCTCGGTAAGCTGATCGGGAAAATCAGCAGCCGGGGTGCCGCTGCGGCGCGAATAGGGAAACACATGAACCTTTAAAAAGCCAATCTGCTCCACAAAGGCCATGCTCTGCAAAAAGTCCTGCTCGGTTTCGCCGGGAAAGCCCACGATCACATCGGTGGTAAAGCTGATCAGGCGCGGCGCAAAGGCAGCGCGCAGATCCTCTACCACCCGGGCATACTGCTCGGCGGTGTAGGGGCGGCGCATACGGCGCAGGGTGGCCGTGCAGCCGCTTTGCAGGCTCAGGTGAAACTGGGGGCAAAGCCTGGAAAGCCCTGCCAGCCGCTGAATATCGCTGGGCTTCAGCATATCGGGGTCAAGGCTGCCAAGGCGCACACGCTCAATGCCGGGCACCGTGTCGATCTTTTCCAGAATATCCAAAAGGCACGAGCCGTTGTCCTTGCCGTAGCTGGGCAGGCTGATGCCCGAAACCACCACTTCTTTATAACCGGCAGCGGCCAAAGCGTGCAGCTCGGCCAGAATGCTGGCTTCGTCGCGGCTGCGCACGGGGCCGCGGGCACGCGGGATTACGCAATAGGCACAGCGGCGGTCACAGCCGTCCTCGATCTTGATAAAGGCGCGGGTGTGATCCTCAAATTTTTCCAGCGGCAGCTCTTCAAACTTTTCGCCCTTGGCGTGGGGCTGAATATCCACCACACGCGGCTCGGTGCCGTCCAGCACCTTGGCCACATCAGCCAGAATGCGGTGTCGGCTGCCGGTGCCGGTCACCACATCGGCCTCGGCAATGGCAGCGGCTTCCTCGGGGAAAGCCTGCGGATAGCAGCCCGTAAGCACCGTAACGGCGCCGGGGTTTTCCCGCTTGGCGCGGCGCAGCCACTTGCGGCTTTTCTGATCGCCGAAATTGGTCACGGTGCAGCTGTTGACCACATACACATCGGCACTTTCGCCGGGGGCAGCCAGCAGATAGCCGTTTTGCTCAAACAGGCGCTGCAGCGCGCCGGTTTCGTTTTGATTCACCTTGCAGCCAAGGGTATAAAAACTTACACGCATGAAGGGTTCTCCTGTTTATAGGGGGGCACCCGCCAAAATGCATGGAGAGCGCCTTACAAAAATTATCCAGCTTAAATTACCTTATTATACATGATAATAAGCCGGTTCTGCAAGCTATGCGCGCGCAGAAAATACAAAAAGATATAAATCGGGGAAAATCTGCCGCATCAGGCAAAAGAAAAAACGCCCAAAACCGAAGTTTTGGGCGTTTTGGTGCGCGGTACAGGACTCGAACCTATAGAATATCACTTATGAGGTCAAAATAGGTTCATTCAAATAGTGCGCTTTATTGATGTAACGAAAAGTATTAAAACCTGCAATTTGCGTTTTCTGTGCCTAAAAACTGAAAGTGCGGTCAAAAGTGCGGTAAATGATAGGCAGGGAAAAGCCCGTGAAGCGCTGTCAACTGGGCCCGGCGGGGGAAATGTGCGGGAAAATCAGCTATGCAGCAGGCGCAGAAAAACCCCGTTTACGGCTTTGGCTGTGCTTTCGGCCTCGCCGGTCAGCTCGTGACTATATACCCCGAATGTGTCCATATCTTCCGAATGTCCCACAAGCGATTTAACAGCCCCGGCGGGCAGGGTTTTAACAACGCTAACGAATGTATGCCGTAACTCGTACAGGCTGCAGGGCGTTAAACCATTGGCTGCACAGTAAGCTTTCCAATGCCGATAATAATTTTTTTCGCGGGCAATGCAAAAAACGCTTTCTTCTTTGCCGGTATACCGGCGCTGATCATCCAGCACGCGTTTTGCCATGTCCGACAGCACAAAAGACCGAACGGCATTTTCATTCTTTCCTTGGGTGATCTCCCCGCGAACATTTACAGCGCGGCATATATTCACAGCCCGCCCGCGAATGTTGGCCCATTGCAGCCCAACAAGCTCACCGGGGCGAATTCCTGTTAGAACCTGAAAACGATAAGCGTTTATATAGTCATCCCTTACGCGCTTGCCCCTGCATAGTGTATCAGAGCAGTTAAACAGCTTTAGCAGGTCAGCAGGCTGCAGCACTCGTTTTCCTTTAAAACGCGCCCCGGCGGGCACATGGAGCGATTCCGGCACAATGGCAGCATAGCGACACAGGCGGCAGTATTTGCAGAATGCGCGCAAATCAGCACACAACAGCATAAGCGTTTTTTTACTTCGGCCTGCTGCATAGGCTTTGTTTACTATGTTTTGCATATCTTGCTCTGTAAGGGCTGTAATGCGCTTGTGGCCTATTGACGGCAGCACCCACACACGCCACCGGCTGGCTATGTTTGCGCAATTCCCTGCGCCTGTTGTTTCTTCGAGCGAAGCAAACCACAAAGAAAACAGATCCTCTATGCGCTGCCCTTGTGGGGGTGTGCCTGTATCGAGCCAATGATCAGCCTTTGCATTCGCTTCTCTTTGACCTGTGCGCCCCTGCTTTGAGCTGTAGAAGCTTTTGCGCACTCCATCCTTCTGAACATCAATGCGCCAGCGCTGGCCATTCCAACGCGCTGTATTGGTTCGTTTACCCATAAATAAAAAACCTCCTTTGGGTATAGCTTGAAAAGCCTGCCCAAAAAAGGTATAATACTACTGCTGGGTGGTATTGTCCTTCGGGGCAAGCTATCTATTAAAAGCCGCTTCCGGTTGCAGCCTGGGGCGGTTTTTTCTTTTTTCAGTTGTGAATCATATCCCCCCGGGCCCGGCGGGATAAAAATTGAGAGCGCCCCGACACCGACTGGGCACCCAAAAAGAAAAAATATTCCCGAAATG
>SFIE01000055.1 GCA_004555405.1 Subdoligranulum sp.
ATCGTTTTCCTGCAGGCGATCATGGGCCAGCTCATAGCCGCCCTCACCATACTGAATACAGCGGTTGATACGGCTGATGGTAGCGGTGCTGATCTCGGCTTCCTTTACGATCTGCTCATAGGTTTTACCGTCCAGCAAAAGGCAGGCCGCCGTAAAACGTTGTGCCATATCGTTCAGTTCCTTCATGGTGCACAGATCTTTAAAAAATGTGTAGCAATCTTCTTTGTTTTTCAGCGTTAAAACTGCATCGAACAGCTGATCCAACGCCTTGTTTCTAACCTCTTTGCTTGCCGCCATGTGCGCCACCTCATTATGATCAAACTTGATAGTGCCCCCAAAAGCAACGCTTTTCACGCTTTTTTCTTGGGAGGCGCCTTAGAAAATGCCGTGCCGTTTTTGCCCGGCAACCACTGTGCCAAAAGCCCTGCTTTGAGCCTTTAACTTATTATCATAGTATCACAGCAGCTTGAAAAGTGCAATATGAGAATTGGGGTTTTTACACAAAACAGGCGCTCCGGATAACCGGAAGCGCCTGTATCGTGCTGAAATTGTTTAAGATCAGTTGCCTGCGGCAGCAGCAGCAACCTCAGCGGCGAAATCCTCGCTGCGCTTTTCCAGGCCCTCGCCCTTCTCAAAGCGGGTGAAGCCCAGGATCTTGATGGAACCGCCCATTTCCTTAGCGCACTTTTCAGTGTACTGAGCAATAGACAGGTCGCCGTCCTTCACGAACTCCTGGTCAACCAGGCAGTTCTCCTTGTAGAACTTCTTCAGCTTGCCCACGATCATCTTTTCCTTGATGGCGTCGGGCTTGTTAGCGGTCTTGGGGTCGTTGGCCATCTGAGCCAGCAGAACTTCCTTCTCCTTATCCAGAACCTCAGCGGGAACCTCGCTCTCGCACAGGTAGCCGGGGTTGGCAGCAGCGATCTGCATAGCAATGTCCTTGCCGTATGCCTCAAAGGCAGCATTGTCGCCGCAGTCGGTGTCGAAGTGAACCAGAACTGCATGGGTGCCGCCGCCGTGCACATAAGCAGCGCAAACGCCCTCGTAGCGAGCGAAACGGCGAACCTTGATGTTCTCCTTGATCACCAGGATCAGTGCCTTCAGGGCATCATCCACAGTGCCTTCGCCCATCTTGCAGGCCATCAGGGCATCCACATCAGCAGGGTTCTGCTTGATGATCAGCTCGGCAACATCCTTCACAAAGCCAACGAACTTTTCGTTCTTGGCAACAAAGTCGGTTTCTGCGTTGACCTCGATCACGCAGCCCACCTTGCACTTGCTGCAGTAGGTAGCGTAAACCATGCCCTCGGCAGCCACACGGCCAGCCTTTTTAGCAGCAGTAGCCAGGCCGCGCTCACGCAGCAGCTCAACAGCCTTTTCAAAGTCGCCGTCAGCCTCGGTCAGAGCCTTCTTGCACTCCATCATGCCGCAGTCGGTCTGCTTGCGCAGTTCCATAACATCTTTTGCACTAATGTTTGCCATTGTTAGTTTCCCCTTTCGTGGTGGTGATGAATCGGTTAGAGAAATTAAGCCTCAGCCTTTTCCTCTGCAGCGGGAGCAGTCTGCTCGCCCTGCTTGCCTTCCAGAACGGCATCAGCCATAGCGCCGGCGATCAGCTTCACAGCACGGATAGCGTCGTCGTTGCCGGGGATGACCCAGTCGATCTCGTCGGGGTTGCAGTTGGTATCAACGATAGCCACGATAGGAATGTTCAGCTTGCGGGCCTCAGAAACAGCGATGCGCTCCTTGTGAGGATCCACAATGAAGATAGCAGCGGGCAGCTTCTGCATGTTCTTCACGCCGCCCAGGTACTTGTCCAGCTTCTCCATCTCGAGCTGCAGCTTAACAACTTCCTTCTTGGGCAGCATCTCGAAGGTGCCGTCCTCCTGCATAGCCTTCAGCTGATCCATACGGTCAATGCGCTTGCGGATGGTGCGGAAGTTGGTCATCATGCCGCCCAGCCAACGAGCGTTCACAAAGTGCATGCCGCAGCGGGTAGCTTCGTCACGGATGGACTCCTGAGCCTGCTTCTTGGTGCCGACAAACAGGATCTCGCCGCCGTTTGCAGCGGTGTCACGCACGAAATTATAAGCTTCATCCAGCTTCTTCACGGTCTTCTGCAGGTCAATGATATAAATACCATTGCGCTCGGTGAAGATGTACTTTGCCATCTTGGGGTTCCAGCGGCGGGTCTGGTGACCGAAATGCACGCCTGCTTCGAGAAGCTGTTTCATAGAAACGACTGCCATTGTTTTTTCCTCCAATAAATCAAAAATGTTTTTTCCTCCACATGGCCCAAACTGCTTGCCAACACAGGGTTGGAATGACCCCTGCGCACACGGCAAACGAAACCATGCGTGCGTATTGCCGTAGTATAATAACACAAATCCAGCCGGAATGCAAGTGTTTTTTCGCATTTCCGGCTGGATTTATTGCGTTTTTCTGTTTTAGCGTGCAGCGCTCTGATTGGCCGAGCGGTATGCGGCATCTCCCAGCGAGTATTCTTTGCCGAACATCAGATCATACTGCCACAGCCAGTGGTTGCTAAACCAAACCTGCTGTGCATCGCTCAGATCGTTTGTGGTGGGCGTGCCGTCGGTTTCAATGGTCACCCCCAGCGTGCGGCTGCGATAGGCCGTTTGCATCTGCTGCGTAAGGTATTCAAAGAAGTCCGGGCGGTCCAGCCCATACAACTCACTCACCACAGGCCCGATCTCATAAGCGCCCACAGTGCCGAACTCCACCGGCTGCTGCCAGTAATTGCTCCAGATCAGCAGCGGCATTCCGTGCAATGCAGGGTCCTGGCTGTCGTTTGAGGCATAGCCCGTGGCGGTGTACACCGAAAGATTGCTGCCGATGGGATTGTAGTGGTCGCCCCAGAACACCAGGATCACCGGACGGTCGGATTTTTGATAATAGTCGGTCAGCTGGCCCAGCATGGCATCGGCTTCCCACACGCCGGTGGCAAAATCCTCCAGCGCGCCCAGCGTTTCCTCGTCGATGCCCTCGGGTGCGCTGAGCACCTTGACGCGGCTTTCATCGTCGTAGTTGTTTTTGGTGTAGCTGGTATGATTTTGCATGGTAACGGCATGCAAAAATACCGGCGCATCGTTTTCGGCCAGCATCTGCTCATACAAAGCCTCGATCTGGCGGGCCATCTCGGCATCCGTGACCAAACCGTTTTTCCAAATTTCATAGCGCTTTTTTTCCGGGTCCTGCATATCCTCAAGGCCCACAAAGCGGTCAAGTCCCAGATTGGGGTATGCCGTGATACGGCTCCAAAATCGCTTGTAATAGCCGTGAATGGCCGCCGTCTGGTAGCCCTGCGTGGTTTTCAGATAATTGGGCAGACTTTGCATATGGCTGGTGATGTGCTGCTGATACGGCTTGCTGCCCGCCGGGAGGAATTCCTTGGAATAGCCGGTCAGCGCCTCAAATTCCACATCGCAGGTGCCGCCGCCAAAGCTGGGGCTGTAGGCCTTGCCATAGGCGGCCTGCCCGCGCAGGCGGGTGAGATTCGGGGTCAGCTCACGGTCAAATTTCACGCCGTAGGCTTCCAGCTCGGTGGCATCCCAGAAGGATTCATCCATGATATAAAGGATATCCGGCTGCGAAACGGTTTGCTGATCCTTGCTTTGGCTGCCGTAGCTGCCCTCGAACAGGTTTTTACGGAATTTGGCCTTTTTCTGGGTGGTTTGCACCAGCTCGGCAATGCTGTTTGCGCTGTAGTTTGCGGGCTGCTGGATCTGCAGGGTTTGGATATTGGTCAAAAATGCCGTGATCACGCCATAGTTGCGGTAATATCGCGCCTGATTCCACATATCGGGCGTTACGCGCAGTTCACTTTGGCTGCGCTCGGAATCCAGAAATACGCCGCCCACCAATGCGGCTGCGGCTGCGGCAAACAGCACCGTGCCGGGCACGCGCCAATACCAGCGCCGCTTCGGCACCGGGATCCAGAAGGCCACATAGATCAGCATGGCGAAGATCAAAAGGGTCATCGTCATGGAATTTTGCATGGTCAGGCCCGCCGCGCCGGCCACATCGGCGGCCTCGCTCACCTGTGCCAGATCCCACGGAAAAAAGGGCTCGCTGCGCAGCTGCAGCTTAAAAAAGGTAACAGTGGCGGGAATGCATCCCACGCACCCGGTCACCAGCACGGCCAGCGGATGCCAGCGCGTGAGCGAAAATACAAGCCCGTACACGAGCCACAGCAAAATTCCTGCGGCCAAAAACGCTTCTTCGTGATACTGAATATATTTGACCCACAGATTTTCCAGCGTTCCCCGCTGGATCCATTCGGTGCAAAGCAATGCCAGTGCCGCTGTGAGCAGCGAATACGCAAGCCCCACAACGCCTGCCAGCACCTGCTGCGTTTTGGTTTTCATATATATTCTATAACTCCTTGTTTTTTTGTTTTCACGGTTCCATTTCACATTTCAGCGAAAATGCGCTGAATTATATTATACAATATCTGTCAAGCCCCGGCGCCTTTTTCGCCGCGTTTTATGCTCGGGGCCCGGCTCGCAGGTGGTCATAACCACATCGGTGCCAATGCATTTGATCTGCTGCCACGGGATCAGCAGATCCGGCTCACGCCCCAAAAGCCCAAAAAATCGCGGCCTTCCGTGCAGCACCAGCGCCTGCACGCTGCCGCTGACGGCATCGAACTGCAGATCGTCTGCCTGCCCCAAATTATCACCGCTCACCGCCTGGATCACATCTTTTTTGCGCAGTTCCTCCAGATCCACCTTTTCGCCCCCTTTTGCCGCCGCAGCCCGCCCGCAGACTTTACACCGGGCCCCGATATGCGCTATAATAACAAAAATTGATTTTCCAAGGGCGCGCTTCTGCCGCCCTTTATCGGTATTTTATGAGGTAACATCATGTATCAGAATGTGATTTTTGATTTGGGCGGCGTTGTGGTGAACAGCGATCCCCGCAACTGGCTTGTGGACCGATTTTTTAACGAAAAAATTGAAGATGATCTGTATCGTTTGACCTTTGGCAGTGAGATCTGGCAGCGCTGGGCCCGGGGTGAGATCGGCATCAACACGGTTCGCCTTTTGGTTGAGGAACAGGCCAAAGCCGCCGGGCGCCTGTTTGAAGCCCGTGAGGTGCTGGAAAACTGGCAAAGTATGCTGACGAACAAAAACAGCACCATTGATATGATCCGCCGCATGAAGAAAAGCGGCGTTCATGTATATTACCTTTCCAACACGGAAAAGGAAACGCTGGAAATTTTGCAGCAGCGCGATTTTTGGAAATATTGGGACGGCGGTGTTGCCAGCTGTGATATTGGCATCTGCAAGCCGGACCCGCGCATTTATCAGTCGCTGCTGATGCACTACCAGCTGGACCCGGCTTCCTGCCTGTATGTGGACGATAAGAAGGAAAATATCGATCAGGCCGCTGCGCTGGGCATTGCGGGCATTCTGTATCAGAACCCCCGTGCGCTGGCTTCCACGCTGATGGCCTGCGGCGTGCCCATCCGCACCAAAAACCGCCCCGGCCTGCACAAAAACAAAAAGGCTGCTGCGAAAGCCCCCACCGAGAAAAAATAATTTTCCCGGCATGCTGTTGCCGTGAGCCTTTATATAATTCTGAATAGCGCCATGCCCCCTGCCCCATCGGCAGGCGGGCTTTTTTATTTTATAGCGTTTATTTTCAGGTAAAGCAGCTGTTTTTTCGTTTTGCGCTCTGTTTTTCCATCGCGTACACTTGAATTTTTCTGTTGACAAACACGAAAATAATTGAGTATAATATTTCCTGTTCCTTGCAGGCGTACAGTTGTAATCAGTATGCGGCCGGAACACATCTTGGATCTTGAGAAAGAGGGAAAGTCAGAATGAAAGAGCTTTTCAAAAAGTGGAACAGCATCAGTCTGGTTCTGCGAATCGTTGTCGGCATGGTGATCGGCATTTTGCTGGGCATTTTCTGCCCCGGCGCCACATTTCTTACCATGCTGGGCAGCCTGTTTGTGGGCGCTCTGCGCGCCATTGCCCCCATTTTGGTGTTCATTATTGTAATGAGCAGCCTTGCCAACGCCAAAAACAGCAAACTGGGCAATTTCCGCACTGTGGTAATCCTGTATATGTTCACCACCTTCCTGGGCGCTTTTGTGGCCGTTGTGGCAAGCTTTTTGTTTCCCAGCACGCTGGTGCTGGCCGAAGCAGCCACCAGTGTGGCCCCGCCCAGCGGCGTGGGTGAGGTGCTGAGCAATCTGCTGCTGAATGTTGTAAGCAACCCCGTAGAAAGCCTTGCCAGCGCCAATTATGTGGGCATTCTGTTCTGGGGCATCGTGTTTGGCATTGCCATGAAAAACGCCCACGACGCCACCAAGCAGCTGCTGGCCGATGCCAGCGCCGCCGCCACCTATGCCGTGCAGCTGGTGATCAGTCTGGCTCCCTTTGGCATTATGGGCCTTGTGTTCAACACGGTTTCCACCAACGGCCTGAGCGTGTTTGCCGATTATGGCCACCTGCTGCTGGTTTTGGTGGGCAGTATGCTGTTCCTGAGCTTTGTCACCAACCCGCTGCTGATTTTCCTGTCGCTGCATACCAATCCCTACCCCATTGTGTTCACCTGCTTGAAGGAAAGCGCCATCACCGCATTCTTCACCCGTTCCAGCGCCGCCAATATTCCCGTGAATATGGCTCTTTGCAAAAAGCTGGGACTGAACGAGGATAACTACTCGGTTTCGATTCCTCTGGGCGCTACCATCAATATGGACGGCGCAGCCGTGACCATTACGGTGATGACACTGGCCGCTGCCTCTACCCTGGGTATTCAGGTTGACTTTGCTTCCGCTCTGCTGCTGAGCCTGCTGGCCACGGTTTCGGCCTGCGGTGCTTCGGGCGTGGCCGGCGGCAGCCTGCTGCTGATTCCTCTGGCCTGCAGCCTGTTCGGCATTCCCAACGAGATCGCCATGCAGGTGGTTGGCGTGGGCTTTATCATCGGCGTGATTCAGGACAGCGTGGAAACCGCGCTGAATTCCAGCAGCGATGTGCTGCTCACCTACACCGCCGAAAAGATCAACGAGCGCAAGGCCGCGCAAAAAGCAACCGCCTGATAGTTTTTCTATAAAGTAAATCTTATTAAATGAGCCGCTCGCCGAAGCATTTTTCGGCGGGCGGCTTTTTGTTTGGGCTTTCCAAAAAAGCAAAAAGCCGCAGGCCCTGCCGCGAATCACGGCTTAGCCTGCTGCTTTACAATTTACGGTGTTTTATTCCTGCCCGGTATAGGGCGTATAGTGTGCGCGCTCACCGCCGATCAGGCGCGGGCGGGTGCGGGCACACAGAATGTGCGCCTTGCCGATATGATCCAGCGAAAGGCGCACCGGCACGGCCACCCGGCGCAAATGCATTCCGATCAGCGTGCCGCCGATGTCCAGCCCGGCGTGCGCCTGAATTTCCTCCACCGCCACGGGGGCTGCAAAATTCTGCCAGCAGGTGGTGGCCCAGCTGCCGCCCGCATGGGGCCACGGGCACACGGATACAGGTTCATAGCCGTATTTTTCGGCAGCCTCGGCTTCCAGAATGATGGCGCGGTTCAGATGCTCGCAGCACTGCGCCGCCAGATAGAGCTTTTTCTGCTTTACAATGGGGGCAATGGCGCTGTAGACGGCGGCAGCAGCCTGCATACTGCTGTTTTTGCCGATATGCCCACCCACGATCTCACTGGAAGAACACCCCACCACCAGGATCTGGCCGGGCTGCAGGTTTGCCTGCTCCAGCAGCTCTGTCACAGCCTGCGCGGCCTGCCGGGCGATCATGCTCATTTCCATGGACTCACACATACCAAAAACCTCTTTTCTTTATGCGTGCAAAGCGGCTGGTTCCGCTTTGTGTGCGAACACTTTACTGCTGCTCCTGCGGCGAAACGATCTCGACCCTGAAGATATTCAGGGTATCGGCATCCGGGCAGCTGAAAATCGCCTGGCCGGGCTTTTGGCCGGGAATGCTGCCGCCATAGCGCAGGATATCAATATACAAAAACGCCGTGTGCATGGCCATGGGACAAATTTCGCCGCGCTGGGTATCAAAATCCCAGCTTTGGCCCACGGTGTGCCCCCGGTGACAGCCCGCCGGGCCCTTGCGGTCGATCAGTGTGATCCTGATTTGCGGGCGCTTCGTCATACGATCTCCTCCAAGCAGGTCTCCAGCGGAATGCCCTTGAATTTATCCTGATATTCCGCATTTTTGGCCAGCATATTGCTCACGGTCTCCATGGCTGCCCGGGCCGAAGCGCGCAGCGCCTCGCCGCGCAGGATGTGCCCCATGAACACCGCCGAGAAGATATCGCCGGTGCCCGGAAAGCGCACGGGAAGCTGCTCGTAGGGCAAAATGAAATACCGGTCGGCTGCGGCATCATAACCGGCCACGCACCAAATGGGGTTGCCGCCGTCCACCAGCATACGCGCGCTGGTGATCAGCACCGAGCCTGCGCCCATATTGTGCAGCTTGGCCGCCAGATCATACAACTCCTGCCGGGTGCAGGCCGTGCCGCAGTAAGCTTCGCCCGCAAGATAAGCGGCTTCGGTGTAGTTGGGCAGGATATAATCCGCCTCAGCGATCAGGCTGCGCATAAGCTCTACGGTTTTTTCGCTCACGCCGTTGTACAGCCTGCCCTCATCGCCCATGATGGGGTCGGTAAAAATGCGGGCGCCTTTTTTCTTTTGCTCCCGGCAGAATTGCAGCACCAGCTCGGTTTGGGCAGCGGAAAGGATAAATCCCGTGGACACGGCATCAAACCCAAAATCCAGCTGTTCCCACACGGCCAGCGTGTTTTTCATGTACCCGGTGGTTTCTAAAATTTCAAACTTACCATAGTCCAGCGTGTTGCTTACCAACGCGGTGGGCAGGCTGCACACATCGTATTGCATGTGTGAAAGCACCGGGATCATGGCGCCGAGCGCCACCTTGCCGTAGCCCGCCAGATCGTTGATCAGAAGCACTTTTTCTTTCGGCATTGGGGGTTCCTTTCGTGTGTTTTGTTCGGAGCTGGTGTTTTTCACAGGTCCTTTTCAGCCAAATGCGTCGCCCTGCCCGTCAGCATCAATCTCTGCGGAACAGATCGCGGGTGTAAACTTTTGCCTGCACATCGTCTAAGCAGCTATCGTAGCGATTGGCGATAATGGCATGGCTGCGGCGCTTGAATTCGTTCAGATCGTTGACTACTTCGATACCAGAGAAGGTGGTTCCATTTTCCAGCGTTGGCTCATAAATAATGATAGCAGCCCCCTTGGCCAGAATGCGCTTCATAACCCCTTGAATAGCGGACTGGCGGAAGTTATCGCTGTTGCTCTTCATGGTCAGCCGGTATACGCCAACAACCCTATCAGACTCTTTGCCCGAATTGCCGGTTTCGCATGTGCCGGCAATTTCCAGCACCCGATCTGCAATATAATCCTTGCGGGTGCGGTTAGATTCTACAATAGCCCCCACAAGATTCTGCGGCACACCGGCATAGTTTGCCAAAAGCTGCTTGGTGTCTTTAGGCAGGCAGTAACCGCCGTAGCCAAAGCTGGGGTTGTTGTAGTGGCTGCCGATGCGCGGGTCCAGCCCAACGCCCTCAATGATGTTGCGGGTGTTCAGGCCCTTCATTTCG
>SFIE01000017.1 GCA_004555405.1 Subdoligranulum sp.
TCTGATACGCCCCAGCGGTAGGACGCTTCCCGAATGGAAATATAGCCTTTTATTCCGCCCATATCGCACCTTCGCACAAATAAAATCTCACAGAGTACACTCTATACGAATATCCGAAGATTGTCAAGTTCGCAAGTTTGCAAGCAATGCAATCTTCCGTAAGATTGCGTATTAGGCAGGAAATCCGTCTCTGGACTTCCTGCTAATGCTTGTTGGTGACATATGCCTTCTAATAATGAAATGCCAATACTTTAATTTAAGATTACAAAAGATGCTTATTAATCTTCTGCCGAGGACGAATGATTATGAACATTGAGACTGATTTGGTCAAGAAAAAAGTATTTTCCTCATCAATGAATCATAGCATTCAAAAGCACTCTCAAGAGTATAAAGTCCTCGCAATTCTGCGGTATCTTTATCCTCAAAAGTTTTCGACTATGATTAATGGGGAAGCTCCAGATCTTCAAGATAATGAGAATGGCGTAGGTATTGAAGTCGTTTCTGCTGCATCAGAAAATGATATGAGAGCTTCTCGAGCCTTTTCTGAATTACACCAAACAAAAGGTGGGGATAATGAAAAAAGTGAGGAGCGGATCAGGGCAAGTGGCTACAAATTTGTGCCGGTACAAGGAAAGAAAGTCGGAATCAGCACACCGCGGCGCTTTTTTAAACGCCGCCGGTTTAAGCGGGGCACGGCCCAAAGCGGCGGGGCTCTGCCGTGGCAGCCGGGGGCGAATGCGGCGGCGGGGCGGATAAACGGCAAAAGAACCGGTGCTGGTGTTTTGCGGGGGCTTATGCTAAACTGAGGACAGCGGCGGGCAGGGAAACTGCCCTTTGCGAAGAAAAGCCGCCCACCGGAAAAGAAGGAGAACACCATGTATTTTACCTATGGAAAAGCCGAAATCAATGCGCTGAGCGCCAAGGACCCCAAGCTGGCGGCGGTGATCGCGCAGGTGGGAATGGTGCAGCGCGAGGTGGACACCGATCTGTTTTCGGCGGTGGTGCATCATATTATCGGCCAGCAAATTTCCACCAAGGCGCAGGCCACCATTTGGCGGCGTATGCGCGAGGCGCTGGGCACCGTGGATGCGGCGCACATTCTGGCGGCAGGGGAAGCGCAGCTGCAGGCATTGGGCATGAGCTTTCGCAAGGCGCAATATATAATGGACTTTGCCCAAAAGGTGCAAACCGGCGAATTTGACCCGGAGGGCATCCGGGAAAAATCGGATGAAGAAGCCATTCGTGAGCTGAGCGCGCTGCAGGGCATCGGGGTGTGGACGGCGGAGATGATCCTGCTGTTTTGCATGCAGCGCCCCGATGTGCTCAGCTACAGCGATCTGGCCATTCAGCGCGGGCTGCGCATGGTGTATCATCACCGAAAGATCACCCGGCCGCTGTTTGAAAAATATCGCCGCCGCTTCAGCCCCTACGGCAGCGTGGCCAGCTTGTATTTGTGGGCGGTGGCCGGCGGCGCGGTGCCCGGCATGAAGGACTATGCGCCGCGCACAAAAGCGCCTGAACGAAAAAAACAGCGCCGCAGCCCTGCCGGAATGTCCATTGCCATGACAGATAAAATGGAGTAGAATAGGCGTGCTGTAGAATTTGCTGTAACGAGGTGAAAGTATATGTTTGATGTGGTGGCACTGGGGGAGACCCTGATCGATTTTACACCGGGCGGCGCCAACGCACAGGGGGTAAAGCTGTTTGCCTGCAATCCGGGCGGGGCACCGGCCAATGTGCTGGCCATGAACGCCCGTCTGGGTGGCAAAACCGCCTTTATCGGAAAAGTGGGCCGGGATTCCTTTGGCAGCTTTTTGCGCAAAACCATGGTGCAGTGCGGCATTGATACCACCGGCCTGATCGCCGATGAAAAGCTGAATACCACGCTGGCTTTTGTGCAGCTGGATGAACACGGCGACCGCTCGTTTACATTTTATCGTGATCTGGGCGCGGATGTGATGCTGCAGAGTCACGAGGTGAAAAAAAGCCTGATCGATGCCTGCCGTATTTTTCATTTTGGCTCGGTTTCGCTTACGGCTGACCCCTGCCGCACTGCCACTATGGAGGCGGCGCGCTATGCGAAGGCGCAGGGGAAGCTGATCAGCTTTGACCCCAACTTCCGCCCGCTTTTGTGGCTGGAGCCCGCGCAGGCGGTGGGCTGGATGCGGCAGGGCGTGCAGCTGGCCGATCTTTTGAAGGTTTCCGAAGAAGAAATGTGCCTGCTCACAGGTGAAACCGACCCCGAAAGGGGCGCAGCGCGCCTGATGGCCATGGGCCCGGGGCTGGTGCTGGTTTCCATGGGAGAAAAGGGAGCCTATTATCAAAACAAAATGGGCGGCGGTCTGGTGCCGACCTTTGATGTGGAAACCGTGGATACCACCGGCGCAGGCGATGCCTTTTGGGGTGCGGTGCTGTACCAGCTGCGCGGAAAAACCGCAGCGGAGCTGGCGCAGATGCCCTCGCAGCAGCTGCAGCAGGTGGTGCGCTTTGGCAATGCGGCGGGCAGCCTGACGACCATGAAAAGCGGCGCGATCCCGGCCATGCCCACCCAGGAGGAGATCGAAGCCTGCCTGAAAACCCGCAAGCTGATGGAGGCATAAGGAAAAAGCCTATGAGATACACCGCTTTTTATGCATCGCCCATGGGAAAAATCGGCCTTAGCGCCGATGAACACGGTGCGCTGACCGGCCTGTGGTTTGTGGGGCAGAAATATGCGCCCCTGCCCGGGCAAAACGATGAGGGCGGCACCCCGCCGCCGGTGCTGCAAAAGGCAGCCCGCTGGCTGGATGCCTATTTTGCGGGCGAAAACCCGCCCATCGATTTTCCTCTTGCCCCGCAGGGCAGTGCGTTTCAGCGTGAGGTGTGGGCGCTGCTGCAGGCGATCCCATACGGAAAAACCGTTACCTACGGCCAGCTGGCCAAGCAGCTGCAGGCCCGGCGCGGCGGGGCGATCGTTGCGGCGCAGGCGGTGGGCGGCGCGGTGGGGCGCAACAAAATTGCGCTGATCATCCCGTGCCATCGCGTGGTGGGCGCCCATGGCGCACTGACCGGCTATGCAGGCGGCATTGCGCGGAAGGCGCAGCTTTTGCAGATGGAGCAGGCCGGTGAGGCGGGCGTGTGAATCCCAAAGCTGCATAGAGCCGAAATCGCCGGGCGGCGGTTTCGGCTTTTTTGCGCCTTGTGACAATTTGGATACATCTGCCGTTTATACTGATAGAAAAGCCGAAGCACGCCCCCAAAAGGGCACGGCGAAAACAGCAAGATACAAAGGTGTGATGGATATGGCACGGATATTGGTGGCGGAGGACGAGCAGAGCCTGAACCGGCTGATCTGCAAAAATCTGGAGCTGGTGGGGCATCGGCCCCTGTCGGCACAGGACGGCCGGGAGGCGCTGCGCCTTGCACAAAAGGAAAAGCCGGACCTTGCGCTGCTGGATGTTATGCTGCCCGAGGTGGACGGCTTTGCTGTGAAACAGGCCCTTGGCGAAGAGATGCCCGTGATATTCGTGACGGCCAAGATCAGCCTGAGCGATAAGCTGAAGGGGTTGAATCTGGGGGCGGAGGATTACATCACCAAGCCCTTTGAAATGCTGGAACTTTTGGCACGCATTCAAACGGTTTTGCGCCGCGTGGGAAAAAATGCCAAGCGCTTTTGCTGGCGCGGGCTGCAGGTGGATCTGGCATCGCACACGGTCGTTCTGAACGGCGCACCGGTTGACCTGACCCCACAGGAGTACAGCCTGCTGGAAACACTGCTGCTGAACCGCAACATTGCGCTCAGCCGTGAGCGCCTGCTGGAATCGGCCTGGGGGTATGACTACATGGGCGAAACCCGCACGGTGGACAACCACATTCTGCGCCTGCGCAAAAAGCTGGGCCTTGAAAAAGAAATTCAAACCGTGTACAAGCTGGGCTATCGCCTTGCCCTGCCCGAGGAATGAGGAATACCATGAAACAAAAAACGCCGCCCGTAAAGCTGCAATTCTGGCAAAAAGCCTGCGCTGTGCTATGGGGGGCGTTTTTGGTGTGCCTTGCCATGGTGTGCGGCGCGGTGTACTTTTGGGGAAAAGAGCAAAGCTATGAGTCCGAGCTGAGCGCCCACCTGAACGATCAGGCCGCCATGATCCAGCAGCTGGCCAAAGATGTTTCCGCGCTGGAAAGCCGCGGCAGCAACGCCCTGCCCGCGCTGTGGCGCGTATATGGCCGACAGTACGAGGCCCATCATGCGGCGCTGGAAATATACGAAAACGGCCAGCAGGCTTACAGCGGCCTGTCTGAGGCGTGCATTCCGCAGGCCCAGCGGCAGGAGCTTTTGGTGCAGCCCGGCCAAAGAATGCGGCTGGTGTATGCCACCCCGGCGGGCAGGCGGCTGTTTATTGCGGCGGCGCTTCCGGAAAGCCTGGGGCAGATCGTGGTGGTGTACAGCGCCGATATGGAGCCTTTTTACCGCCAGTGGGAGCAGATCCTGCAGCTTTTGTGCCTGGCGGGCGGCATGGCGGCGGTGGTGTATGCGGCGGTGCTGTATGCGCTTTTGCGCTGGATGTATCAGCCGCTGGAAAAAGTGACTTCGGCTGCCCGGGCGCTGGGCTGCGGGCAGTTTTCGGCCCGTGCCGCTGTAAATCGCAAGGATGAATTCGGCGAACTGGCATCAGCGCTCAACGGCATGGCGGACACGGTGCAAAGCCAGATGGGGCAGCTGCAGGCGGTGGCCGATCAGCGCCAGCGGCTTTTGGAAAACATGGCGCATGAGCTGCGCACCCCGCTGGCCGCCGTGAGCGGTTGGGCCGAAACCATGCGCGGCGTGCATCTTTCGCCCGAAGAACAGGCCGAAGCGCTGGACAGCATTTTGCTTGAAAGCCGCCGCGCGGCGGAGCTTTCGCGCCGTATGCTGGAGCTTTCGGTGCTGCAGCACGATGCGGCCATCGAAAAAAAGCCGGTGGCTGTGCCGCAGCTTTTGCAGCATGTGCAAACCGCCATGTTGCCTTTGGCAAAAAATCGGGGCGTGGCGCTGCAGTTGGGCGAGGCTGCGTTTGAAACTGTGCCGGGCGACGGCGCGCTGCTGGAAAGCCTGCTGGGAAATCTGTGTGAAAACGCCATCAAGGCCAGCAGCCCCGGCGGCGTGGTGCAGCTGGGGTGTGAAAAGCGGGACAAAAAATGCTTTTGGGTGCGCGACTATGGGCGCGGCATGAGCCGGGAAACGCTGGAAAATCTGGGCCAGCCCTTTTACCGCGAGGATAAGGCCCGCAGCCGCCGCGAGGGCGGCGCGGGGCTGGGGGTGGCGCTGTGCTTTGAAATTGCACGGCAGCACGGCGCACGGCTGCAATATTTCAGCCGCCCCGGCGAGGGCACGCTGGCCATGGTGGAATTTGAAAAGGCATGATGCCGCCGGGGCATAATTTACAGCTTGGTGACAAAGGCAAGACGATTTGAAGGCAGCTGCGGATTATGCTGCTGACAGAGCCAAAGAAAAGCTCACAAAACTTTTTGGGAGGAACTACAAAATGAAAATGAGATGTATCCTGGCTTTGTGCGGAGCAATGGCGTTTGTGCTGGCGGGCTGCGGCAGTGAGATCGTAGAATCAGCAGTCACCGAAACGCAGGTGATCGATGTAAACGAGCCCAGCGCAGTGGAACAGGCCATGGAAAGTGCCGATTATGAATTTATAGACGAAACACAGCCGCTGCTGGATTTTGAAAAAGAGTATGAAAACATGACGGCGGCAGAGGAAATACGAAACGCAGAGGATAAGGCCTACGAGAGCTTTTATTTTGCAGCTGTGGCACTGGACGAGGTGTATTTCAGCAAAGATGGGCAAAAGGAAGGCACACCGAGGGTAACATTGCCGGACGATACCTGCATTACGCCGCAGCAGGCTGCCAATGCAGCCGGAAAGGCGGCAAAGCTGGCAGACCCGGAAGCAGAGCATACGGTTTACCTGGTGTGCATCCGCATAGCCAACCAGGGAACAGAACTGGACGGACGGCTGGCTTATTATGTAATGGTAAACCGGAAAACAGAAAATGCGCGGCTGGGCGAAGAAGAGCCTATCTGCGGGCTTGGATTGGATGCGGTGACAGGCGAAATGCTGGATTTGAGCCCCTTTGGTAAAACGCCTGCAGCGGAAATAGAAGAAAACGAAGCGGCATATGCGCAAAGCTGCAAAACAGAGCTGCAAAATTATCTGGATGCGGTGGGTGCAGGGCAGACCTGCGGTGAAGTGGCGCTGACAAGCAAAATAGAAAACGGCATAGCATCTTTTGAAGTGCAGATCGACAATAAAAGGTTTTCCGGCAGTATGAAAAACGGAAAGCTCATAGATGTGGAGCGAAATTATTCTTAAAAATAACCCGCCGGGGGCGGCCTTTTCGGCTGCCCCCGGCGAAAATTATTCAGCATAAATTTTAAAAATCCGGCAAAAGGGGTTGACATTTTATACATTTGGATTTTAATTATACTGTATGAGAGTGTGCATTGGGCACCCTGGCTATATTTCCGAGATGGTCAGGCTCATACCGGCTCAGGCGGTTTTGCAGGACGGTACGGCTCTTTATGAACCGATCGTACCCTTTTTTAAAACGGCTGAAGGCTGTATTTTCAGGAAAAGATATTTGCGAAGCAGAATTTTATTCACTGAGAGGAGAAACTTTATGAAAAAACAACTACTCACCGGCGTCCTCGCCGGCTTGATGATGCTGAGCTGCGCAGGCTGCGGGGCTTCCAATGCGGCGGGCTCTGCATCTGCAGCCAGCACTTCTGCCGCAGCCTCCGGCACGGGGGCTGCAGGCCGTGATACGCTTCATGTGGCGATCATGACCGACCCTGAGGGCCTTGACCCGCAGAAAACCTCGGCCACATCCACTTACTTTGTGACCATGAATGTGTACGAACCGTTGGTGATGATGGATGAAAACTGGGAGATCCAGCCCCGTTTGGCGGAATCCTGGCAGGTGGCCGATGACTGCCAGTCGGTGACTTTCCACCTGAAAAAGGGCGTGAAGTTCCACAATGGCCGCGAGATGACCGCCGAGGATGTAAAATACAGCATTGAGCGCCTGAAAGAGGACGACAGCCCCAAAAAGAAATATTATGCCAACATTACCGGCGCTGAAATCAAGGATGATTACACCATCACCTTTACCACGGATAAGCCGGATGCCGTTTTGCTGACTTCGTTTGCCTATCCCTGGTCGGTGATCGTGCCCGAGGAGTGTGCCGACACGCTGAAAACCAACCCCGTGGGCACGGGCGCTTACCGCTTTGAAAGCTGGGTGCCCCAGCAGGAAGTAAAGCTGACCCGCAACGACGACTACTACGATACTCCCGCATCCATCGAAAATGTGGACTATCAGGTAGTGCCGGATACCACCACGGCCATGGTGGGCATTCTGAACGGCGATGTGGATCTGGTGGATGTGACCGGCAGCCCCACGACCCCCATTGAAAATAACCCCGCCGTTTCGATTTATGAAAAGAGCATCAACTCGGTCACGGTTCTGGGCATGAATCTGGACAACGAGTATCTCGCCAACGAGCAGGTGCGCCAGGCCATGGCCAGCGCCATTGATAAGGACGAGATCATTCAGGCTGTCAATGAGGGCCATGGCGACAAGGTAGGCTCTTACCTGCCCTCCTCGGCTGCGGAATACATCGACACCAACGATGTGCTGCCCTATGATGTTGACCATGCCAAGGAGCTGCTGGCCGCAGCCGGTTATCCGGATGGCTTCACCATCGGGCTGACCCTGCCCAAGAGCTACCCCATGTACACCAGCATTGGCCAGATCATTGCCGACCAGCTGGAGCGCGTGGGCATCCACTGCGAGATCGAAATGGTGGAATGGGCCGACTGGATGCAGAATGTGTACACCGATAAAAACTACGATATGACTGTTATGGCCAACTCCGGCCGTTTGAGCGCTTACGACTTTATTGCCCGCTTCCATTCGCAGAGCGGCGACTACATCAGCGATAAAACCGGTGAAGCCGATGAAATTCTGGACAAGCTGAAGGACGAGCTGGATGCCGATACCCGCACCCAGCTGATCCAGGACTTCCAGCGTCTGGTGGCAGAAAAGGTTCCCGTGGTGCCCTTGGAGACCCAGCATCGCCTTTACGCCATGAGCAGCGACCTGCAGGGCTATGTGATGTATCCTTCGGAAACCACCGAGTTTAAAGTATTGAGCTTTTCTTAAATTTACGCAAAGCAAATGAGGGGGCAGGCTCTGCCTCCTCATTTTGCCTATCTACAAAATAACAGCCATTGTTTGGAGCGGATCTTATGCTCAATTATGCAATCAAACGAATCAACGGCGCGCTGCTTGTGGTGGTGGCCGTTTCGGTGATCACTTTTGTGATGCTCACCCAAATTTCCGGCAATGCGGCCATGCTTGCACTGGGCACGGATGCCACCGCAGAGCAGCTGGCCCAGCTGGAGCACAGCCTTGGGCTGGACCTGCCCTGGTATTTGCAGTATCTGGGCTGGGTGAAAAATCTGTTTCATCTGGATTTCGGCACTTCTGCGCTCTACGGTGAAAATGTGCTCACGCTGGTTTTGCAGCGCCTGCCGGTCACGCTTTCTTTAGCTGTGCTTTCCATGCTGATGGCGCTGATCGCGGCAGGGTTTTTAGGGGTTGCTTCCGCCGTTAAAAAAGGCAGCATCATAGATATTCTCAGCCGCAGCCTGATGCAGATCGGCGCGGCGATCCCGGGCTTTTGGATCGGACTGATCTTTATCATCTATCTGGCGCTGGGCAAAAAATGGTTTCCTGCCTCCGGCTTTGTGGCCCCCGGCGATAGCTTTACAGGCTATTTGCAAAGCATTTTTCTGCCCTCGCTGGTGCTTGCCATTGGCGAGGTTGGCCCGCTGCTGCGCGCGGTGCGCACCTCAATGCTGCAGTCGCTGCAGCAGGATTATATTCTGATGGCCAAGGTGCAGGGCCTGCCTGCGTGGAAAATTTATATTAAATACGGCCTGCGCGGGGCGTTGGCTGCCCCCTTGAATGTGGCCGGAATGCAGTTTGCCAAGCTGCTGGGCGGCACCACCGTGGTGGAATCGGTATTCTCTCTGCCCGGGCTGGGCCGTTTGGTGCTGGTTGCCGTGGAGCAGCGCGACATTGTGCTGCTGCAGGGGGCCGTTATGTTTATTACACTGGCGGTGGTGCTCATCTCGCTTTTGGCGGATCTGCTCACGGCCTGGATGAACCCGCGCATTCGCCTGAACGAAGGAGGGAATGCCGCATGAAAAAGCCAAACTGGAACCTTGTTTTGGGCTGCGCCCTTTTGCTTATCGTGATCGCGGCGTGCCTGCTTTCGTTTTTCTATCTGCCCTATCCCCCCAATGTGATGGATAATGCGCACGCCTATTTGCAGCCGGGGCAGGCTGCCGGGCATTTGCTGGGCACCGACCAGTATGGCCGCGATATTCTGAGCCGCATCATGGTGGGCTCACGCACGGTTCTGCTGATCGGCTTTGTATCGGTGAGCGGCGGTGCGGTGTGCGGCTGCGTGCTGGGGGCCAGCGCTGCCATGATCAAGGGCATTTACGGCAGCATTGTGATGCGTGCCATCGAAGGGCTGATGGCCTTTCCCGGCACTTTGCTGGCGCTTATGCTGGTGGCCGTGGTGGGGCGCGGGCAGTGGGGGGCGATCCTGGCCATCGGCATCTATACGATCGCGCCCTTTGCGCGCCTTGTGTATACCCTGATCCTCGAAAGCGAATCGCTGCTCTGCATCAAGGCGGCACGCAGCTTTGGCACAGGGCCCTTGCGCCTTTTGAGCCATTATTATCTGCCGGTGCTTTTGCCCCGGCTGCTCACGCAGTTCAGCGCCAGCGTTGGCTCTGCCATCATGACCGAGGCCGCACTCTCCTTTTTAGGGCTGGGCGTACAGCCGCCCAATGCAAGCTGGGGCCTGATGCTCTCGGAAGCCAAGCAGTATGCGCTTTTATACCCCTATCTGGCCGTTGCCCCCGGCGCAGCGATCTTCATGGCTGTGCTGGGCTTCCATTTGCTGAGTGACGGCTTAAACGACATTCTCATTACAAGGAGGTCGGAGCAATGAGCGAAGGCAAAAAGCTGGTCAGCATTCGCGGGCTTACGGTTTCCTCGGCGCATCGGGTGCTGATCAAGTCGCTGGATCTGGATATTGCCCAGGGCGAGCTTTTGGGCATTGCCGGGGAATCCGGCAGCGGCAAAACCATGCTGATGCGTACGCTTTTGAACATTCCGCCCGAGGATGTGCATTTTAAAGCCGATGCCCTGCAGATGTTCGGCGCGGATTGCCTGCACTTATCCGACACCGACTGGCGCAGAACCGTGGGAAAGCACATTGGCTTTGTGCCGCAGAACACGATGTTTTATCTGCACCCCATGCTCAGAATCCGCCAGCAGATCGCCGACAGCTATGTGAGCCACCGCAAGGGCACCCTGCGGCAGGGGCTGGCACGGGCCGAGGCACTGCTGCGCGAGGTCGGCTTTGATGACCCGGAGCGTGTTCTGAACTCGTATGCCTGGGAGCTTTCCGGCGGTATGCGCCAGCGCGTGAATATTGCCATGGCGCTGATGAACAGCCCCGAGCTTTTGATCGCCGACGAGCCCACCACGGCCTTGGACTGCGCCATTCAGCGGCAGATCATGGATCTGTTTATGAAGATCAGCCGGGATACCGGCATTGCCGTTGTGATGATCAGCCATGATCTGGGAATGCTGCAGCAGTACAGCCGCCGCACCCTGGTGATGTATGCGGGCCGCATGGTGGAAAGCGGCAGCACCGAAACCCTGTTTTGCACCCCGGCGCACCCTTATACCCGGGCGCTGATGGGGGTGATCCCCTCGCTCAGCCTGCAGGCCGGGCAGCGCCTGGCCGAGATTCCCGGCTATGTGCCGGACAGCGGGCGCGAAACCGATGCGTGTATTTTTGCGCCGCGCTGCCCCTATGCCGGTGCAGAGTGCAGCACCGCTTTGCAGGAGCAGGATCTGGGAGGCGGGCATAGCTGCCTGTGTGCGAAACCCGGGATAGGAGGGCATGATCATGGCTGAAATTTTGCTGCAGGGGCAGGAGCTTGTAAAGCAGTTTCCGGTGCAGAAAGCGCCGTTTACCGGGCGTGTGCTGAAAAATTTTACAGCCGTGGACGGTGTGAGCCTGGAATTATACCGGGGCGAAACACTGGGCATCGTGGGGGAATCCGGCAGCGGAAAATCCACCACGGGCGAGATCCTTGGCGGGCTGCAGCAGCCCACCGGCGGGCGCGTTTTGTATAAAGGAAAAGATATCCGCACGCTTTCACGGCAGGAATACCGCGATTTCCGCCGCAATGTGCAATATGTGTTTCAGGACCCCAAGGGCTCCATGAACGCCTCGGGGCGCATTGAAAATATTCTGGCCGAGCCCCTGCTCACCCTGCAGATCGAGCCGGATGCCCAAAAGCGCACAGAGCGTGCGCGCGAAATGTGCAGCCTTGTGGGGCTGGAAGAATCGGTTTTGCGCAAATTCCCCGGCGAGCTTTCGGGCGGGCAGTGCCAGCGCGTGGCCATTGCCCGGGCGCTGATCTCAGAGCCGGAGATCGTGGTGTGCGATGAAGCCGTGTCGGCTCTGGATGTATCGGTGCAGGCGCAGATCCTGAATTTGCTGAACGATCTGCAAAAGCGCCTGCAGGTATCGTATCTGTTTATTTCGCACGATATCAGTGTGGTGAATTATATGGCTGACCGCATTGCCGTGATGCTGCACGGAAAGATCATAGAGCAGGGCTCGCCCGAGGCCGTGCTGCAGAACCCCCGCAATGCCTATACCCGCCAGCTGCTGGATTGCTCGTTTGCAAATAAGGCCAACCGCCGGCTTTAAGGCACCAAGGCAGCGCGCAAAAAAATACACACAAGAAAAAATGCCCGTGAATGCTTAGGCGTTCACGGGCATTTTTTGGAAAAGGATAACGGCATTTTGCCGCCGCAGAGGCGCGGCTTTAACACCCAAGCGCTGATCGCCCTTTGGCTTATCCTTCTGCGTCAGGCAATGGGCTGGGTTTTTTCGGCCAGCCAGCGGTTTTCTTCGGCAGAGAGCAGCGGGGCAAGGCGCTGGGCGGTTTGGGCGTGATACCAGTTCAGCCAGCTTTTTTGTGCGGCGGTCAGCTGCGAAAGATCGATGCATTTCAAATCGTAGGGCACCCAGGTAAGGGGCATAAAGCGCAGAAAGCGGCCGTAATCGCTTTGGCCGGCTTCCAGCACCTCCAATTCGTTTTCAATGCGCACACCCACGCGCCCGGGCTCGTACAGGCCGGGCTCATCCGTGAGCACCATGCCGGGCTTCAGCACCACCGGGTTTTGCGGGCGAATGCTTTGGGGGCCTTCGTGTACCATGCCCACATGGGCCACGCCGTGGCCGGTGCCGTGGCGAAAATCCAGGCAGTGCTGCCACAGCGGCTGGCGGGCCATCACGTCCAGCTCACCTGCCGTGCAGCGGCTGGGCCACACAGCGCGCGCCAGCTCAATGTGGCTTTGCAGCACCAGTGTGCAGCACTGGATCTCCTGCCGGGTTAAAGGGCCCATGGCAAAGGTGCGCGTGATGTCGGTGGTGCCGGTGCGATAGGTGGCGCCGCTGTCTACCAGCAGCAGGCCAAGGGGCTCTAAATAGCTGCAGTGCCCGGGCTGCGGCTGGTAGTGGATCACCGAGGCGTTGGGGCCCCAAGCCGCAATGGTGGGAAAGCTTTCCACCACAAAGCCGGGCTGGGCGCTGCGGCAGCGGTGCAGCATGGCATCAATATCCATTTCGGTAAGGCTTTCGCCCCCTGCCATGCAGCGCTCCAGCTGCATCCAAAAGCGCACCATGGCCGCACCGTCATACAAATGCGCCTGCCGGGTGGCGGCCAGCTCGCCCGCATTGCGAATGCCCTTGGGGGCCAGCAGGGGATCGGTTTGGGGCAGGGGCGTGATGTTTGCATTGTCGGAAAGGCAGCGGCACAGATCGTAGTTGGCCGAGGCAGGGTCATACAGCACGGTGCCGCCCGAAAGCGCGGCGCAGTCCGGATAAAAATCATCGTAGGGGTGCAGCGTTACCCCAGCGGCGCACAGGGCGGCCTGCACGGCGGCGGGCATACGCGAGGCGTCGATATACAGGCGGCATTCGCCTTGGCTCAGCAGGCAGAAAGCCAGCGCGTAGGGAGTGCATTCAATATCCAGTGCGCGCAGGTTGAGAAGCCATGCAACACAGTCCAACCGGCTTTCGGCAAGAATGTCGGCCCCGGCATCGGCCAAAAGCTCCCGGGCGGCGGTCAGCTTCCCGGCAATGTCCATGCCGGCGCTTTCCTCGCTCAGCAGCCAGCACTCACTGTGGGGCAGGGCCGGGCGCTCGCTGCCCCACAGTGCGCTGATCAGATCAATGCTTTGCAAATGCGCCCCGGCGGGCTGCAAAGCGGCTTGCAGGCGCTGAGCAAGGCTTTGCGAAACGCAGTGGCCGTCAAAACCCAGCACACCGCCGGTGGCCAGCGCCTGGGCCAGATAGGCCTCGGGGGTGGGCACGCCGGGCTCACCCTTGCGCATCAGGGTGACTTCGGTGCCGGAAAGCTGCTGCTCGCCCTGCTCGAAAAAGCGGCCGTCCACCCACAGGGCGCTGCCGGTTTGCGTAACGGCCAGCGTGGCGGATTCGCCCGTAAAGCCGCTGAGCCATGTGCAGGCAGTGTAGTGGGCGGGCAGAAATTCGCTGCCGTGGGGATCGGCGCTGGGGATCAGATAAGCGGCAATGCCGTGCTTTGCCATGGCAGAGCGCAAAGCGGCAATACGGTGATTGGTTGTATTTGACATATATGATAAAGCCTCCGATCGCATCGCACAGGATGCGGTAAAATACTTTGACCAGTGCCTATTATACTACACTTTTGGGCAGATGGCGCACTTGACATACCTGCTATAATAAAAATAGTTGTAATATTATGCCATGCGGCAGTTTGCCAAGGATAACCGGCACAGCCGCAGTGATAGATCTTTAAGTGGAAAGCAGGAATATTATTATGCAAAAAACAACTAAAATCGATATTTTTTCCGGATTTTTGGGCGCAGGCAAAACCACGCTGATCAAAAAGCTGATCCGGGAGGCTTTTCAGGGCGAGCAGATCGTTCTGATCGAAAATGAATTTGGCGAGATCGGCATCGACGGCGGATTTCTGCAGGAGGCCGGTATTCAGATCAACGAGCTGAACTCCGGCTGCATCTGCTGCAGCCTGGTGGGCGATTTCCGCGAGGCATTGCGCAAGGTGGTGGAGCAGTATGCCCCCGACCGTATTCTGATCGAGCCCTCGGGCGTGGGCAAGCTGAGCGATGTGACCCGTGCGGTGCAGGGCGTGGCCGAGGAGCTGCCGGTGCAGCTGAACAGCTTTGTCACGGTGGCCGATGTGAAAAAGGTCAAGATGTATATGAAGAACTTCGGCGAGTTCTACAATGACCAGATCAGCCATGCCAGCTGCATTATCCTGAGCCGCACCGGCAGCGCCGACGAAGAAAAGGTTGCCGCCGCCGTGGCCATGCTGAAGGAAAAGAACCCCACCGCTACCATTGTGACCACCGACTGGGAGCAGCTGAACGGCAAGCAGATTCTTTCGGTGATGGACGGCAAGCGTGATCTGGTGGCCGAGCTGCTGGCCGAGGCCGTTAAGGCAAACGAGGCCCATGCCGATGAGGACGAGCACGAGCATCATCACCACCATCACGACCATGACGAGCATGACCATGAGCACGGTGAGCATTGCTGCTGCCATGACCACGACCATGATCACGATGAGCATGACCACGACCATGATCACGAGCACGAGCATGAACATGAGCATCATCACGAGCACGGCGAGCACTGCGATTGCGGCCATGACCATGACCACGAGCATCACCATCATTACGATGAGCACGGTGTTTGCAGCTGCGGCCATCATCACGACCATGATGCCGACGAAGTGTTTACCAGCTGGGGCACCGAAACCGCCCGCAAGTACACCCGCGCTGAGCTGGAATTTGCTCTGGGCGCACTGGACAGCGGCGACTACGGCACCATTTTGCGCAGCAAGGGCATTGTGGCCGGCGAAGGCACCTGGTATGAATTTGACATGGTGCCCGGCGAGTGGGAGATCCGCGAGCGCAGCGCCGATGTGACCGGCAAGCTGGTGGTGATCGGCAGCGAGCTGAAGCAGCACGAGATCGAAGAGCTGTTCAAGGTTTGATCTCGGGCAGGAAGGATATTGTAAAGCTATGGCTATGAATGAAATTCCCGTATATCTGTTTGTGGGCTTTCTGGAAAGCGGCAAAACCAGGTTTATTCAGGAAACCATGGAAGACCCGCAGTTTGATTCGGGCGATAAAACCCTTTTGCTGGTGTGCGAGGAGGGCGAGGAGGAATACGCGCCCGAAAAGTTCGGCTTTCCCGGCGTAACGGTGGAATACATCACCGACAAAGAGCAGCTGAACCCCCAAAACCTGCAGAACATGGCGCAGAAAAGCGAATGCGGCCGCGTGATCATTGAATACAACGGTATGTGGCTGATGAACGATCTGGCCGAGGCGCTGCCCGCCAACTGGCTGGTGTATCAGTGCATTGCCACGGCCGACGGCACCACCATTAAAACCTATGCCAACGACAATGCCATGCGCAGCCTGATCTTGGATAAGCTGGCGCGCAGCGAGCTGCTGGTGGTGAACCGTGCCGAAAAGGTGGATGACCCCGAAAGCGCCCAGATGATCCACAAGCTGGTGCGCCAGGCCAGCCGCCGCTGCGATATCGCCTATGAATATGCCGACGGCAGCGTGCGGTATGACGATATCCCCGATCCGCTGCCCTTTAAGCTGGATGCCCCGGTGATCGAGATCCCCGAAGAATTTTTCGGCATCTGGTATATGGACTGCATGGACGAGCCGGAAAAATATAACGGAAAAACCGTGAAGTTTTTGGCACAGGTTTGCCAAACGAACCGTGCCGGAAAAGACTGCTTTGTGCCGGGCCGCTTTGCCATGACCTGCTGCGTGCAGGACATTCAGTTTGTGGGCTTCCCCTGCAAATACACCGGCTATGCCAAGCTGAAGCAGCGTGACTGGATCACCGTGACCGCCAAGGTGAACCTGAAGTTCCACCCCATTTACAAGGGCCAAACGCAGGACAGTGTGGGCCCGGTGCTCACCGCGCTGGATGTGCAGCCCGCCGAGCCTGCCGCCGAGGATGTGGTGAACTTCTCGTAACCGCCTGTTCCCTTTGATTTTGCAAGGAGAAAACGACTATGGGTATGATTCGCAGAATTTTAAATATCGGTGTAGGGCTGGCAGCCGGGGCGCTTGCCTATAAGCTGCTGGGAGATTACAACAAAAACCAGATGGTAGAGGCCGAGTTTACCGTGATGGATCCGCCCGAAACACATGGGCCGGAGCAAGCCGGCTCTGCCGCAGGCGAAACCGTGCCTTTGGGCGGGGAAACGCCGCTGCAGCGCGATGAAAATGGCCATGTGGACCCGGCCACCATCGCAGACCCCAACGATTTTCAGGATTGGGACGATATGGGCTGCCGCGGATAAGGCATCGCCCTGATACACAAAATTCTTATTTTCAGGCAACAAGAGGCACTGTGTTCGATTTTGAACACGGTGCCTCTTATTTTGTTTATGGCTTTCTCTGGCGGCTTTTTGTATATATCTGCTAAAAAGTTTTTTAGAAAAAACAGAAATTCGTTGCTTTATTACTTTACAGTGATAACATAATAAAGTATAATACAAAACATAGAGGGATAGTAAGAATGGCCCGGCCGCAAGGTGCGCCGCGCTTTGCGGCCGGGTATTCCGGAAAAAAGAAGCTTTGCGCACGGCAGCGTGCCGATTGGGAAAGAGGATTTTTATGGAACTGGATCTGAGCTGTTTTCGCCCGGCCGAGCGTGCCCAGCTGGAGCTGCGGGCCGTATACGAAAAGGCGGGCTATCACAAATATCACATGGGCGGGTTTGAAGAGTACAGCCTGTATCAGGAAAACCGGGGCTTTTTGAGCAGCGATCAGGTGATCACCTTCACCGATCTGGATGGCCGTCTGCTGGCCATGAAGCCGGATGTAACGCTGGGGATCGCCAAAAATGCCCAGCCTGCGCCGGGGGAGTGCAAAAAATATTATTATGTGGAAAAGGTGTACCGCCCCAGCCGGGAAAGCCGCACATTCAAAGAGATCAACCAGATGGGCCTGGAATGCATCGGCGCAGTGGATGACGGCGTGACGGCACAGGTGGTGCAGCTGGCCGTGCAAAGCCTTGCGGCAGCCGGTGTGCCCTATGTGCTGGAAATCGGCCACATGGGCTTTATCAAGGGCCTTTTGGATGCCGTGGATGCACCGCGGGCCTGCCGCGCGCAGCTGCTGGGCTTTTTGCAGAGCAAAAACGCCCACGAACTGCAGCAGGCGGCCCTGCAGGCGGGCATCAGCGCCTGGGGCGCACAGGCACTGTGCGGCCTGCTGGAATTGAACGGCCCGCTGGATAATACCCTTTGCCGTGCCCGGGAAATGGTGAAAAGCGAGGGAATGAGCGCCGCGCTGGACGAGGTGAGCGCCCTGCAGAAGGTGCTGGGCGGCGCAGGCAGCGGCCTCCGGCTGGACCTGAGCCTTGGCGGAGAAATGGAATATTACAACGGCCTTGTGTTCAACGGTTATCTGCAGGGGCTGCCCCGAGCCGTGGTGCGCGGCGGAAGATACGACCTTTTGGCGCGGCGCTTTACCCCCGGGGCCGGGGCCATTGGCTTTGCCGTGTATCTGGACGAACTGGAGCGGCTGCAGGCGGCCCGCGGAGTACCGCAAACCGGCGAAAAAACCATGCTGAATGTGGCGCTGCCCAAGGGGCGGCTGGGGGATAAGGTGTACGGGCTTTTGGCCGGGGCAGGCTATGGCTGTGCCGAAAATTACAACGAAACGCGCAAGCTGGTGGTGGAAAACCCCGAGGCAGGCATTCGCTATTTTCTGGTAAAGCCCAGCGATGTGGCCATTTATGTGGAGCATGGCGCGGCGGATATCGGCATTGTGGGCAAGGATATTCTGGCCGAAAGCGGCGCCGATGTGTATGAGCTGCTGGACACCGGGCTGGGCCGCTGCCGTATGTGCGTGGCAGGGCCGGAAAATTTTATCGAGGATGAAAGCCGCAGCCTGCGCGTGGCCACCAAGTTCGTAAATATTGCCAAGCGCTATTACGCCGGGCAGGGGCGGGATATCGATATCATCCGGCTGAACGGCTCCATCGAGCTGGCGCCGATCCTGGGGCTTTCGGATGTGATCGTGGACATTGTGGAAACCGGCACCACCCTGCGGGAAAACGAGCTGACGGTGCTGAAGGAGTTTATGCCCATCAGCGCACGGTGCATTGCCAACAAGGCCAGCAGCAAGTTTAAGGAAAAAGAACTGCAAACCCTTTTGCAGAAACTGAGAGAGGCCGTGACAAAATGATCAGAATCTATAATTTTGATACCATTCGCCCCAACGAAATTCTGAACCGCGATATCCGCGCCGAAAAAAATGTGGAGGATATCGTGGACGGCATTATTGCCGATGTGCGCAGCCGGGGCGATGCGGCACTGAAAGAGTATGCCGAAAAGTTTGACGGTGCAAAGCTGGAAAGCCTGCGGGTGAGCCGACAGGAGATCGACGAAGCCTTTGCACAGGCCGATCCGGAATTTGTGCAAACGCTGCGCATGGCTGCGGCCAACATTGAAAAATTTCACTCTAAGCAGGTGCACAAGGATTTTACGATCACGGATACGCCTGGCGTGGTGCTGGGGCAAAAGTATACCCCCATTGAAAAGGCCGGTGTGTATGTGCCGGGCGGCACGGCCGCCTATCCCAGCACGGTGCTGATGGATGTGATCCCGGCAAAGGTGGCGGGGGTAGGCGAGATCGTAATGACCACCCCGGCGGGCAAAAACGGCAGGGTGAACCCCGTGATCCTGATCGCAGCAGCCGTGGCAGGGGTGGATACCATCATCAAATCAGGCGGCGCACAGGCCGTTGCGGCCCTGGCCTACGGCACCCAAAGCGTGCCCGCTGTGGATAAGATCGTGGGCCCGGGCAATATTTTTGTGGCCACGGCCAAGCGCAAGGTGTTCGGCAAGGTGGGCATTGATATGATCGCAGGCCCCAGCGAAATTCTGGTGCTGGCCGACGGCACCTGTGACCCTGCGTGGGTGGCGGCCGATCTTTTGAGCCAGGCCGAGCACGATGTGCTGGCAAGCCCCGTGCTGGTAACGGACAGCGAAGCGCTGGCAAAGGCCGTGCAGGCCGAGCTGGAGGTGCAGATCCCGCAGCTGCCGCGCAAGGAAATTGCGCGGGAAAGCGTGGACACCAACGGCAAGATCATTGTGTGCAGCGATCTGGGCAAGGCGGTGCAGGCCGTGAACATCATAGCCCCCGAGCATTTGGAGGTGTGTGTGGACGAGCCGTTCGGCCTGCTTTCCGAAATCAAAAATGCAGGCAGCATCTTTTTGGGCAAAAATGTGCCGGAGGCGCTGGGCGATTATTTCGCAGGCCCCAACCACACGCTGCCCACCAGCGGCACGGCACGCTTCAGCAGCCCGCTGAGCGTGGACGACTTTGTGAAAAAGAGCAGCTTTATTTATTACACCCGGGAGGCGCTGGGGCAGGTGCAGGCCCGCATTGCCGATTTTGCCGAGCGGGAGGGCCTGCACGCCCACGCCAAAAGCGTGACCATTCGCTATAAAGCCGAGAAAATGCCAGAGAAAGAGGGCGAACCGTTATGAGTGAATTCTTTACCCCGAGCCTGAGCGCGCTGGAGCCCTATACCCCCGGCGAGCAGCCCCAGGAAAAAACATATATCAAGCTGAACACCAACGAAAGCCCGTTTGCGCCCAGCCCGCGGGTGCTGGAAGCCGTGAACCGCGCCGAAGTGGAAAACCTGCGCCTGTACAGCGACCCGGCATCGGCTGCGCTGTGCAGAGCCATTGCGGACCGTTTCGGCCTTGCACCCGAAAATGTGGTTTGCGGCAACGGCAGCGACGAGCTGCTCAGCTTTGCCATTCGTGCTTTCTGTGACGCCGGCCGTGCGCTGGCCTGCCCGGATATCACCTATGGGTTTTACAAGGTGTGGTGTCGGCTTTGGGGCGTGGAAAACCATGTGATCCCGCTGAAGGAGGATTTTTCGCTGGATGCCGCCGACTATGAGGCGCTGGGCGAAACCATTCTGATTGCCAACCCCAACGCCCCCACGGGCAGGGCGCTGCCGCGGGCGCAGATCGAAAGGCTTTTGCAGACGAACCCCAACAGCGTGGTGATCGTTGACGAAGCGTATGTGGATTTCGGCGGCGAAAGCTGTGTGCCGCTGATCCAAAGCTATCCGAACCTGCTGGTGGTGCAAACCTGCTCCAAAAGCCGAAGCCTTGCGGGCGCGCGCCTTGGCTTTGCGCTGGGGCAAAAGGCGCTGATCGAGGATCTGAACCGCATTCGCTGCAGCTTTAACCCCTATAACATCAACCGCCTTACCGCTGCCGCGGGCATTGCCGCCATGCAGGACGAAGCGTATCTGGAAAAATGCACGGCGGCCATCGTGCAAAGCCGCGCATGGACGACTGCCCAGCTGCGGGCACTGGGCTTTGCCGTGCAGGACAGCCTTGCAAACTTTGTGTTTGCCCGCTGCCCGGCCATGCCCGGCGGGCAGCTGTATGCCCAGCTGAAAAAAGCGGGCATTCTGGTGCGCCATTTTGATGCGCCGCGCACGGCAGACTGGCTGCGCATTACCATCGGCAGCCAGAGCGAGATGGAAAGCCTGATCGAAGCCGTAAAACGCATTATCGGAAAGGAGCAACGCCCATGCGCACAGCCACTATAGAGCGAAACACCGCAGAAACCCAAATCAAACTCTGGATCGATCTTGACGGCACCGGCCAATACGAGGTATGCACGGGCTGCGGCTTTTTGGACCATATGCTGAACCTGTTTGCCCGGCATGGCCGCTTTGATCTGCGGGCAGAGTGCCGGGGCGATACGCAGGTGGACTATCACCACACGGTGGAGGATATGGGCATTGCGCTGGGCCGGGCCTTTGCCGCTGCGCTGGGGGATATGCGGGGCATCACCCGCTATGGCAGCATGATATTGCCCATGGACGAAGTGCTGATGATCTGCGCCGTGGATCTTTCGGGGCGCAGCGCACTGGGCTATCAGGTGCAGCTGCCCAGCGCCCGGGTGGGGGATTTTGATACCGAACTGGCCAAGGAATTCTGGCTCGGCTTTGTGCGCAGCTGCCCGTGCAGCCTGCATTTTCAGCAGATGGCCGGGGAAAACACGCATCATATTCTGGAAGCCTGTTTTAAGGGCATGGGCCGCGCGCTGGCGCAGGCGGTGCGCATAGACGAAGCCCACAAAAACGAGGTGCCCAGCACCAAAGGAGTGCTTGTAGAATGATCGCAGTCATTGATTACGGCGTGGGAAACCTGTTCAGCCTTTCTTCCGCTTTGCGGTATCTGGGGCTGGAAAGCAGAATCACCCGGGATGCCAAAGAGATCGAAAAAGCCGACCGGGTGATCCTGCCCGGCGTGGGGGCGTTCGGCGATGCCATGCAAAAGCTGCAAAGCACAGGGTTGGTGCCGGTGCTCCGCGCCGAGGCGCAGAAAAAGCCGCTGCTGGGCATTTGCCTGGGAATGCAGCTGCTGTTTGACAAAAGCTATGAATACGGCGAGCACAAGGGCCTTGGGTTGATCGGCGGCGAGGTGGTGCCGCTGGGGCCCTATCTGGCCGACCCTGCGCTGAAGGTGCCGCACATGGGCTGGAACGCCCTGCATTTATGCCGGCCGCAGGAGCCGCTGTTCCGCTATATCAGCGAGGGCGAGTGCGTGTATTATGTGCACAGCTTTTATGCCAGAAACTGCCGGGAAAGCACGCTGGCCACCAGCGAATACGGCATAGCGGTAACGGGCGCGGTGAAAAACGGCCTTGTGTACGGCACGCAGTTTCACCCGGAAAAAAGCGGGGAAACCGGGCTGCGGCTGCTGAAAGCGTTTGCAGAAATGTGAGGGGGAAACCAATATGCAGATCTATCCCGCCATCGACCTGCGGGGCGGCCAAGTGGTGCGGCTGTATCAGGGCGATTACGAAAAAATGACCGTGTACGGAAACGACCCCGCCCGCCAGGCGGCAGCCTTTGCCGCGCAGGGGGCTGAATATCTTCATGTTGTGGATCTGGACGGCGCTAAAGATGGCACGCTTGCCAACTTTGCGTCCATTCAAAGCATTGCCCGGCAAAGCGGGCTGTATATCGAGGTGGGCGGCGGCATTCGCACCGAGGAGCGCATTGAAGCCTATCTTGCGCTGGGGGTGGGGCGCTGCATTCTGGGCACTGCCGCCGTGCAGGATTTTGCATTCACCGAAAGAATGGCCAAGCGCTACGGGGATAAGATCGCTGTGGGGGTGGATGCCAAAAACGGCTATGTGGCCATCCACGGCTGGAAAGAAGTGAGCAGCGAAAAGGGCGTGGACTTTTGCAAACGCCTGTACGATGCGGGCGTTGAGAGCATCATTTACACGGATATTGCGTGTGACGGCGCGATGCAGGGCACAAACCTTGCCGTATACCGGCAGCTGCGCGGGATCGCCGGGTTAAAGATCACGGCCAGCGGCGGCATCTGCAGCATAGAGGAACTGCAAAGCCTGAACGGGATGGGCATTGATGCAGCCATTCTGGGCAAAAGCCTGTACACCGGCGCCATCGATCTTGCCGCAGCGGTGCAGGCCGTGCAGCATGAAGCAAAGGGGGAAAGAAAATGATCACCAAACGAATCATCCCCTGTCTGGATGTGAAAAACGGCCGTGTGGTAAAGGGCGTAAACTTTGAGGGCCTCAAGGATATGGCCGACCCGGTGGAATTGGCCCGTAGGTACAACGCTGCCGGGGCGGACGAGCTGGTGTTTTATGATATTACGGCCAGCGCAGAGGGGCGCACACTGTTTACCGATATTCTGAAAAAAGTGGCCGCCGAAATTTTTATTCCGCTCACGGTGGGCGGCGGCATTCGCACCCTGCAGGATTTTGACCGTGTGCTGAAATGCGGCGCAGACAAGGTGAGCGTAAACTCGGGGGCCATTGAAAATCCGGGGCTGATCGCCGAAGCGGCGCAGAAATACGGCGATCAGTGCGTGGTGCTTTCCTGCGATGTAAAGCGCGTTGGGGGGCAGTTTCGCGTGTTTGCCAAGGGCGGGCGCGTGGATACCGGGCTGGATGCACTGGAATGGATCGAAACCTGCGTAAAACACGGCGCAGGCGAGGTGTGCCTGAACAGCATCGACACCGACGGCGTGCGCGGCGGGTTTGACCTTGCCATGCTGGATGCGGTGGCCGCGCGCGTGAAGGTGCCCATCATTGCCAGCGGCGGTGCAGGCAAAATGCAGGATTTTGCCGAGCTTTTCCGCCACAAGGGCATAGATGCAGGGCTGGCCGCCGGAATTTTTCACACAAAGGCGGTGCAGATCCCGGATTTAAAAGCCTACCTGCGCGCGCAGGGCATAGAAATGCGGCTTTAAAAGGGGAAAAAACGCTTTTTTCACTGTTTCACTTGCAAAATAAAGCTCAGTAGGATACTATTATAGAATGAGAGGCAGACCAAGCTATGGAACTCAAATTTGATGCAAACGGACTCATTCCTGCCATTGTGCAGGACCACTACACCAAGCAGGTGCTTACACTGGCTTATATGAACGCCGAAACGCTGGCGCTCACCATTGCCGAGGGCCGCACCGTGTTTTGGAGCCGCAGCCGCCAGGAGATCTGGCGCAAGGGCGAAACCAGCGGCAATGTGCAGCGGGTGGTATCCATTACCGCCGACTGCGATGCCGATGCGCTGGTGGTGGAAGTGGTAAAGGATGGGCCCGCCTGCCATACCGGCGCGGAAAGCTGCTTCTTTACTCCGGTGTATGTAAGCCCCGAGCTGAAGCAATTCAGCTGGGAAGGCCTGTATGAGCTGATCAAGGGCCGTAAGGTGAACCCGCAGCAGGGCAGCTACACCACCTATCTGTTTGAAAAGGGCATCGAGAAGATCCTGAAAAAGGTGGGCGAAGAAACCACCGAGGTGATCATTGGCGCCATGAAAAACAGCAGAGAGGAAACCGTGTACGAGATCGCAGACGAAGCCTATCACATCATGGTTTTGATGGTGGAGATGGGCATAGGCATCGAGGATATCACCCGCGAGCTGGAAAAACGCCATGTGATCGACCATAAAGTGAAACAGGAGACGATGCAGTAATGGCAGACTACCGACTGAGCAGCGCCCATTGCCACAGCAATCTGTGCGATGGAAAAAACACCCTGCAGGATATGGCCCTGGCGGCGTGGAAGCAGGGAATGCAAACCTTGGGCTTTACCGGCCACAGCCATACCCCCTGTGATTTGGAGTATTGCATGAGCCCCGGCCGTACAAGCCAGTACAAGGCCGATATCACCCGGCTGAAGGCCCAGTATGCGGGCAAGCTGGAAATTCTTTGCGGGCTGGAATGGGATCAATTCTCGGATACCGACCCGGCTGGCTATGATTATTTTATCGGCAGCGTACACTACATCTGCGGCCCCAAAACCGGCCGCTATTACGAGATCGACTGGCGCGAGCAGGATCTGCAGGAGTGCATGGACAACGAGTTTGACGGCGATGGCCTTGCCATGGCCGAGCATTACTTTGCACAGGTGGAAAAAGTGGCCGAAAAGCACCCCGACATTCTGGGCCATTTTGATCTGATCAAAAAGATCAACGGCGAGGGAAAATTCTTTGATGAAGCTTCGCCCCGCTATCAGCAGGCTGCCCTGCACGCACTGGAAAAGGCCTTTGCAGGCTGCAAGCTGCTGGAGATCAACACCGGTGCGGTTTCGCGCGGGTTCCGCAAGGATTTCTACCCCGCCGACTTCCTGCTGGCCAAATGGCATGAGCTGGGCGGCGATGTGATCATCACCTCGGATTCGCACAGCACCGACACCCTGACGGCTTATTTTGACGAAGCTGCCGAGGCTGCCCGTAAGGCCGGCTTTACCCGTGTGATGGTGCTGACCGGCCACGGCTTTGAGCCCTGCGAGCTGTGATGCGCTGAAAAAACCAAAGATTTTTTGTGTGCCCGCCGTTTTGGCGGGCACCTTTTTGTGTAACATACAGGCTGTTGCCGCAGAGGCTTTCTGCGGCTTTTTTTGTACCAAAATTTGACTTGGCCGTTACTTTTTTGGAATAGCGGATTTTACGCAGCCCCCTGTATACTGGAAAACGGATAAACGCCGAAGCTGGACATTATCGTGAACACACTTTCCTACAACGGGCTGGGGCTGTGCAGGATCTGCACAGCCCCAGCCCGTTGCTTGTATTCCTTGCCGCACCATGGCAGCGGCAGCTGCTGTTGGCCTTACAGCCGGTGGGATTTATGTGCCCCAGAAAAACTTGGAATAAGGCGATATGGCCTTACATTTTTTTGCTGTAATAAAAATAGCAGCCAACATAGGCGATCACCACAAAAAACATCATGCCGTAAAAGCACCAGAAAGCCACATCCGAAAACCAGCCCGCCACCATCATGGCCGCAAAGCAGGCAAAAATCGTAAGATAGGCGCTGGCGGCCAGTGCCCGGCGGCCAAGATCCTGGTTGCGCTCATCGGTGTATCTTAAGCGCATTTTGTGGATCAGCCGGGCATTGCGCTTTACCCGCCGCCAGCGCAGCGAGAAGGCCGCCCCGCAGCCGATCAAACCGCCGCCCACGCCCGAGATCACACCGCTCATGTGGTCGTTGGGCAGCCAGCCGAAAATCTCGTTGAGAATGCCAAACGCAAAGGCCAGCAGCCCCAAAAGGGGAAAAATGATCATTTTACGGTTACGGTTTTCATACCATGTCACAAATTCTTCGTCGGTTTTCGCATTGCAGCTTTCCCATGCAGTCATTTTCATGCCAGATCCTCCTGTTCAAAAATAAAGATATCCTCAATGCTAAGGCCAAAATACCGGGCAATCTTTCCGGCCAGCTTTAAGCTGGCATTGTAGCGCCCGCTCTCTAAGCTGATAATGGTCTGGCGGGTAACATCCAGCGCATCCGCCAATTCGCTTTGGCTCAGGCCCTGCTGTTTGCGCAGCTCCTGAATGCGGTTTTTCATGCAGCGGCAGCCTCCTTTTGTATAAGATGATATGTAAAGTGCGCTTTACTTCCTTGCTTATAGTATAGTTCACTTTACATCGAATGTCAAGCAAACTATACATATTTTGTTAAAATACAGAATTTTTTCTGAGTTGTAAACCTGTTTTAAAGTTATCGTTGACCAAAAGGCTGCCGCCGTGTTACAGTGTTCCTGTTGCCGAACGGCAAATATTTTTAAGAAACCGATGGATTTTCCTGTGAGAAAGGATCTTTTATTATGAATACCGCTGCCAAGCAGAAGCTTTCTACCCGTGATCTTACCCGCATCGCCGTGTTTGCGGCGCTGATGGCTGTGTGCTCGTGGATCACCATTCCCGCCACGGTGCCTTTCACCCTGCAAACGCTGGGCGTATTTCTGGCTGTGGGCCTTCTGGGCGGCCGCCGCGGCACGCTGGCCATTGTGGTGTATGTGCTGCTGGGCGCTATTGGTATGCCTGTGTTTGCAGGCTTCTCCAGCGGCCTGGGCGGAACCTCCAGCGGCTATATTGTCGGCTTTGTGTTCTCGGCACTGCTGATGTGGGCCATGGAAAAGGCCTTGGGCCGCAGCGTGCCCGTGCTGGCAGTTTCCATGGTGCTGGGCCTGATCATTTGCTATGCCTTCGGCACGGCATGGTTCTATTTTGCCTTCACCAGCACCAAAGGTGCTGTTACGCTGATGACGGTTCTGGGCTGGTGCGTGATCCCCTTTATCATTCCCGACCTGCTCAAGATCGCCTGCGCACTGCTGCTCACCGTGCGCCTGCGCAAATATGTGGGATAAAGAAAAAGTGCTGTCCCTGCGCGCTCACCACGGGCTTTGCATGGCCTATTTTGTGGGCGAGGGCTACAGCAGCGGTTTTAAAAAGCACATGGCGGAGGTGCTGCAGGCGGTGCAGCCCGAAACCCCTGTGCGCCTTGCAGCCGGGGTAGACGAAATTTGTTCGGCCTGCCCGCACAACTGCGGCGGCGTGTGCGAAAGCCCCACGGTAGATTCGCACGACCGTGCCGTGCTGCAAGCCTGCGGGCTGCAAAAGGACCAGCAGCTGCGCTTTGGTGAGTTCACCTCGCTGGTGCAGGAAAAAATCATTGCAAAGGGTCTGCGCGAAGAAATTTGCGGCGACTGCCAGTGGAGCAGCATCTGTGCCGCCACGCCCAGCCGCTGGGCAAAAGCTCATTCCTGATAGAGTTCATGGTAGTTTTTATATAGCTTACTTGGCAAAAGCCCCTTGGGTTCCCTGCTTATTGAGAGCAGACAGGGAACCCAAGGGGCTTTTTGCCGTTGTTGGGCGCGGGGGACAAAAACACTGCCCGCCGAAAGACCCGGCGGGCAGAAGATTTTCAAGAAAGCGGAGCAAAGGGACCTTATGCTTTACAGGGCAGGGGCCTTGCCGCTGTCAATGGGCGGGGCAGAAGGAAAGGTGATCAGGATCACCGTGCCGTTGCCCACTTCGCTTTGCAGGGAAATATTGGCCCCGTGCAGGGCGGCAATGTGCTTTACAATGGCAAGGCCCAGGCCGGTGCCGCCGGTGGCCTTGCTGCGGCTTTTATCCACGCGGTAAAAGCGCTCAAACACGCGGCTTTGCGATTCGGCGGGAATGCCGATGCCGTTATCGGATACCTGCACATAGCCCACGCCGTTTTGCTGGCCGGTGGAAATGCACACCCAGCCGCCCGGGCGGTTGTAGCGAATGCCATTGTCCAGCAGGTTGATGCAAAGGTCAAACAGCAGCTTGGAATCGCCCACCACGGGGGCGGGGGACAGATTCTTTTTGATGGTGATATAGCGATTGCGGGCGTTCAGCGCCAGATCCTGCGCCGCATCACGCGCCAGGGCGGAAAGATCCAGCGGAAGCATATCGCAGCCGGAGGCCTCTTTTTTGGCATCCAGATCCGAAAGCTCCAGAATATCCGCCACAAGGCCGATCATGCGGGTGGCTTCCTTGTGGATCTTGCGGCCAAAATCGGCCATATCCTCGGGCTTGGCAATGCCGTTTTCCAAAAGCTCGGCATAGCCGCTGATGCTGGTGAGCGGCGTTTTTAGCTCGTGGCTCACATTGGCTGTAAACTCGGCGCGCTGCTTTTCCATTTCAGCGCGCAGGCGGTGATCCTCCTGCAGCACCTGCGCAAAGGGGATCAGCTCAGAATAGGGCACGGTCTGCTCGGTAAGGGCATCCACATTTTCGGCAATGCCCTGCAGGGGCTGCACGATCTTGCCGCTCATGGCGGCGCTGAGCCACAGAGCGGTCACGGCCACCACGATCAGGATCACGCCGATCATGGGCAGCATGGCATTGTAAACGGCCTCGGTGCTGGCAGTGTAGTGCGCAAGGCGCAGAACACGGCCATCGGTAAGGGCTAAGGCGTAATAAGTAAAATTCTGGCCTGTGGTGTCGCTTTTGCGCTGGTCAAAGCCGCTGCCGGAGGCCAGCGCCTTGGCAACCTCGGGGCGGTCAAGATGATTTTCGTATTTTTCCAGTGCACCGTCGGGCAGCCAGCTGTCATACAAAACCGTGCCGTCGGTGTCGATCAGCGTAATGCGCAGATCGGCGGTGGCCAGCGATTCGGGCGCGGCCCCGGCCTGGAGCGCACCCACAATGGATTCGGCAGAAATGGCCATGTCGCTGCGCACCTGCCGCTCAAAGCTGCGATGAAAGAAAAACAGCAGCAGTAAGGCGGTGATCAGAACGGCGCCAAGGCTTAAAACCATCAGACAGTGGGAAAGTTCGCGTTCAATGGATCGTTGTTTCATGCTGCGGAGCCTCCAGCTTATAACCTACCTTGCGGATGGTCTGCACATAGCTGCCTGCATCGCCCAGCTTTTGGCGCAGGGTGCGAATGTGCATATCCAGCGTGCGGCTTTCGATCTCGGTGTCCATATTCCAAACACGGGAGAAAATTTCTTCGCGGGTGACTACTTTTCCGGCCTGCGCCAGCAGCAGCTCCAAAAGGGCGTACTCTTTAAAAGTAAGCTCCACGGGCTTGCCGTTCACGGCGGCGGTGTGGGTGGAATCGTCAATGCTGATGGGGCCGAAAAACAAAGCGGCGGCGGGATGATTGGTGCGGTGGGTGCGCCGCAAAAGCGCCCGCACACGGCTGATGAGCTCCAGAATGCCGAAGGGCTTGGTGAGGTAATCGTCCGCCCCGGCATCCAGCCCCTTCACAATGTCCAGCTCGCTGTTTTTGGCGGTGACCAGCAGCACGGGCAAAGCCTCGGTGGCGCTGTCGGTGCGCAGGGCCTGCAAAATCTCAATGCCGCTTTCACCGGGCAGCATCCAGTCCAAAATCACAAGATCCGGCTTGCTCTGCTGCAGGGCCCGGCGAAAAGAATCACTGTCAGCAAAGGCGCAAACCTCAAACCCGGCACTTTTCAGTGCGTAGGATTCCAGATCCGAAATGCTGGCATCGTCTTCTACTAAATAGATCATGTTACCCCTCTTTTAGTTCTGGGCCTTGGTGGGTTCCTCGGCAGGAATGGTGTAACGGCCTGCATAGCGGGCATGGCGGCGGATAAATTCTTCGTTGCCGCCCATCTTGATTTTATCCAGATAATCGTGGGTGTCAAACTCGCCGGCGCTCACCTCGATCATGTCAACGGCCACGTTGCTGCAGTGGTCGGCCACACGTTCCAGATTGGTGAGCAGATCGTTGAACAGATAACCATAGGCCTGGTTGCAGCCGCCGGCCTGCAGGCGGGCAATGTGGCGGCTTTTCAGCTTGCGGGCCAGCTCGTCCACCACCTGCTCCAAAGGCTCCACTTTTTTGGCGGCCTCGATGTCGCGGTTTTCAAAGGCGTAAATGGTTTTGTCCAAAAGGTCCTGCACGGCGTTTTCCATCACCTGCAGCTCCTGCATGGCAGGCTGCGAAAAGGTAACGCCCGCCTTCAGCATTTCCTGTGCGGTTTTGGCAATGTTCAGCGCATGGTCGCCCATACGCTCAAAATCACTGATGCAGTGCAAAAGCGTGTTCACCATGTGGCTGTCGCTCAGGCTCAAAGGCTGTGCGGAAAGCTTTACCAGATAGCTGCCAAGGGTGTCCTCGTACAGGTCGGTGGCGTCTTCCTCACGGCGCACACTGGCAAAGATATCCTCGTTCCATTTTCCCACCAGCGACATACTTTTCAGCAGTGCGCTGCGGGCCAGATTGGCCAGGTCCACGGTGGTAACCTGTGCGCGGTAAGTGGCCACGGCAGGGGTGTTGAGCAAGCGCTCGTCCAGAATGGGCCTGTCCTCTTGTTTGGCATCCTCCTTGCCGTTGGGCACGGTGAGGATGGCCAGCTTTTCCAGCCCGCGGCTGAAGGGCAGCAGCACCAGGGTGACAGAAATGTTAAAGATGGAGTGGATCATGGCGATGCCCACAGCCTGAATGGGGCGCGAAAGCTGCGCAACAGGGAAAAATGCGTTGTAGCTGTAAAAAGCGGTCAGGAACAAAAATACGCCGATGATGTTGAAGTACAGGTGTACCATGGCAGTGCGGCGGGCGTTTTTGGTGGCACCGATCGAGCTGATCAGTGCGGTTACGCAGGTGCCGATGTTCTGGCCCATGATGATGGGCAGTGCGGCACCCATGGTCACGCTGCCGGTCGCACACAGGGCCTGCAGAATACCCACGCTGGCCGAGGAGGACTGGATCACGGCGGTCAGCACTGCACCGGCAATCACACCCAGCAGGGGGTTGGAGAATTTCAGGAACAGATCGGTAAACCAGGGCTCGTTGGCAAGGGGCTTCATGGCGGTAGACATGGCCTCCATGCCGGTCATCAGCACGGCGAAGCCCAGCATAATGGTGCCCACGCCCTTTTTGCGCTCGGAGCGCTGCATATACAAAAGCACGCCGATAAAGGCCAGAATGGGGCAAAAGTTTACGGGCTTGCACAGCTGCAGCCAGAAGCTGTCACCCTGAATGCCGGTAAGGCTCAGCAGCCAGCTGGTGGCGGTGGTGCCGATGTTGCTGCCCATAATAATGCCCACGGCCTGGTGCAGCTCCATAATACCGCTGTTTACAAAGCCCACCACCATAACAGTGGTGGCCGAAGAAGACTGGATCACGGCGGTGACCACAAGGCCCATCAAAAGGCCCTTTACGGGGTGGTCGGTCAGGCGGCTCAAAATGGTTTGCAGCTTGCCGCCCGCCTGCCGCTCAAGCGCCTTGCCCATAACATCCATGCCGAATAAAAACATGGCCAGGCCGCCCAGCAGCGCGGTGATGGTAAAAATACTCATACGCAAAAAATCCTCGCAATTTTCTTTTTGTTGAACACAAACTTACATGATACAAGTATGCCAGATTTTATGTAAATTTTACAACCTCTGTAATGTAAAATCAATGTAAAGCAAAAAATAAACAGGAACAATTCTTAAAAAAGACTTTCATTTTTGGAAAATTGGTGCTATAATGATAGTAACGAAATTCTACCGCCCGTTTGGCGGGCCGGATGACCGAAAGGAGAAATGAACCATGAGCAAGTATGCAGGCACCCAAACCGAAAAAAATCTGCAGGCAGCGTTTGCAGGTGAATCGCAGGCGCGCAATAAGTACACCTATTTTGCCTCCAAGGCAAAAAAAGAAGGCTATGAGCAGATCGCAGCATTGTTTTTGAAAACCGCCGACAATGAAAAAGAGCATGCCAAAATGTGGTTTAAAGAGCTGGAAGGCATTGGAACCACGGCGCAGAATCTGGCGGCTGCCGCAGACGGCGAAAACTATGAGTGGACCGATATGTACGAAGGGTTTGCCAAAACCGCTGAGGCCGAGGGCTTTGACAAGCTGGCACAAAAGTTCCGCATGGTGGGCGAGATCGAAAAAACGCACGAGGAGCGCTATCGTGCCTTGCTGCACAATGTGGAAACTGCACAGGTGTTTGAAAAGAGCGAGGTCAAGGTGTGGGAATGCCGCAACTGCGGCCATATTGTGATCGGCACCAAGGCTCCCGAGGTTTGCCCGGTGTGCGATCATCCCCAAAGCTATTTTGAGCTGCGCGAAACCAACTACTAAGCTGCCGCACACAGCGGCTGAAATCACAAAAAGCAGGGTGCGGGCAACCGCATCCTGCTTTTTGCACACAGGCAGCAAGGGCCCTGTATATGCTTTTTCGGACAAAAAGTGTATAATAAGGCAGACATTTGAGGAAAGAAAATGAAAATAAGCGAGGTTTATGCATGGCAATGATCATAGAATTGCAAAACTTGAATGCACCCGAGCTGGATGTGTTTGCCCGTTTGACCGAGGCACAGCTTCGCAATCGGTTGGAGCCTGAAAAGGGAATTTTTATCGCGGAAAGCCCCAAGGTGATCCGCCGTGCGCTGGATGCAGGCTACGAACCGGTATCCCTGCTGATGGAGCCGCGCCACATCGAGGGTGACGCAAAAGATTTGATCGAGCGCTGCGGGCAGATCCCGGTGTACACGGGTGAGCGGGATATGCTGCAGCAGCTTACCGGTTTTGCGCTTACCCGCGGCGTGCTGTGTGCCATGCGCCGCCCCAAGCTGCCTTCGGCGCAGCAGATCTGTGCCGGGGCCCGGCGGGTGGCTGTGCTGGAGGGCATTGTGGACACCACCAACATGGGCGCGATTTTCCGTTCGGCAGCGGCACTGGGCATGGATGCCGTGCTGCTCAGCCCCACCTGCTGCGATCCGCTGTGCCGCCGCGCCGCCCGCGTGAGCATGGGCACCGTGTTTCAGGTGCCCTGGACGCGTTTGGTGGAAAAAAATGAAAACTGGCCCGGCAATGGTATGAAGCTGCTGCGGGAAATGGGCTTCCACACGGCGGCTATGGCACTGAGCAACCGCTCGGTGAGTGTGGAGGACCCGGTTCTGGCAGCGGAGGAAAAGCTGGCAATTTTCATGGGCACCGAGGGCGACGGCCTGGCAGACAGCACCATTGCGGCCTGCGACTATACGGTAAAGATCCCCATGTACCATGGGGTAGATTCTCTGAATGTGGCGGCGGCCAGCGCAGTGGCGTTCTGGCAGCTTCGCGCCAAATAAAAATCCAAAAAAAGGGCGCTGCAGTCAGCTGTATCTTACAGCCGGCCGCAGCGCCCTTTGTGTGTGATAAAACAAAAAGAACCCTGAAGCGATGGCTTCGGGGCTCTTGATGGCTGCTCCTGTCAGGCTCGAACTGACGACATCATGATTAACAGTCATGCGCTCTACCGACTGAGCTAAGGAGCAATATGGTGACCCGTACCGGAATCGAACCGATGTTAACGGCGTGAGAGGCCGCTGTCTTAACCGCTTGACCAACGGGCCATATTGCATGCACTGTTTCAGCGCGATATATTTATTATACAGCCTTCTCCCAAAATGTCAACAGATTTTTTGAAATTTATCTGGAATTTTTAAAACAAAGCGTGTATAATAAAATAAACTGTTTTCCTACTGGGTTTATGTGTATGTTTGAAGGCAGAATTTCATCGCGCTGAGAGGGAAATTTTTGTGAACGGAAAAACGATTCGGCTGGCGTTTTTAGCCACTCTGCCGGTGATGGCAGGATACATCGTGTTGGGCATCGGCTTTGGTGTGCTGATGGCAGAAAAAGGGTATTCACTGTGGTGGGCACTGCTGATGAGCCTGACCATTTACGGCGGCTCGCTGCAGTATATCGGTGTAAGCCTTTTGAGCAGCGGGGCCTCGCTGCTTTCGGCGGCGCTCATCACACTCACGGTACATGCACGCCACATCTTTTACGGCATCTCCATGCTGGGACCATACCGAAAGCTGAAGCATGGCCGCGCCTATTGCATTTTTGCACTGACCGATGAAACCTATTCGCTGGTGTGTGCTCCGCAGCTGCCCAAGGAAGTGGGCTACACGCCGTATTGCATTCTGGTTTCGGCACTTGACCAGATTTACTGGCTGCTGGGCACCTTGGCGGGCAGTGTGATGGGCACCGTGCTGCCGGTTGATTTCACGGGAGTGGATTTTTCCATGACAGCGCTGTTTGTGGCAATTTTCGTGGAACAGTGGGGGCAAACAAGGGATCATCGCCCGGCCATTGCAGGGCTGCTGATCTCGGCTTTGTGCCGGATTGTTTTTGGGGCGGATCGCTTTTTGATCCCGGCCATGTTGGGCATCACGGCAGCGCTGTTGCTGTTTGGCGCAAAAAGTGGGGCGAAGGAGGCAAGACAAAATGGATAAGCTGCATTCGCTGGCGCTGATCCTGATCATGGCCGCACTGACTGCGGCGCTGCGTTTTTTGCCCTTTGTAATGTTTTCCAAGGGAACGCCGAAAACGATCGTGTATTTGGGAAATCTATTGCCAAACGCCATTATGGCCATGCTGGTGGTGTATTGCCTGAAAAATGTTTCTTTTACTGCAAGCAGCCATGGCATACCGGAAGCCCTGGCGGTGTTTTTGGTGGCAGTGCTGCACAAATGGAAGCACAATATGCTGCTTTCGATCCTGGGAGGAACAGCGGCGTACATGCTGCTTGTGCAGGCGGTATTTTAAATGGGGAGCAGAATTTGGCAGATACTATAATGTAATATAATATATAAGGGGAGGAATCAGGAAGAACACTGTGAAAAAACTTGAAAAAAGTTTGAAAAAGTAGTTGACAAAAGGCGATGGGAGTAGTATTATAAGCAAGCTGTCGCACGACAGTGACCGGCCGAAAGGCCGGAAGGGCTGCTATCACTTGAAAGGCTGCTAAAAAATAATTCAAAAAGTGCTTGACAAACGAAGCACAGCGAGTTATAATAAGCAAGCTGCTTTGAGAGAGGCAGTCAGCAG
>SFIE01000056.1 GCA_004555405.1 Subdoligranulum sp.
GCAGTATCGAGGCTTTTGTGCGCTTTTGGGTTGCGAAAAAGCACAAAATAGGTTACAATGATAACTATGAAATTCTGTGCAATTTTGCCGGGACCTTTTTCGGCATAGAAGGCGAACGAACACAGGCCCGCAAAATAAATTATAAACTGGGGCGTTTCAGAGCGCTGCATATAAGAAAGTGAGTGTTTTTGGATTATGGCAAAGTTTAAGTTTACTGCAACCGAGATTCCCGGTGTGCAAATTATCGAGCCCACTGTTTTCGGCGACAGCCGCGGCTATTTTATGGAAACCTATCAGAAAGACGAATTTGCTGCTGCCGGTATTGCAGATGAATTTGTGCAGGATAACCAGAGCCGCTCTACCCGCGGCGTGCTGCGCGGCTTGCATTTTCAAACCATGCACCCGCAGGGAAAGCTGGTTCGTGTAACCAAAGGCGAAGTGTATGATGTGGCAGTAGACTGCCGCCCGAACAGCAAAACCTTTGGCAAGTGGGTGGGCGTTACCCTGAGCGAGGAAAACAAAAAAATGTTTTACATTCCGCAGGGCTTTGCACATGGATTTCTGGTGCTCAGCGATGTGGCGGAATTCTGCTACAAATGCACCGATGTGTACGACCCCAACGGCGAGGGCGGCATTCCGTATAACGACCCCACAGTGAATGTGCAGTGGCCCGATTGCGGCTGCCCGCACCTGACCAGCGAAAAGGATCAAAAGCATACGCCGTTTGCCGAGCAGAAATTTGAATATTTTGAAAAGTGGTGAGGGTGCGCCCATGCTGAAACTGTATATCAAGGATTTCTGGCGCTACCGTTATCTTCTGCAAAATCTGATCAGCCGTGATTTCAAGCTGAAATACCGCCGCAGTGTGCTGGGTGTGGCATGGAGCGTTTTAAATCCGCTGATGATGTGCCTTGTCATGTGGGCGGTGTTTTCCAGCATCTTCAACACCCGGGGCGCAGGTATTGAAAATTTTGCGGTGTTTTTGCTGATCGGCCAGCTGCTGTTCAACTTTTTCCGTGAATCCACCTCTATGGCCATGGAAAGTGTGCTCAAAAATGCACCGCTTCTGCGAAAGGTTTATATCCCTAAATATATCTTTCCGCTTGAAAAATCCTGCTTTGCGCTGGTAAACTGCGCATTCAGCTTTGTGGCGCTTGTGCTGGTAATGCTGTTTACCGGGGCGCCCATTCACCCCACGATTCTTCTGGGCATCTATCCGCTTATCACGCTGTATGTGTTTTGCCTTGGCATTGGGCTGTTTTTGTCCATGACCTATGTTTTCTTCCGGGATATCATGCATATCTGGGAGGTTTTCTGCACAGCCCTTATGTATGGCAGCGCCATTTTTTACAGCCTTGACCAAATCAGCGGTTGGCTGGTATATGTGATCCAGCTCAATCCGGTGTACTGGTATATCGAATCTTTCCGCGCCTGTGTGCTGTACGGCACGGGCCTCACCCTGCCCATGGTGCTGATCTGCGGCGGCTGCGCACTGATTAGCCTGGCTGTGGGGCTGGGCCTGTTCAAGCACAATCAGGATAAATTTGTGCTGTATATGTAAAGGGGGAAAACCATGGCGATCATAGAAGTAAATCATGTTTCCATGCGCTTTAACCTCTCCAAGGAAAAGCACGAAAGCCTGAAAGAATACTTTTTGGCTATGGCCAAGGGAAAGCTGCAGTTTGATGAATTTTACGCCCTGCGCGATGTTTCGCTCACGGTGGAGCCCGGCGATTTTTATGGGCTTGTGGGCTTGAACGGCAGCGGAAAATCCACCCTGCTCAAAGTGATCTCGGGTGTGTATAAGCCCAGCCAGGGCAATGTGAAGGTGAGCGGAACCATTGCGCCGCTGATCGAGCTGGGCGCGGGCTTTGATATGGACCTCACGGCCAGAGAGAATATTTATCTCAACGGCACGGTGCTGGGCTATACCCCCAAATATATCGACAGCAAGTTTGATGAGATCGTGGAATTCAGCGAACTGCGCGATTTTCTGGATGTGCCCCTCAAAAACTATTCCAGCGGCATGGTGGCGCGAATCGCGTTTGCCATTGCCACCATCACAAAGCCGGATATTCTGATCGCTGACGAAATTTTGTCGGTGGGCGATTTTTTGTTCCAGCAAAAGTGCGAACAGCGTATGCAGGAGCTTATGAGCGGCGGCACCACGGTGATCTTGGTCAGCCATTCCATCGAACAGGTGGAGCGTATGTGCAACAAGGTGGCCTGGCTGGACCATGGCCATCTGCGCATGAATGGCCCCACGGCACAGGTGTGCGAAGCCTATAAAAAATTTGAAAAGCCGCAGCAGTAAGCGCATGGAAACCCTGTAAATATCCAAGAAAGCACAGGCGGCTGAGCGGCTGCCCGAAAAGAAAAAGCACCGCGCCTATGGCAAAGGTGCCGAATTTGAGCGCACGAAACAAACCCCGCTGCTGCCGGCCGAAAAGGCGGCGGCAGCGATTTTTGTGTAGATCGGAGTTTTGTTCTATGGCTAAACCAAAAGAAAACCTGCCCGCCGATGTGGCCCGGCAAGACAGCTTGGGAGGCATGGCAAAGCGCTTGCTGAATCCCTCACATTTGGCAGACATTGCCTCGCGCAGCGCCAAAACCCTGCGTGAACAGGGGGCCGAGCAGCTGTGGCGTGAATTGGATTTTCGTGTGAATCTGGCTTTGCACCGTGATAAGTGGCAGCACCGGGCCGATATTCCCACCAAGCGCCAGCTGCGTATGCAGCGGCAAAACCCCATTCAGGGGCCGGTGTTCAGCGTGGTGGTGCCCTTGTACAACACGCCGATCCCGTTTTTGCGCCAGATGATCGCAAGTGTGCAGGCACAAACCTATCCGAAGTGGCAGCTGGTGCTGGTAAATGCCAGCGACGCGCAGCACCCTGAGGTGGGAAAGGCGGCGGCAGCCTATGCCGCCAAAGATCACCGGATCTTGCTGGTGGACCATGTGGAAAACGGCGGTATTGCAAAAAATACCAATGTGGGTTTTGCGGCCAGCACCGGCGATTGGATCACATTGCTGGATCACGACGATGTGCTGTATCCGAATGCCCTGTATGAAGCAGCCGATGCCATTGCAAAAACCGGGGCCGAACTGGTGTATTCCGATGAAATCGTGCTTTCGGGCAATTTAAAAGAACTGGGAGGCTATCATTTTAAGCCTGATTTTGCCCCCGACAACCTGCGCGGTTGCAATTATATCACGCATTTGTGCCTTTTCAGTTTTGAGGAGCGCAGCGAGTTTGACGGCGCGCAGGACCATGATCTGATCCTGCGCCTTACCGAAAATACGAAGAAGATCCACCATATTCCCAAGGTTTTGTATGTGTGGCGCGGCCATGCGGGCAGCACGGCGGCAGGCATCAGCAACGAAACCAAACCCTATGCCATTGCAGCGGGAGAGCGGGCTGTAAACGCCCAGCTCAAGCGATTGGGCCTGCCCGGCAGATGTGAAGCCATTGCGGGCATTCCGGGGGCGTTCCGTGTGGTTTATGAGCTGACAGCGCACCCGATGATCAGCATTCTGATCCCCAGCAAAGATCATATCGATGATCTGGATCGCTGCCTTACCAGCCTGGATAAGCTGGCTGGGTATGACAATTACGAAGTGATCGTGATAGAAAATAACTCCACGGATGCCGCCACATTTGCCTATTATGAGCAGCTGCCTGAAAAATTTCCCCGGTGCAAAGTGGTTTACTACCAGGGCACCTTTAATTTTTCGGCCGTCAATAACTTTGGGGAAGGCTTTGCCCAGGGGGAGCAGCTGCTTTTGCTGAACAACGATATCGAGATCACCACGCCGGGATTTTTGCGCGAGATGCTCAGCTACAGCCAGCGCGCCGATGTGGCCTGCGTGGGTGCCAAGCTGTTTTATCCGGATGGCACCATTCAGCACGGCGGTGTGATCATGGGCATCAACGGCAGTGCGGGCCACAGCCACAAGGGGCATCCGCATGATGCCGTAGGCGATCTGTACCGTTTGGTCACTACGCAGGATTTCATGGCGGTCACCGGGGCGTGCCTGATGGTGAAAAAATCGCTGTACGAGGAATGCGGCGGTCTGGACGAAGAAAAATTTGCAGTGGCCTATAACGATATCGATCTGTGCCTGAAACTGTGGAAAAAGGGATATCTGAATGTGTATACACCCTTTGCACAGGCCACGCACTACGAAAGCAAAAGCCGCGGCCTTGACACCACAGGCGAAAACGCCCGCCGCTATGAGCGCGAAAAAGCCAATTTTTATGCGGCCTACAGCGAATATATCGATCACTGCGAGCCTTACTACAATCCTCATTTCAACAATAAATTTGAAAATTTCGGCCTGCGCTGAGGGCAGGCGAAAACCGGGAGGCAACAGCGTATGAATCAACGGATCCGACGCATAAAAGAACTTTTTGGCTATGCCTTTACGCTGGCAAGAGAAAACGGCATCGGCACCATGCTGCGGCGCGGCGCGGGGTTTTTTAAGCGCCGCTTCTTTGGCAAGCGGGCGCGTTATCTGCCGGATAAACGCGCCTTGGCTGCCCAGCGCGCGGAGGATACCCGAAAATTCCCCGTTATCAGCGTGTGTGTTCCGTTTTACAACACGCCCGAAAAGTTTTTGCGTGATTTTATGCAAAGCCTGCTGAACCAAACCTGCCCCCGGTGGGAGCTGTGCGCGGCCGATGCCAGCGATGCACAGCATCCGCAGGTGGGGGAGTATTTGCAAAAGCTGGCCGCGCAGGACAGGCGCATTCATTATTGCAAAATCGAAAACAAAGGCATCAGCGCCAACACCAACGCCGCTGCAGCCTTGGCAACGGGGGAATATCTGGCCTTGGCCGACCACGATGATATTCTGGCTCCGCACGCTGTTTTCGCCATGGGAAAAAGCATTCTGCGCACCGGCGCGGATTTTTTGTACAGCGATGAGGCGTTGTTCAAAAAGCGGATCGACCGGCCCATGGTGGGCCATTTTAAGCCCAATTATGCGCCGGATTATCTTTTGTGCTGCAATTATATCTGTCACCTGGCGGTGTTCCGCCGCAGTCTGTTCGAGGCTGTGGGCGGCGAGCGCAGCGAATGCGACGGCAGTCAGGACCATGATCTGTTCTTGCGGCTGATCGATGCCAGCGGCAAAGCGCCTGTCCATGTGCCCCATGTGCTGTATTACTGGCGTGTACACGCAGCCAGCACCAGCGGCGGCGTAGAGGCTAAGCCCTATGTGGCTCAGGCAGCCAAAAAGGCCATCCGGGATCATATCGAGCGCACAGGCCAGCACGGCACGGTGAAGGACGGGCTGTTCCCCAGCACCTACAAGGTGGATTGGGAAATCCCGGGCCGCCCGCTGGTGAGCATTATCATTCCCAACAAAGACCATACCGACGATCTGGAAAAATGCCTTTCCAGCCTGTATGCCAAAACCAGCTGGAAAAAGTTTGAGGTTCTCATCATCGAAAATAATTCGACTGAGCAGAAAACCTTTGACTATTACGATTCGCTTTTGGAAAAATACCCCGGCTGCACGGTGCTGCGCTATCAGGGGAACTTTAATTTCTCACGCATCAATAATTTTGGCCGTGCGCACGCCAAGGGCGAATATCTGCTGATGCTGAATAACGATGTGGAGATCATCAACCCCGACTGGCTCACCGAAATGCTCATGCAGGCCAGCCGCCCCGGGGCAGCCATTTGCGGTGCTATGCTCTATTATGCCGATGACACCATTCAGCATGCGGGCATTATCACGGGCTTGGGCGGCTATGCGGGCCACAGCCACAAATACAAAAAACGCGGCGGAAGCGGCTATATGTTCCGCGCGGCCACTGTGCAGGATCTTTCCGGCGTGACTGCTGCCTGTCTTTTGGTGAAAACCAGCGTGTTTGACCAGGTGGGCGGCATGGACGAAGCGTTTACCGTGGCGTTCAACGATGTCGATTTTTGCCTTCGTGTGCGTGATGCGGGCTACCGTGTGATCTGGACTCCCTATGCGCAGCTGTATCACTACGAAAGCAAAAGCCGCGGCAGTGACGAAAAAGACCCCGCCAAAAAGGCCCGCTTTGAAGCCGAGCATCGCCGACTGTATGCGGTGCATGGCCGCGCCAATATTCTGGCCGATCCCTACTACAGTCCCAGTCTTACGCTGGATCGAGAGGATTTCAGTGAAAGCGGCGATCTGCGCAACCTGAAGCAGCCTAAACTGTAAAAAATGCACCGGTAAAGCGTTTGTGCCGGGCGCGATCAAACCAAAACGAAAAGCGGTAAACACCACACAGCGTGGCGTTTACCGCTTTCGGTTTATAGGTAAAAAAATAAAGTTTTTCGGTAAAAGCTGCTTCAGCGTGCCTTGCCGCCGCGCTTGGGCTTGCGGGCGGGCTCTGCCGCGCGCAGCGGCTTTTTGCGCACCGAATATCCAAAGGTGCCAAGCTGTTTGCCAAGGGAAAAATATTCGCCGTGGCTGTAGGCAAGCAGCCCTGCTTTATCCAGGCACAGCTTGCCTTTTTCGTCCAGCAGGCTTTCCTCTACATCACAGGCCACCACCTCGGCCAAAAAAAGATCGTGGCTGCCCAGCGGAATGATCTGGGTCACCCTGCATTCCATGTTCAAAGGGCTTTCGGCCAAAAGCGGAGCGCCCACCTTGCTGGCGGCGGCTGCTGTCAGGCCGCAGGCGGCAAATTTGTCCACATCACGGCCGCTTTTTACACCGCACCAGTCGGTGGCGCGCACCAATTTTTCTGTGGTGAGATTGATCACAAATTCGCCGCTTTCCTTGATCAGATGATGGCTGTAGCGCTCAGGCCGAATGCTGATGCTCACCATGCTGGGCTGTGTGCAAATGGTGCCGCACCATCCCACGGTGATCAGATTCGGCTTTTCCAAGCTGCCGCAGCTCACCAAAACAGCGGGCTCGGGGTTCAACAGAGTGCTTCCGCGCCAAACTTGCTTGCTCATCGGTCGTTCTCCTCCCAGGTGCGTTCGCTGATGATATACCGCGGGCGGGCCTTGGTTTCCAGATAGATCTTGCCGATATACTCACCGATCACGCCCAGGCTCAGCAGCTGCACGCCGCTTACAAAGCATACGATGGCTGTGGTGCTGGCCCAACCGGCCACTGTGTGACCCAGCAGATGCTGCACCGTGGCCCAGATCACGCCGATCAGGCTAAAGATGGAAACAAACACGCCGAACCCGGTGATCAGGCGAATGGGCTTTACCGAAAGGCTGGTAATGCCGTCAAAAGCAAGGGCCAGCATTTTGGAAAGGGGATAGTGGCTTTCGCCCGCAATGCGCTCGTGCCGCTCGTAATACACGCTGGTGCTTTTAAAGCCCACCAAGGGGAACATACCGCGCAAAAAAATATTGACTTCTTTAAAATTGGCAAATTCCTGCAAAACGCGGCTGCTTACAAGGCGGTAATCGGCATGGTTATACACCACCTCGGCACCCATTTTGTTCAGCAGCTTGTAAAATCCCTCGGCAGTAAAGCGCTTGAAGAAGGTGTCGGTGTCACGCTTGCTGCGCACACCGTACACCACCTCGCAGCCGTCCAGATAAGCATCCACCATTTCGTCCATGGCGTTGATATCGTCCTGCCCGTCGCAGTCGATGGAAATGGTAATGTCGCAGCGATCCTTGGCTTCCATCAACCCGGCCAGCACAGCGTTCTGGTGGCCGCGGTTGCGGCTTTGGCAAATGCCGATGAAATGCTCATTGTCCTTGGCAAGCTTGCCAATGATTTCCCAGGTGCGATCCTTCGAGCCGTCGTTTACAAAAAGCACACGGCTGTCAGGGCTGATCTTCCCGGCCTCACTCAGCTGCTGGATCTTTTGCAGAAACAGGGGGGCGGTAATGGGCAAAACCTCCTGCTCGTTATAGCAGGGGATCACGATATATAAAATCGGTTGCTTGTTCATGAAACAGATTCTCCTTCATATTGCGTTTGAATGGCTGCCAGATTCAGCAGCTTAAAGCTTCCGCGGTGGGTCTCCAGCAGCCCTTCGGCCTGCATACGGCTAAGCTCGCGGGAAAGGGCGCTGCGCTCGCAGTTTAAATATTCTGCCAGCTGGGCACGGGTAAGCGGGGTGGAAAACATGGCACAGCCTGCCCGGTGATATTGCTCTAAAAGCCAGGCGCACAGCTTGGCGCGCAGGCTTTTTAAAATCAGCAGATCCACCCGGCGGCAAAGAGAAAAATATTTATCACTGATGGCTTCCACCAAATTGCGCAGCAGCACACAGTGGGCGGCATCGCTGCAGCCCGGCAGCATCAGGCGCTCATAGGGCAGGGCCAGAACGATGCAGGGGGCGGTAGCGGTTACGGTTACCGGGCTGGGAGTGCTGCTTCCGGAAAGCACATCGCCAAAAATGCCGCCGGGCTGCATGTGCGCCATGGTTACGGTTTGCCCGCCGGGGCTGATTTTGCTGGCTGTAATGCTGCCCTCCAGCACAATGCGGATCGAGGCATTTTCCTGCCCGGATAATAAAATAATATCGCCCGCAGGATAGCGCTGCACTGTGGGGGAAAGCTGCAAAAGAAGCCTGCAAAGATCGTCCGGCGAAATGCCGCGAAACAGTGAAACTTTTTGCAAAAGCCTCAGCCAAGACTCCCATGCAGGGGCGTTCGGAATGGGCAAAACAGGGCCTCCTTTTTTATGTGTGATAAAGAGCAGCTCTGCAAGATCGCACTGCACTGTCCAAGATGTTGCCGGGGCAACAGGTTCTTCGCTAATATCATACTATAATAGAAGCGAAAAGGCAAACTGTTTCACAAAAATTCCATTTATTTTTGTGCTTTTCCCAAAACAAAAACCAAAGGAGAAAGTAACATGAAAAAAGTCATTTCTGTTGTGCTCAGTGCCGTAATGGCTCTGGGGCTTGCCGCTTGCGGCAGTCAGGCAGGTGCTGTATCCTCGCAGCCTTCTTCCTCTGCGGCACCGCAGCCCTCTGCCCAGGCCGTAAGCACGGTGCAGCTGGCCGGGCTGAAGGGCCCTACTACTATGGGCATGGTGAATCTGAACACCCTGATGGAAAACGGCACCGCTGCACAGCAATACGATGTGAGTATGCTGGGCACCGCCGATGAGATCGTGCCGCAGCTGGTAAAGGGCGAGGTGGATATTGCTGCGATCCCTGCCAATTTGGCGGCAGCGCTTTATCAAAAAACCGAGGGCGGTATTCAGGCACTGGCGGTCAACACGCTGGGCGTTTTGTATGTGGTCGAACAGGGGGATACCGTGCATTCCGTGCAGGACCTCAAGGGCAAAACGCTGCTTTCCACCGGCAAGGGAACCACACCGGAATATGTGCTTTGCCATATCTTGGAAAAAAACGGCATCGATCCGGATAAGGATCTGCAAATCGAATATTGCAGCGAAGCCACCGAGGTCACGGCCCGCATGGCGGAAGCATCCGATGCCATTGCCGTGCTGCCGCAGCCCTATGTAACAGCGGCATCGCTGCAAAATGAAGCCCTGCGTGTGGCACTGGATCTTACCGAGGAGTGGGGCAAGGTGGAGGATACGCAGCTCATCACCGGCGTCACGGTGGTGCGCAAAGCCTTTGCTGAGCAAAACCCCGATGCTGTAGAGGCTTTTTTGTCGGATTACGCCCAAAGCGTACAGCTGGCAGCCAGCGATGTGCAGGGCACGGCCGCCCTGTGTGAACAGTACGGCGTGGTGGCAAAGGCGGCCATTGCACAAAAAGCGCTGCCTGCCTGCAACATTGTGTGCATCACCGGTGCCGAAATGAAAGCCGCTGTAAGCAACTATCTGCAGGTGCTGTATGAGGCCGACCCCGCTGCCGTGGGCGGAAACCTGCCGGACGATGCTTTTTATTACGAAGCTGACTGAGGCACAGAAAACATGAAAAAAAGCGTTCGCCCGCTCTTGCCAAACCAAGAGCGGGCCTTTGCCCTTTTGTTCTGGCTGGCTGTGTGGCAGATCGCCGCCCTTGTGATCGGCCAAAAGATATTGTTGGTCACGCCGCTGGAAGCGCTGCGCTGCTTTTTGGCCATGCTGCCGCAGCCTGCATTTTGGGCACGGGTGATCTTTAGCACGCTGCGCATTCTGGCAGGCTTTGGCTTGGCTGTGCTGGGGGCCTTTTTGCTGGCGGCGTTGGCCCGCAGCCATCGAATGCTTGCGGCGCTCATAGAATTGCCGCTGCAGGCCATTAAGGCCACACCGGTAGCCAGTTTTATCATCCTGGCTCTCTTGTGGGTCAGCAGTCGGCAGCTTTCGGTGCTGATCAGCTTTTTCATGGCGCTTCCTATTTTATATAGCGCCGTGCAAACCGGCCTGGATGCTGCCGATCCTGCGCTTTTGGAAATGGCGCAGGTGTTTCGCATGGGCCTTTGCGCGCGCATTCGCGCCATATGGCTTCCGGGGCTGCTGCCTGCATTTCGCCGCGGCTGCAGCGTGGCGCTGGGCATTTGCTGGAAAAGCGGCATTGCGGCCGAGGTGATCGGCCTTCCCGGCGGCAGCATGGGCGAAGCGCTGTACCGGGCCAAAATCACGCTTTCCACGGCGGAAGTGTTTGCGTGGAGCATTGCCATTGTGCTGCTAAGTGCAGTGCTGGAACGCCTGTTCATGGCGCTGTTGGCTGCCGCCGAACAGCACATAGTCGGCATAAAAGAGGAATCGCAATGTTGAAAGTAGAGCATCTTGCCAAGCGTTTTGGCGAAAAACAACTGTTTGAGGATCTGAGCTTTGCCTGCCGGGGCGGCCTGATCCTCAGGGCGCCCAGCGGCTGGGGAAAAACCACACTGATGCGCATTTTGATGGGGCTGGAAACCGCCGATGCAGGAAGCGTTTCCGGCGCGGGGCGCATGTGCCCTTTGTTTCAGGAAGACAGGTTGATCCCGCATTTGGATGCCGTGCAGAATGTGCAGATCGTGTGCGGGGATCTTGCAGCACAAAAAATCACAGCCGAGCTTGCGGCAGTGGGGCTGGGCGCAAAAGAGTGCTGCCTGCCCGCCGCCAGGCTTTCGGGAGGGCAAAAGCGGCGTGCGGCGCTGATCAGGGCACTGCTGGCGCCCGGGGATCTTGTGTTGCTGGACGAGCCATTTACCGGGCTGGACGAGGCCAGCGCCGCCTTGGCTGCGAAGGCCATTCACAAACACTGTGCCGGGCGCACGGCGCTGGCTGCAGTACACGATCCGCTGGGGATTCAGCTTTTGGGCTGGCCAGTGCTGAACTTGACGAACCCCGCACCGCTGCCTTAATATAAAGGCAGAGAAAAGGTGGTGAACAAGATGCTGCAAAACCCAACCGTCGTAAAACCGCGCTATGCCTTGTTTGACGGCCTGCGTGGGGCAACCATGCTCAGCATGGTGCTGTATCATTTCAGCTACGATCTGTTTGTGATTGCAAAAAATCATTCTCAGTGGCCCACGCTGCCTGCCGTGCATTTGTGGCAGCAGTCTATTTGCTGCACCTTTATTTTGCTGGCAGGCTTTTGCTGGCATTGGGGCCGCGCCCGCAGCCTGCGCCGCGGCCTGCTTGTGAATGCCTGCGGCTTGCTGATCACACTGATCACATGGCTTTTCATGCCGGGGCAGTTGGTCGTGTTTGGTGTGCTCAATTTTATAGGCTGTGCCATCTTGCTCACCATTCCCATGCACCGGCTGCTGGATAAGATCCCCTGTGGGGCGGGAATCGCGGTAACGGCGCTGCTGTTTTGCTTTACCAAAACGATCCAATGGGGCAGCGTGGGGCTTTTTTCGTGGCAGATCAAGGTGCCGGGGCAGCTTTACACGCCGCTGCTCACGATTTTTGGTTTTCCGGCACCGGGGTTCTGGTCCAGCGATTTCTTTCCCATGATGCCGTGGATCTTTCTTTTTTGGCTTGGCTATTTTTTAAGCTGCGCATTTCGCAAATACACCGGCCGCCGCGAATGGGCTATGGTGCGCCTGCCCGGTTTTTCCAAACTGGGGCACTGGAGCCTTCCGGTGTATATGCTGCATCAGCCGCTGTGCTTTGCGGCGGCCATGGCTTTGGCAGAATTTTTGCGCTAAAAGCCCTTGAAAAGCAGAAAATGCCATACATTATTAACGATAAAACGAAAAATCACATAATAAAAAGGGAAACCCTTGACAAACAGGGGCTGTTAGGCTATAATAAACAAGTCGCCCGGAGAAAGCGCAAGGCAATCTTCAAGGATAAGCGGCTGTAGCTCATCTGGTAGAGCGCCACCTTGC
>SFIE01000068.1 GCA_004555405.1 Subdoligranulum sp.
TCCCCCGGTTTTCCCGGCCAGTAGCCATGTGCTGCTGGCCGCTTTTTATGCCTCCGGAGATAGTTGCGCCCGCTTGTGAAAATCGCTATGCTGTGAGGAAAGATATTCCCCTCACAGCATTTTTCCGCCTGTAAATCTCTCCGCTGCCGTACTGCACTAAGCGTGCACTGAGAGGCTAAGAGCATTTTGCGTCGGAGCAGAGCAGGCATTGCCGCCGCAGAGTGCTGTCAGAATGCTGGTCATTACACAAAAGCAGTATGGTGCCATTGCACTGTTGGTCGGGCAGCCAACGCCATTTAATAAGCCGCAGCAGTTTAAGCAGCTCATGTTTTTAGAAAAAGCAAGAAGAACGATTCTCTTCGGAATCGTTCTTCTTGCCTTGTGATCGGGCACTTTTTACGCAAAAACAAGCGGATAAAGTACCCGACTCGAAGTTTTTCATCCACGGCTATTATACCACAACGAGAAAAAACGGGAAACTACCACATATCAAAAACTTTTGTCTGTTTTGCCCCTATATTTTCTAACCATCTTTCTCGCCCGCAATCTTTTCTTGCGTTCTTTTTGCCTCAATTCTGTCATCTCCTCAAAAGGAAAAAAGCCTGTAACCGCAATGGTTACAGGCTTTTCATATGGAGCTGCTGGGCGGATTCGAACCGCCGACCTCATCCTTACCAAGTGATAAAAAGCCCTCCGGCCGTTGGTATATAAGGCTTTGCGGGCGTTTTTACCGCAAAAAGGATGAGGTCGAAAACGCTTTGCTCCATGTGTTCCGTCCGCTCGTTTCCCCGTGTGGGTCAGGGTGTGGGTCAGCGCCGCAAAGAGCATCGGTGTGGGTCAACTTTTGGCGGGGCGAAAATCGTTCCATTTTGCGCTGCTGTAGACAATAAAAGGGTACCTTGCTAAAAGTATAGAGCCACCGGGCGGAGAAAAGCTCTCCCGCCCGACGGCTCTTTATTTTCGCAGTCGTTTCCCGTATGGGTCAAAATGTGGGTCAAGCGGAAACCTCTGCGTCAAAAAAAACGCGGACAGGTTTCGCCGTCATAGTTTGCTTTGCTGTTTCTCGCTCATAATGTCTTGCCAGCTCAGGTGTTTTCGCATCCAAGGCCACAAGTTCTCCGGCCCATGTTTTCAGTCCATAGATGTCAAATTTACTCGCTGGTCCAATCCGTCTGCTACCGGGGTTCTTTTATCGTTGTGGCAACATCCTGTGGTTCTAGCAGAAAATTGAAATCAGTGTCGTCACTTTTTATTCCAATATCGTACCGCTGCAAACAAAAACAAAATCCCCGGGGTCTCTTGTTATGCAAGAGACCCCGGGGGTGCTGTTTTATTTTGCCGCTTAGGTTTTTTCTTTTTGGCTTACGCCTCCCGCTCCTTACGCTTCAGGACGAAGGCAGCGGCCAAGGCCGCCACGGGCAGGGCGATGATCCAAACCAGCACGCCGGTATCGCCGGTGGCGGGGGTATTGCTGCCGCTGGTCTGAATGGCCACATCGCTCATGTCATAGAGCCGGGTCTGGGTGTTTGCGAAGCGGTAGTAGGCCGCCAGTGCGTAGTAGCCCTGCTCGGTGGCCATGCCGTCCAGGTCGCCGTTAGCGGTGTGGCGGAAGCCGCCGCCGGTTACATAGAAGCCCGCCAGGGCATCCAGGGGCGTCTTTCCGTTCTTCACAAAGCGGCTGTCGCAGGTGGGGTCGAGGCCCAGGGCGGTGAGGGCCACGATGACCTGGGCGCAGGACTCGCTGTTCACGGTGCCCCAGCTGCCAAAGCCGCCGTCGCTGCGCTGCAGGGCGGAAAGGGCCTCCAGAGCCTTATCCACAGCAGCCTTCACGGTCTCGTTGGTCTTATAGTAGGGGGTCAGAGACTGAATGGCCATTGCGGTCATGTCAGGATCTGCGTCGTTGCCGCTGAGGGTCCAGCCGCCGCCCGGAAGCTGTGCGTCCAGAATTGCCTGGATCAGCTTCTCACGGGTCACATCACCGGAGGTCGGATAGTTGTGGCTGTCCAGAGCGATGAGCGCCCAGATGGGGCCGTTGATGCCCTGGGTCTGGATAATGTTATCCAAGCCCTTCAGCAGGTTGTGGCCGCCCACATTGGTGACATCCTTGCCGATAGAGGTCAGGGCCAGGATCACCCGGGCGTTGTCGGTAACTTTGGCCCGGTGCAGACGCTCATTGGCGTCAGCCTTGGCCTTCACATACTCCACCACATTGTCATAGTACCCGGCGGGCACGGGGCGGCCGCTGCGGGCCAGGCCGATGACCATCCACTCGCCGCCGGTGGAGTTCAC
>SFIE01000018.1 GCA_004555405.1 Subdoligranulum sp.
CCTGCAGCCCGTCCGGGGCTACGACGGCATCCGGGAGGCCAGTCTGGACATCAACGGTATGACCGTGAATGTGGCTGTGGTCTACGGCACGGCCAACGCCCGGAAGATGATCGAGCGGCTGAAGTCCGGTGAGAAGCAGTACCACTTCATCGAGGTCATGACCTGCCCCGGCGGCTGCATCGGCGGCGGCGGTCAGCCCCGGGATATCCTGGCGGACGCGGACGAAGCCCGCAAGGCCCGTATCAACAGCCTGTATCAGCGGGACGCGGACATGAAGCAGCGTCTGAGCCATGAAAACCAGGAGATCAAGCAACTGTATGAAGAATTCTATATGGATCGGAGCGGCGACTTAAAACAAGGAGGAGCAAAAAACATGGCAAAGTGGAAATGCAAGATTTGCGGCTACATCTACGAGGGTGATGAACTTCCGGCGGACTTCAAGTGTCCGATCTGCAAACAGCCCGCGTCTGCTTTTGAAAAGGTGAAGGAGACTCCCGCGGCGGGGACCTCTCCCTATGCGGGCACCAAGACAGAGAAGAACCTGGAGGAGGCCTTCGCCGGTGAGAGCCAGGCCCGGAACAAGTACACCTACTTTGCGCTGGTGGCCCAGCAAGAGGGCTACGAGGAGCTGGCGGAGCTGTTTTTGAAGACCGCCCGCAACGAGCAGGAGCACGCCCGGGTCTGGTATCAGGAACTGGGCCACATCGGCAATACCGCTGAGAACCTGTTGGCCGCCGCCGAGGGCGAGAATTATGAGTGGACTGACATGTATGAGCGGATGGCCCGGGAGGCGGACGAGGAGGGCTTCCACGATCTGGCGGACCGGTTCCGCATGGTAGGCGCCATCGAAAAGCGCCATGAGGAGCGCTACCGCAAGCTGCTGGATGACGTGAAGATGAAGCAGGTCTTTGAAAAAAGCGGTCAGACCATGTGGGAGTGCCGCGTCTGCGGTCATATCGTGGTGGGTACCAAGGCCCCCGAGGTGTGTCCCGTGTGCAAGTACAGCCAGGCATATTTTGAGGTACACAAGATCTGAGGCCAAGCGGAAAGACTGACGTTTCCGTATCTTGATGGGCCTCATCCGCCGGGATAGACAAAAACCACCGGATTCTTATTGAATCCGGTGGTTTTACTTTGCGGCGGATGGAAGAGAGGAGTAGCGGAATGAGTGAGAGATGACGTCTGCTTTCTAAGACCTTCTGAATGTAATTTTCAGCAATCTCTTCCTCTGCGAACCAAACATTTGCCTGGCCGAAGCCAAGGGATCTGGTTGCTTTCCTGCGTGGCGCCCACCAACAATGACGGTTGCGTTCTCCCATTGGAAGGAGTACACAAGCCGGTTTGCTCTACTGATGAAGCAACTCGTATTGCGTCTCTCAAAGGGCAAATACAGGCTGCCAGAAATATTGAGGCGGAGAAATTTCCGGAAATTCTACGACTTACAAATGAAATTAATTTGCCTGAACAAGTCGGCTCAGCGAAGAAGAAACAGAAAAAGAGAACCCCCCTTGGCAACAACAAGAAGATTCTCTTCTCATCGAAATTGCTAAAAAAGCAGAACGACACGTGATTTTGATCTCGCCTTACGAGAACAGTTTTCATGTGTTGTTCTGCTTTTTACTATAGTGACATTCTGTCTTACCTTGCATTTTGAACAAAAAAAGACAGCATCCTTTCTAGAATGCTGTCTTGGTACGCCCGAGGGGACTTGAACCCCTAATCCGTAAGGAGGTAGAACCTAAATCTACTGCGTTTGCCAATTTCGCCACGGGCGCATATTAAATTTTGAGGGGCATACAGCTCTGGGGCGGAACGGCAAAACCTTCACTGAGGTGACAACACCTAAGTCCTGCGCGTCTGCCAATTCCGCCATACCCGCCCGAAAACATTTGTAATCATAGCATGATTCTTTCAAAAAGTCAAACCCGGGGGGCAAAGCCTGCCCGGAAAACAATTCTATTTTATAAAATAATCGCAGCCCAAGCGGGCCATACTGCATAGTATGCAATAACGGCGGCAGAAACGGCCAAAGCCGCCCGGTCAAGAAATGGGGCGTGGAATATGAAAAGAAACCTCCGGCGCTGGCTGTGCGGTGTTCTGGCGGCGGCAATGATCCCGGCCTTTGCCCTTGGGGCGCTGCAGCGCCGCCTGCCGGATACCATATATCTTCCTGAGCATTCGCCGCTGGCCTTGGCGCAAATGCCGTGGCTTTTGCCTGTTCGGGCAGGGGGAAGCATTCTGGCCGAGGGCGGCAAAAACGGCGAAAGCTATAATGCCGTTTTGGGGCTGTGGGGCGTGATCCCGGTGAAAACCGTTCGCGTGGTGGCAGGCGAGCGCCGTGTAGTCATGGTGAGCGGCGCGCCCTTCGGCATCAAAATGTTTTCAGATGGCGCATTGGTGGTGGGCTTTTCGGATATTCTGGGCAGCAGCGGCTATTGCAATCCTGCGCGTGAGGCCGGGGTAAAGCTGGGCGACCGCATTATTTCGGTGGACGGCCGGTCGGTGCATTCCAACGAGGATCTTTCCCTGGCGCTGCAAAACAGCCCGGGAGATACCGTGCAGCTGCAGCTGGAACGGGATGGGCAAAAAATAACTTTGCAGGCAAACCTGCAGCATGGAACAGCAGGCAAGGGAAAATTGGGCGTTTGGGTGCGGGATTCCTCGGCAGGCATTGGAACAATGACCTTCTGGGAACCGGAAACGAACCGTTTTGCCGGGCTGGGCCATGCCATCAGTGACAGCGACACCGGCCAGAGCATTGCGCTGCTTTCGGGCGAGGTGAGCCGGGTGAATATCACGGGCTGCAAACGCGGCGCACCGGGCCTGCCGGGAGAACTGAAAGGCGAGTTTCTGGAAAAATCCGGAAATCTCGGCAGAATCGCCGCCAATCGATCGCAGGGGGTATACGGCGTTTTGTGCCGCAGCCTGGGGGGCACGCCCTACGAGGTGGCCGCCGCACAGGAGATCACCAAGGGCCCGGCGCAGATCCTTACCACGATCAGCGGAACCGAGCCGGAATGGTATGATGTGGAGATCGAGCGTGTATCGCTGCGCACCAGTGACCCGAACAAAAACATGATCCTGCGCGTTACCGACAGCCGCCTGCTGCAGGCCACAGCGGGGATCATTCAGGGCATGAGCGGCAGCCCTGTTTTGCAAAATGGCCGCTTGGCAGGGGCTGTTACGCATGTGCTGGTCAATGATCCTACGCGCGGCTATGCCATTTTTGCACAGGAAATGGTAGACCAGATGGACGGCATGGAACAAACTCAACCCGCTGCCGGGTGATGGCACCGCCGGGGCGCAGCTTTTGACAGCGCACCCCGGCGGCATTGCGGCTGCAAAAAAACAGAAAATTGCGAAAAATCGGGCGAAATTTGTCGAAGAAAAACGATTGATAGAAAAACAAAACGAAAGATTTTTACCGGATACGGGGATTTTTTTGCTTTCAGATATTGAAATAACTGGAAATAAATGGTAAAATTACCATCGTTGAGGAAAACAAACGATGGAGGCAAAAAACAATGGATAAAATTCGATTTTTGATGTCTGATACCGGAAGCCAGGTTACGGCTATGTGTGTGCGTGCGCTCGAAGAAAAGAACATTGCCGTGACTGTTTGCGAAAAAGAGGGCAACCGCGTGCTGGAAGCCATGCTCAAGCAACAGCCGGATGTGGTGCTGCTGGATGCCTTTATGCCCGGGCTGGATGCCGTAACGGTCAAGCAGCGCTACGAAGCAAAATGCCAGCGCAAAACCGTTTTTCTGGTAACGGGGGCGTTTCAAAGCGAAGAGGTGGAGCAGATTCTGCTGGACAATGGCTTTGCGTTTTTCCTGATGAAGCCCTTTGATGAAAATGTGCTGGTTTCCCATGTGATCAAGCTGGCAGGCCGTGCCGAAAACCGTATGGGGATCCCCTCCAACAGCGACGAGCTTACGGTTACGGAAATTCTGCACCAGATCGGCGTTCCGGCGCACATCAAGGGCTATCAGTTTTTGCGCGATGCCATTTTGCTTACGATGGATGAGCCCGAGTACATCAACGCTGTTACCAAGCGCCTGTACCCGGAGATCGCCAAACGGAATCTCACCACCGCCAGCCGCGTAGAGCGTGCCATTCGCCATGCCATAGAGGTGGCGTGGGACAGAGGCGATGTAGACACGCTGAACAGCTATTTTGGCTATACCATCCACACCATGCGCGGCAAGCCCACCAACAGTGAATTTATTGCCATGATCAGCGACAAAATGCGCTTGGATAAGAGAAGAAGAGCATAACGATAAAAAGCATATGCAGGCAGTTTTCCAAAACCAGACGAAGTTTCGGAGAATGTGCCGGCATATGCTTTTTTTCAAAAAACGGCTTTGCTTATGCAGACCGGTTACAGGCTGTTGGCAAAAATGCTTATCACAAGCAGGATCGCAATATAGATCACTATAGTCAGGCAGCCTGCGTTCCGGTCCGGCCCGGGGCCGCCGCCGGAAGAACGGAAACTGCGGTCAAAGGCTTGCTTATAATGCACATATCCATCCAGACCTTTGCCAAAATAACCATGATCCTGATCATAGCCCATAATAACAGCCTCGCTTTCTTTATTTTCTCCGGGTATTTCTTTTTCTGGCTTTATTATACGCAATGATAAGTCCAATAAAATTGCCTTATAAAGACAAAACGATTCTTTTAAACAACAGATCCTGCAAAATATATTTCCTGAAAAAATAAATGAAATGAAAAAATTCTCCTCTGCGTTTGCGCGGGGCACAAACACAGAAGAGAATGAAAACATAAGGCAAGGCCGTGAGTTTTTATGCGGGGTGATCTTATCGCTGCACAAAATACAGCTCATACCACAAAATAAAGCTGTAAAAGCTCCAGATCTTGGTCATGGCGCCGGGCTGTGCGGTGCCGTTTTTATGGCCCTCCAGCAGCTTCAGCAGGGCAGGGGTGTTAAAGAATTGCGCGGCAACGGGGCCTTCAAACTTTTCACGCACCATATTGTAGTATTTATCCTGCTTCAGCCAGTCGTTCAGAGGCACAGGAAAGCCCAGCTTTTTGCGCTTTGCCACGCTTTCGGGCAGCTGCTCCATGGCGGTGGCGCGCAGGGCAATCTTGGTTTGTTCCCTGCCGCTGCGATAGCGCTGGGGAATGCTGGTGGCCAGCGCCAGCATTTCGCGGTCCAAAAACGGAACGCGCAGCTCCAGGCTGTTGGCCATGCTCATACGGTCCGCCTTGAGCAGAATATCATACAGCATCCAGGTGTGCATATCCACCCATTGCAGCTGGGTGGGCTCGTCCAGATGCTTCACCTTATCGAAATACGGCTTAAAATATTCCTCGGGGCGCTTGGCGTGATAATTCTTTTTCAGATATTGATCCCGCTCGGCAGGATCTTCAAACACATAGTTGGCGCGCATAAAACGCTGCCAATGCTCCTGCCCGCCGCGCACCAGAAAATGCTTGCCCTTAAAGTCGGGCAGAGCCTTGGCAATGCCGGAAATGCCCCGGCGGACAGCACGCGGCACCTTGCGCTCATAGTCCATAAAATGCACAGCCTGGCTGTACATGGGGTAACCGCCGAACAGCTCATCCGCACCCTCGCCGCTCAGCACAACTTTAACATACTTGGCAGCATTTTTTGTAAGGAAATACAGCGGAACCTCGCTGGGATTGGGCATGGGCTCGTCCAAATACCACTGAATGTTCTTGTTGGCTTCAAAAAAGCTGTCGGCATCCACTTTGTTGGTGATGCACGGCACGCCGATCTCCTTGCTGAATGCCTCGGCATAGGGAAGCTCGGAATATTTTTCTTCCTCGTAGCCCACGCTGAAGCTTTTTACATGCGGGGTGCCCTTGGCCACTTCGTTTACTACAAAGCTGCTGTCAACACCGCTGGAAAGAAAACAGCCCACTTCCACATCGGCGATCTGGTGGGCCTTTACGCTTTCGGCAAAGGTTTCCGCAATGGCTTTTTTCCAGTCGTCCAGCGACTTGGTTTCGTCAATGTGATATTCAATGCTGAAATAGCGCTCGATCTCCAACCGGCCGTCGTGATAGGTGAACATATGTGCGCCGGGCAGCTTGTACACATCGCGGAACATGGTTTCCTCGTTGGGGATATACTCGATCGAAAGATATTCCGGCAAACGCTCTTCATTGAGCTCTTTCACAAAGCCGGGGTGAGCCAAAAAGCTTTTGATCTCGCTGCCGAACATAAAATGCCCGTTTTTGTGATAATAATAGAAAGGCTTAATGCCAAAAATATCGCGTGCGCCGAACAGAGTGCGGGTGTTCTTATCCCAGATGGCAAAGGTGAACATACCGCGCAGCTTGCCGGGCAGCTGCTTGCCCCACTGCTCGTAGCCGTGCAGCAGCACCTCGGTGTCACTGTGAGAGGCAAAGGTGTGCCCGGCGGCGATCAGCTCTTCGCGCAGCGTTTGAAAATTGTAGATTTCGCCGTTGAACACCACCACCAGCGAGCCGTCCTCGTTGTACATGGGCTGCTTGCCGCCCTCTAAGTCAATAATGGAAAGGCGGCGGTGGCCCAGCGCCACCTGATCGTCTACATAATAGCCCTCACCGTCGGGGCCGCGGTGAATAATGAGATCGGCCATTTCCTTGATCGTTTTTTTCGCCTGCTCACGGTCATGCCGGGCAGCGGAAAAGCCAACAATACCACACATAAATTTTTCTCCTGCTATTTAAGCGTAAAAATCATAAAAGGCTTGTGGGCCGCGTGTGCAACCCTTAGCCGCGCAAACTCTTGTTTCCGTAATACTTGGCGGTTTTGCGGTAATAATTCAGATGGCTCCTGATATACCACAGCAAACGCTTTACACTGAGATCCTCGCGGCAAAGCAGCTGATGGCTCACTTTGCCCTGCTTTTTCAGGCGAATGGCCTCGGCCAGCAGGTCAGGGTCTTTCAAATATTTGCGGATCACGCCGAAGGGGGCAATCATCCAAAGGCTTTCGGCATCGGCAATGGTAAAGCCAAGCGGTTTGTGCTCTACCACATCATCCACCAGCCACTTTGCCAAATTATAGCCGCTGGCCGTTACAAAAAAGCTGCTGCGGCCTTGGCGGGGGTTCATTTCAAACAGCTTGTATTCGTTGGTGCGGGCATCAAACTTCATGTCAAAGTTGGAAAATCCTTCCCAGCCCACATCCTCCAGAAAGGCTTTCATTTTTGCCATCAGTGCATCGTCACGCACCGAAAGAATGGCGGCGTAGTTGCCAATACCCTCGGGGGTCTGCTCTTCCAGCAGGGGGCGGCCCAGCGCCATCAAATGCACCTTATGGTCCAAACCGGAGTAACAATTCAGCACGCGCATACAGTTGTCATCGCCGGGAATATACTCCTGCAGGATCAGCGGGTCCTGATAGCTGCTGCCGTAAATAGCGGCAGTGATCTCGTTGAATTCCTGCTGATTATAGGCCACAAACACCTTTTTCTTGTGGGGAAAGTGGCAGTTCCAATAGGCCATGCTGTTGCTGGGCTTGATGATGCACGGAAATTCAAAGGGAAGCTGAACCTCACGGTAATTCTGCACCGTGCAGCTGCTGGTTTTGGGATAGCTCAGGCCGTGCTTTTCACAGGCTTTGTAAAAGTACTCCTTCATATCCAGATTCATTACATTTTCTTCGGTGGGGCAAGCAAATTTATAATACGGCTCCAGCGCGGCCCGGTTGCGGGCCAGCAGAATGGTGTAGCCATCGCTGCAGCTCAGCAGCACCAGCGTTTTGCCGGAATGCTCGGCGGCAAAGTCTGTAAGTGTTTTCACAAACACCTCGTCCTCTTCCAAGCGGGGCTCTACGACCACCTCGCTGATAAAGCGGGTGTTGCGGGTGGCCACCAGCCGGGCCTTGCACACCATGGCGCTGGTGATATGATATTCCATAAAGAAACTGCGCGCCATGCCGTACACATTGGCATCGCTGCCCAGAAGAACCGGTAAAAATTCCGTCATATACAAAAAGACCTCACAATCTTTAAAAGCTGATCAATTCATTTTACTTCCATTATAGAGGGAAGTCAAACAATATTATGAGGAATGCCCGTATAAAAAAGCTTTTATTTTTGCCGGGCGCAGAGTATAATAATAGCTGTATACTGTAAAAGCGCCGTTTCTGCCGGGCAAAGCGCTGCCCCGCGGCGGCAACGATAGAAATGCGAGGACTTGTAGACCATGTGTGGAATCGTAGGTTTTTCCGATAAAAGAGAAAATAAACAGGAAATTTTACACGATATGATGAAGGCTATTCTGCATCGCGGCCCCGATGGCGAGGGCAGCTTTACAGATGATTCCGTGGCGCTGGGGCACCGCCGCCTTTCCATTATTGACTTAGAGGGCGGCAAGCAGCCCATGTATAACGAAGACGGTTCGATGGTGATCGTGTTCAACGGCGAAATTTACAACTACCAAGCCCTGCGGGAAGAGCTGATCGCCGCCGGGCACACCTTTGCCTCTCACAGCGACACCGAGGTGCTGCTGCACGGCTACGAGCAGTGGGGCAAGGAAATGCTGGGCCGCCTGCGGGGTATGTTTGCCTTTGCCATCTGGGATAAAAACACCGAAAGCCTGTTCTGTGCGCGCGATCATTTTGGCATCAAGCCGCTGTATTATTACACGGCTGAGGGTGAATTCATGTTTGCCAGCGAGATCAAGGCGTTTTTGGAGCATCCCGGCTTTGAGAAAAAGTTCAACCGCGAACAGTTGGAGCTGTACCTCACCTATCAGTATTCCCCAGGAGAAAACACCTTCTTTCAGGGGGTGAAAAAGCTTTTGCCTGCCCACTGGCTGGAATATAAAAACGGGCAGCTCACGGTGCAGCGCTACTGGCAGCCGGAGTTTAAGCCCAACGAGGCCCCCACGCTGGAGCAGTGGGAGGAAAAAATCGAAGCTGCCATGAAAGACAGCGTGCAGGCCCACAAGATCGCCGATGTGGAGGTGGGCAGCTTTCTTTCCAGCGGCGTAGACAGCAGCTATATGGCCTGCCTTGCCCATGTGGATAAAACCTTTACGGTGGGCTTTGCGGATAAGCAATACGATGAAACCGATTATGCCCGGGCATTCAGCGAGCATATCGGCGTGAAAAACTTCGCTTACCGCATCACGCCCGAGGAATACTGGGAAAATCTGGGAAAGATCCAGTATCACATGGATGAGCCCTTGGCCGATGCCGCCAGCGTGGCACTGTATTTTGTAAACCGCGAAGCCAGCAAGCAGGTGAAGGTGTGCCTGAGCGGCGAGGGCGCCGACGAATTTTTTGGCGGCTATAATATTTATAAAGAGCCCTTTACCGCCACATGGTATGATAAGCTGCCGCTGGGGCTGCGCCGGGTGCTGGGCGCTGCAGCCGAAAAGCTGCCCCCTGTGCGCGGGCTCAATTTTCTGGTGCGCCGCGGCAAGCCGCTGGAAGAACGCTATATCGGCAACACCAACCTGATGACCGAAACGCAGAAAAAGCGTTTGCTCAAGGAGTATTCCGGCAAGGTGAAGCCCACCGATCTTTCCCGCCCGCTGTTTGCCAAAACCAAGGGGCAGGATGCCGTGACCCGTATGCAGTACACCGATCTGCATTTGTGGATGGTGGGGGATATTCTGTTAAAGGCCGACAAAATGAGCATGGCCAACAGCCTGGAGCTGCGCGTGCCGTTCCTGGACAAAGAGGTGTTTGCGCTGGCCAGCACCATTCCCACGCGCTTCCGTGCCGACTACGATCACACGAAAATCGCAATGCGCGGTGCGGCGCTGCGCAGCATTCCCGCGGCAACCGCCGACAAAAAGAAGCTGGGCTTCCCCGTGCCGGTGCGTGCATGGCTGCGTGAAGAAAAATACGCCGCTGTGGTGCGTGAAAAGCTTACAGGGGAAACCGCTGCGCTGTTTTTCCGCACGGATGCACTGGAAAAAATGCTGGATCAGCACATTCGCGGCAAGCGCGACAACTGGCGCCAGATCTGGTGCGTGTTTATGTTCCTGACTTGGTACGAAGAATATTTTGTCAAGCGCTGATTTTAAAAAAAATGGAGGCAAACGGATATGCAGCTTTCTCAGGTTTTGGCCGGGCTGGAATACACTCTGGTGCAGGGCAGCACGGATACCCCGGTGAGCGACATTTATTATGATTCCCGCAAAGTGGGCGAAAACGGGCTGTTTGTGTGCATTGTGGGCACGCAGCGCGACAGCCATGAATTTGCGCAGGATGTGGTGGCCAAGGGCGCAAAAACGCTGGTGATCGAGCATGATCTGCCCAACCTGCCCGGCGCAGATATCACGGTGGTAAAAGTAAAAAGCAGCCGCTACGCCATGGCCTTGATGAGCGCCAACTATTTTGATCACCCCGCCCGCAAAATGCAGCTGATCGGCGTAACGGGCACCAAGGGCAAAACCACCACCACCCACATGATCAAGGCTGTGCTGGAAGCTGCGGGCCGCACGGTGGGCATGGTGGGCACCAACGGCGTTTACTATGGCAGCGAGCATCGTGAGCTGCCCAACACCACCCCTGAAAGCTATGAGCTGCAAAAGATCTTTCATCAGTTTTTGCAGGCAGGCTGCGACACCGCTTTAATGGAAGTGAGCAGTCAGGGCCTTATGCTGGACCGTGTGGCCGGTTTGCACTTTGATGTGGCGGTGTTCACCAATCTGTACCCCGATCATATTGCCCCCGGTGAGCACAGCAGCTTTGAGGAATATCGCCATTGGAAGGGCGAATTGTTCAAGCGCTGCACACTGGGCATTGTGAATCAGGACGATCCCAACACCGAAAAGCTGCTGGAAGGCCACACCTGCCGGCTGGTTACTTACGGAATGCACACGGAAGGGGCCGACTATCGCGCTCTGCCGGATTATAAGCTGCTGCGCACCCGGAATTTTCTGGGGGCAGAATTCCATTTGACCGGCAAGGATGAAATGGACATCAAGGTGAATATGCCCGGCGAATTCAGCGTATACAATGCGCTGGCCACCGTGGCGGTCGCCAAAGAGATCGGCCTGCCGGATCAAGCCATTCACGATGGGCTGGCCAAGGCGGCTGTCAAGGGCCGCGTAGAGCTGGTGCCTGTGAGCCATAAATTCACGATCCTGATCGACTATGCCCACAACGAGGCATCGGCCGAAAGCCTGCTGGAAACGCTGCGCGCCTATCATCCGCCGCGTCTGGTGGTGATTTTCGGCTGCGGAGGCAACCGCAGCCGCCTGCGCCGCTTCGGCATGGGCGAGGTGTGCGCCCGCATGGCGGATCTGTGCATTCTCACCGAGGATAACAACCGTTTTGAAAAAGTGGAGGATATCATTGCCGATATCAAAACCGGTATGCAAAAGGGCAACCCGAACGCAAAATATGTAGAGATCCATGACCGCCTGGATGCCATTCACTATGCCATGGATCATGCACAGGAAGGCGATCTGATCGCACTGATCGGCAAAGGGCACGAAAGCTATCGTGACCGCGAGGGCGTGAAAACCCCGTTTTTGGAGCGCGAGCTGATTGAAGAATACGCCGCCCAAACAGGCCTTGAATAACCAAAAAAATACAGGCATACACATAATCCGCCCCCGCCATGGCATATCCTTTGCCAGAACGGGGGTGGTTTTTTGGGCAAAAGGCACGCAAAACAGCCGGTGATGCGGGCGGTCACAAGGGCGCTGCGCATTCGCATAGGGGTGGTCTGCGCCGGGTTTGCGCTGGTGTGCTTTACGGTGCTGCCGGCGCGGCTGGTGCAGCTTCAGATCATGGACGGCGAAGAATATGCCCGGCGGGCAGCCGGGCAGCAGCTGCGGGATACCGTGATCCCGGCGGCGCGGGGGGATATCCTTTCGGCGGACGGCACGCCGCTGGCCTGCACCGAAACCTGCTGGACCGTGCGCGCCAGCCCGCGTGAGCTGGACGATGCACTGGTAGAGCCGGCGGCCCGTGCCATGGAACAGCTGCTGGGGGCTGACTATGCAAGCACGCTGCAAAAGCTGTCGCGCCGCACAGACAACGACTGTCTGATCCGGCGCAGGATCACCCGTGCGCAGGCCGATGCGCTGCTGGAGTGGTGCGGCGAACACGGGGCTGAGGGCATTCTGGTGCTGGAGGATGTAAAGCGTGTGTACCCGGAAGGAAACTTCGGCGGCAGTATTTTGGGTTTTGTGAATGTGGACGGTGACGGCGTTTGCGGGCTGGAGCTTGCCTACAACACGGTGCTGAAGGGCCGCGACGGCCGGGTGCTTACGGCCAAAAATGCGTGGGGATACAATATGCCCGTTCACTACGAAACCGCTGTGCAGGCGCAGCAGGGCCATACGCTCACCCTTACGGTGGATGCGTATATACAGCACATTCTGGAAAATCACCTGCTTGCCGCCGTGAAAGAACATCATGTCGGCAGCCGTGCGGTGGGCATCGTGATGGAACCGGCCACCGGAAAAATTCTGGCCATGAGCACAAAGCCGGATTATGACCCCAACGAGCCGCGCAGAATAGAAAATGAAGCCCTGCGCACGCAGATCGACGCTTTGCAGGGGGTGGCGCGCAAGGCGGCCTTGCAGCAGGCCCAGCAGGCCCAGTGGCGCAACAAAGCCGTGAGCGATCTGTATGAGCCCGGCAGCGTGTTTAAACTCATCACGGCCAGCGCTGCGCTGGACAGCGGTGTCTGCACCCCCGAAAGCCGTTTTGTCTGCGCGGGAAAGATCCGCGTGGCGGGCACTACCTTCCGCTGCGCCAACGGGCATATCCACGGCAATGAAAGTTTTCGGCAGGGCCTTAGCGTAAGCTGCAACCCCTGCTTTATCCAAATTGGCGCAAAGCTGGGAAAACAGGCTTTCTGCGAATATTTCGAGCGCTTTGGCCTGTGCAGCGCCACAGGGGTCGATCTGCCTGCCGAGCCGGTGAAAAGCGAGTATTACACCGCCGAGCGCATGGGCCCGGTGGAGCTGGCCAGCTGCAGCTTTGGCCAAAGCAGCAAGATCACCTATCTGCAAATGCTGACGGCCGTATGTGCGGCAGTCACATTTACCGCAGGATCTGCCTGGGTGCGCCTGCTTTCTGGGCGTACATACTGGACATATGAACAGAAATTTTGTATAATATACAAAATATGGAATTATAAAATCAGGCTTTTTTCGTTTCGGAAAAGCCCTATGGTATAGGAGAGGCGTTTTATATGCCCAAACAGTTTCAGGTGAAAGGTTTGCCCCGTAAACTGCTGCTTCTGGCAACGGATATGGGGCTTTTGGTGTTTTCGTATTATATTGCCATTCTGCTGCGTTTTGCGGAATCCGACGAAAGCGGAAAGATCCCGCAGGTGGTGGCCACCATGGCGCATCATCTGCCGTGGATGCTGGCCATTTACGCCGTGGTGTTCTGGCTGGGCGGCCTGTACGAGGTTATGTGGCAGTATGCCGGCGTGCGTGATCTGGCGCGTGTGGTGATGCTGGCCTGCATTGCCACGGGCTTTTTGCTGATCGGCAACCAGCTGGTAGAGGGCGTTTTATACCGCACGGTGCTGGTGATCGGCGCCATACTCAGCATGGCCATGATCGGCGGCATACGCATGCTTTGGCGCTTGGTGCGCTTTACGCTGTTCCGCCCGGATGCCGCCAAAAACCGCAACGCCGAAAACCCGCTTTTGGTGGTGGGTGCAGGCAATGCGGGCGCATGGGCGGTGAATCTGTGCAAGCAGCGCAGCAGCTTTGGCTATCCGGTGGTGATGGTGGATGATGACCCCGCCAAGCGCAATCTGCGTGTGCAGGGCGTGCCGGTGCGGGGCAGCATCAGCGATATCCCCGAGCTTGTGCGCAAATATGACATTCGTGAGATCGTTATCGCCATCACCAGCCTGCGCGGCGAACGCCTGCAGCAGGTGGTAAACATCTGCAACAGCTGTCACTGCCGTGTGCGTATGCTCAACGACCCGCAGGCGGTGGATGAAAACGGTAATGTGCAGGGGGCAAGCCTGCGTGAACTGAATACATCGGACTTTTTGTCGCGCGATGAAGTGCATCTGGACACCGAAGAGATCCACAAATACCTCACCGATAAGGTGGTGCTGGTCACGGGCGGCGGCGGCAGCATCGGCAGCGAGCTGTGCCGGCAGATCATTCGCTATCGCCCCAAGCAGCTGCTGATCTTTGATATTTACGAAAACTGTGCGTATGAACTGGAAATGGAGCTTCGCAACAAAATCGGGCGCGATCTGCCCATTGTAACGCTGGTGGGCTCTATTCGTGATAAACACCGTTTGGACGAAGTGATGGATATCTATCATCCGCAGGTGGTGTTTCACGCCGCTGCGCATAAGCATGTGCCCCTGATGGAGATCAGCCCGGCAGAAGCCGTGAAAAACAATGTGCTGGGAACCAAAAATCTGCTTACCAGCGCCAGCACCCATGGGGTAGAGCGCTTTGTGCAGCTTTCTACCGATAAGGCTGTAAACCCCACCAATGTAATGGGCTGCACCAAGCGTATCTGCGAAATGCTGATCCAAACCTTTGCACAAAACACCACCATGAAGTGCATGGCTGTGCGTTTTGGCAATGTGCTGGGCAGCCACGGCAGCGTGATCCCTCTGTTCGAGTCGCAAATTCGTGAAGGCGGCCCGGTCACCATCACGCATCCGGACATCACGCGCTATTTTATGACGATCCCTGAGGCCGCACAGCTGGTGCTGGAAGCAGGCGCATTGGCGCGCAGCGGCAGCATTTATGTGCTGGATATGGGCCAGCCTGTAAAGATCATGGAGCTGGCCGAAAAAATGATCCGTTTCTACGGCTACGAGCCCGGCGTGAATATGGAAATCCGCATCACCGGCCTGCGCCCCGGCGAAAAGCTGTATGAGGAACTTATGATGGATACCGAGGCCGATAAAATGCAGCGCACCGATCACAATAAGATCTTTGTGGCCCCGCCCCTGCAGATCGATCTGGGCGTATTTTATCAGCAACTGCTGCAGCTGGAGGAGGCTGCCGAGCACAACGACGACAAGGTGGTAACCCAGCTGCAGAACATTGTGCCCACCTATCACCCCAACCGCAAAATGCTTAGATCATAACAGGAGTTTTGCTTTTATGGAATGCCGGAATTCAACGCTGTGCTATCTGGAACAGGATGGAAAATACCTGATGCTGCACCGCGTGAAAAAGAAAAACGATGTGAACCACGATAAGTGGATCGGTGTGGGCGGAAAGTTTGAAGCCGCCGAAAGCCCCGAAGAATGCGCCCTGCGTGAGGTAAAAGAGGAAACCGGCTATGATATGGTCTATTGGCGTTATCGCGGCATTGTCACATTTGTGTGTGAGCCGTGGCCCGTGGAGTATATGCACCTGTTTACCTGCAGTGGATTTTCGGGGCAGCAGATCGACTGCAATGAGGGTGTTCTGGAGTGGGTGCCCAAGCAAAAGGTGACCGAGCTTCCGATCTGGCAGGGGGATAAGATCTTTTTAAAGCTGCTGTGGCGCGAGGAACCGTTTTTTTCGCTGAAGCTTGTGTACAGCGGTGATGAACTGCGGCAGGCTGTGCTGAATGGCAAAGCCATGGATATTGCAGCATTCTTGAAGGAGTAACGGCTCATGTATACAAAATTTTTCAAGCGCTTTTTGGATATTGTGCTTTCGGGCATGGCCATTGTGGTGCTCTCACCGCTGCTGCTGTTGCTGGCGGTTTTGGTGCGGCTGGATTCCAAGGGCCCCGTTTTCTTTAAGCAAAAGCGCGTGGGCAAGGGAAAAACGCACTTCCAGATCCTGAAATTCCGCTCCATGTACGCCGACACGCCGCACGATATGCCCACGCATATGCTGGGCAATGCGCAAAGCCACATCACCCGTGTGGGCAAGGTGCTGCGTGTGACCAGCTTGGATGAGCTGCCCCAGCTGTTTAACATTTTTGCAGGGCAAATGAGCATTGTGGGCCCTCGCCCTGCGCTTTGGAATCAGTTTGACCTGATCGAAGAACGCGATAAATACGGTGCAAACGATCTGGTGCCGGGCCTTACCGGCTATGCCCAGATCAATGGCCGCGATGAGATCCCCATTCAGCAAAAAGCCCGGCTGGACGGCTGGTATGTGCAGCATATCGGCTTTATCACGGATTGCAGGATCATTTTGGGCACGGTGTCTGCCGTGTTCACCCACAAGGGCATTGTGGAGGGTGAGCATACAGGGAAAAAAACGGGCTGACCCTTCACCGGCAGACTGGCCGCATAAAAAATAAGGGCCTCCGGCACAACGCTTAGCGGCGTTGTGCCTTTTTTTGCGCCTTGTTGTACAGGGCGTCGCTCACAAGGCGCCATTCGGGCCGCAGGGTGCAGTATTGCCGCCCCGGAGGGGGTGTGCGCCGCTTGCCCGTGAGAAAATCGGCCACCTCGCTTTTGCCGCACACCACGCGCCCGGTGTAAAGAATGTTGTGCAAAATACGCGAAACCGCTTTTGGGGTAAAGGGCTTTTGGCAGCTGGTACACAGCCCCTGTGCATTCAAATAAGCGGCAATTTGCGCCATAGAATAATCTTTTTTTACATATAATGCAAAGATCTGCTGCACAACAGCGGCCTGTGCAGGGTCCGGCTGCAGGGTGTAGCGCCCTGTGTGCCGATAGCCGTACACACGGTTGGGCACACGGCCCTTTTGCCCGCTCAGCTGCTTGCCGAATTTGATGCGCCGTGAAAGCCCGGCAGATTCCTCCTGAGCAATGGCAGAAAGCACCGTAAGAATAAACTCGCTTCCGGTGCTGCTGCTTAGATCGGCATTCACAAACAACACCTCCACACCCAACTCGCGCAGCGTGCGCACGGCGGATAAAAAATCCAGCACATTGCGGGCAAGGCGGCTCACATCCTTTACCAAAACCAGCTCAAAGCTTCCGCTTTCGGCATCCCGCAAAAGCTGCGCCAACTGCGGGCGGCCCTTCAGCCTTGTGCCGCTTTTGCCCTCGTCGCCGTAAATATGCACAAGCTCATACCCGGCCCTTTGGCAGTATAATACAAAAAAATCACGCTGTGCAGCATAGCTGTCAAGCTGCGAGGCTTTTTCGGTGGACACGCGGCAATAAGCGGCGGCGCGTTTTGTGTGCATACCATCACCCCTTTTGTGACAACTGTATGCGCGGTGGTCAATGGGGGAGAACTCATGCAGCCCTATATGGTGCAAAAAATCACCGATGCAGCCGGGCGCACCGTGCAGGAATTTTCGCCCACGGTGCGCCGCCGCGTGATCTCGGAGCAAACCAGCGCCACCATGCGCGAGTTGATGGAATACACAGTCACGGACGGCAACGGCAAAAATGCCGCCGTAAAGGGCTATCGCGTGGGCGGAAAATCCGGCACCAGCCAAAAGCTGGACTCTGCCGATGAAAAGGCCCGCATTGCCTCGTTTGTGGCGGCTGCGCCCATGGATGCACCCCGGCTGGCCGTGCTGGTGTGCCTGGATGAGCCCCATAGCTGGACGACTGCCGGCGGCAGCCTTTCCGCCCCGGTGGCGGCTGCCGTTTTGCGCGATTCATTGGAATATCTGGGCGTTTTGCCGCAAAATACCGATTAACCGCGGTGTAAAACGCCCATGCTTTTTCAAAAAGGGGGGCTTTGCATGGAACACGCCGGAACCTTTCACAAATACAGCCTCAAAAGCCTGTTTGGACAGAATGCGGCAGCGGATATGCCATTTTTCATTCTGGTGCTCACGCTTTTGTGCTTTGGGCTGATCACATTGTTCAGCGCCAGCTACGCCGTGGGCATTTACCGCCGGGGCGATGCCTATGCCTATATCCGCCCGCAGCTTTTGTATGCGGCTGTGGGGCTGGCGGCCATGTGGGCGGCCTCTCAGGTGGATCACCACATCTATCACAGGCTGGCATGGCCGCTGATGGCGCTTTCTCTGGTGCTGTTGGTGCTGGTGCTGTTTATGCCGGAATACAATGGCTGCAAGCGCTGGCTGGTGCTGCCGGGCCTTGGCACGCTGCAGCCCAGCGAGATTGCCAAGTTTTCGGTGGTGCTGGTGTTCAGCCATATCATTTCGCTCAACTATCCCGGCATGGGCAGCTTTTCGGTGGGGGTGCTGCCGTTTGCGGCCATTCTGGGCGTGGTATCCGCGCTGATGCTGCTGGAGCCGCATCTTTCCGGCACACTGCTTATTCTGGCCATTGGGGCCATTTTAATGTTTGTGGGCGGCACGGGGCTGCGATGGTTTGCACTGGCCGGGGCAGGGGGCGCAGCCGCCGTGGCGGCTGCCGTTGTGCTGGTGCCGGATCTTGTGCCCTATGCGCAGGACCGCCTTGCCACATGGCTCGATCCCTTTGCCGATCCGCTGGGGGATGGACACCAAACCATTCAAAGCCTGTATGCCATTGGCTCGGGCGGTGCTGCGGGGGTGGGCCTTGGCAACAGCAGGCAGAAATATCTGTATGTGCCCGAGCCGCAAAACGATTTTATTTTTTCGATTTTATGCGAGGAGCTGGGCTTTATCGGTGCGGCCTGTGTGATGCTGTTGTTTTTGCTGCTTCTGGTGCGCGGCATGATCATAGCAGCCCGCGCAGCCGACCGCTTTGGCGCACTTTTGGTGGTGGGCTTTGTGGCGCAGGTGGTGCTGCAGGCGGTTTTGAACATTGCGGTGGTCACCAACACCATTCCCAACACGGGCATCAGCCTGCCGTTTTTTTCTTCGGGCGGCACAAGCCTGATGATGCTGCTGGGCGAAATGGGCATTGTGCTTTCGGTAAGCCGCAGCGGCACCCAGCGCCGGGGGTGAGATGTGTATAAAATGTAAAAAATGCGCCGCAAAGCCCATGGGCGGTTGACAGTGAGAGAATGGATTATTATACTATGTTAGGCAGCTAACGAATAGAGGAGGCGAAGAGAATTTGGTTGAAGAGCAAAACGATTTTTTGCAGCAATGCAGGCTGGGCCGAGAGATCAGCTGCACCGAGCACATGATCAAGCGCCGCATTTGCCAGATGGAAAGCGAAAGCGGTGCGCAGCCCCTTACCGGCGGGCAGGGCGCGGTGCTGGGCTATATTATGCACAGCCAAAAGCCTGAGATTTTTCAAAAGGATATCGAACAAACCTTTAGTGTTCGGCGAAGCACGGCCACGGTCACGCTGCAAAAAATGGAGCAGGCGGGTCTGATTCGCCGCACGGCGGTAAAATCGGATGCACGGCTGAAAAAAATCGAGATCACCCCGCAGGGGCTCGCGGTGGCACAGCACATGGAAAAATGTATTGCCGCCATGGAGGCCGAACTTTCCAGGGGCATCTCGGAACAGGAAAAACAGGCTTTTTTAAAAACCTTGCAGAAAATCAATCAAAATCTGGGCGGTACGGCCTGCCCGGAAAAAGAATAACGGGGGCATTGCCGCCAAAAATTGCAAAATGCGGCAGGGCCTGAAAACCGGAAAGGAAAACAAGTATGATCAGAACTTTGGCAAAGCAGATCAAAGAATTCAAACTTGCTTCCATTTTGACTCCCTTGTGCATGATCGGCGAAGTAATCGCAGAAATGATCATTCCGCTGTTGGTTGCCAGCATCGTGGACAATGGCATTATGGCAGGCGATATCCGGGCTGTGGTGAACACCGGCCTGGAGATGGTGTTGATCTCTTTGATCGGCCTTTTCTTCGGCTGCATGGGCGCACGCTTTGGCGCGCATGCGGCAACGGGCTTCGCCCGAAACCTGCGCGGCGCAATGTATCGCAACATTCAGTCGTTCAGCTTTTCCAACATTGACAAATACAGCACGGCGGGCCTTGTTACCCGCCTTACCACCGATATCACCAACGTGCAGATGGCCTATATGATGATCCTGCGCATGTGCTTCCGTGCGCCGGTTTCGCTGATCGTGGCCATGTTTATGGCGGTGCGCATCAGTCCCAGGCTTTCGCAGATCTTCTGTGTGGCGCTTGTGTTTTTAACCATCGTGATGGCTCTTTTGATCAGCAAAACCATGGGGCTTTTCAGCCGCGTATTCAAAAAATACGATGCACTGAATGCCAGCGTACAGGAAAATGTTTCGGCGATCCGCGTGGTCAAGGCGTATGTGCGCGAAAAATTTGAAAACAGCCGTTTCCGCAAGGCCAGCGGCGATGTGTATCAGCTGTTTGTGAGCGCCGAAAAAATGATGACCATCGTTATGCCTGTTATGCAAATTGCCATTTACGGCTGCATTCTGGCGCTTTCGTGGTTCGGCGCACACATGATCGTGGGCGGCAGCTTGACCACCGGTGATCTGATGAGCCTGTTTACTTACTGCATGAACATTCTGATGAGCCTGATGATGCTCTCGATGGTGTTTGTGATGATCACCATGTCCAAGGCCAGCGCCGAGCGTATCGCTGAGGTGCTGAACGAATCTTCGGATCTGACCAACGGCGAAAATCCCGTGCAGCAGATCCCGGACGGCAGCATTGCGTTTAAAAATGTGAGTTTTGCCTATCCCGGCAGTATGCGCACAACGCTGAAAAACATTGATCTCTCCATTCGTTCCGGCGAAACCATTGGCGTTATTGGCGGCACCGGCAGCGCAAAATCCAGCCTTGTCAGCCTGATCCCGCGCCTGTATGATGTTACGGCAGGCAGTGTGATGGTGGGCGGCCGCGATGTACGCGAATATGATCTTGAGGCTTTGCGCAATGCCGTGGCTATGGTGCTGCAAAAGAATGTGCTGTTCAGCGGCACGATCTACGACAACCTGCGCTGGGGCAACCCCAATGCCACCGATGAGCAGTGCCAAGAAGCCTGCCGCATGGCCTGCGCCGATGATTTTATTGAAAGAATGCCGGATGCCTACAACAGCAAGATCGAGCAGGGCGGCACCAATGTTTCGGGCGGCCAGAAGCAGCGCCTTTGCATTGCGCGCGCATTGCTCAAGAGCCCGAAGATCCTGATCCTGGACGATTCCACCAGCGCGGTGGACACCGCCACGGATGCACGCATTCGCGAGGCGTTTGCCAAAAAGATCCCCGGCGTGACCAAGCTGATCATTGCACAGCGCATCAGCAGCGTGCAGGATGCCGACCGTATTGTGGTGATGAACCATGGCTGCATTGATGCCGTGGGCACCCACGAGGAGCTGCTGCGCAGCAACAAAATTTATCAGGAAGTATATTATTCTCAGCAGAAAGGGGAGCAGGATAATGGCGAATGATCGTATGCCCCGCGGCCCTATGAGAGGGCATGGCCGCGGCCCCAAACCGAAACTGAAGGACCCTAAAAAAATCATCCACCGCCTGATGGGCGTGGTGTTTGAAAACTATCTGCCGCATTGCATTTTGGTGGCAGCCTGCATTTTGATCAGCACTTATGCCAATCTGCAGGGCACCATGTTTATGAAAACTCTGATCGATGATTACATTTTGCCCATGATCGGCACCCAAAACCCGGATTTTGGCCCGCTGGCCTTGGCGATCCTGCGGGTGGCAGGCTTTTATCTGGTGGGTGCAGGCTGTGCGTTTGCCTATAACCGCATCATGGTCAATGTGAGCCAGGGCACGCTGAAAACGATTCGTGACCGTATGTTTGCGCACATGCAGTCGCTGCCCATTTCGTATTTTGACACACACCCCCACGGCGAGGTGATGTCGCTGTACACCAACGATGTGGATACGCTTCGCCAGCTGCTGAGCCAAAGCCTGCCGCAAATGTTTTCCAGCGCGCTCACCATTGTCGGCGTTTTGGTAAGCATGATCATTCTCAGCGTCCCGCTTACCATTCTGAACCTGTGCATCGTATTCTGCGTGATGTGGTGCACCAAGCTGCTGGCCAGCCGCTCGGGCGATAACTTTATCAAGCAGCAGAAGAATCTGGGCCAGCTGAACGGCTATATCGAAGAAATGGTCGAGGGGCAAAAGGTGATCAAGGTATTCTGCCACGAGCAGGAAAGTGTTGAAAACTTTGATGCGCTCAACCAAAAGCTATACGAAAGTGCCGACAAAGCCAATAGCTACGGCAATATGCTGGGCCCCATCAACATGAACCTTGGCAATTTGGGCTATGTGATCTGCGCCATGGCGGGCGCGGTGCTGGCCATCAACGGCATCGGCGGCTTTACGCTGGGCAGCCTTGCCAGCTTTTTGCAGTATAACCGCAGCCTCAACCAGCCCATCAGTCAGGTGTCGCAGCAGATCAACAGCATTGTTATGGCACTGGCGGGCGCCGAGCGCATTTTCAACCTGCTGGACGAACAGCCCGAGCAGGACGAGGGCACGGTGGAGCTGTGCAATGTGCAGCTGAATGCCGACGGCAGCATGACCGAAAGCGAGCAAAAAACCCACCACTGGGCATGGAAGCAGCACAATGCCGATGGCAGCGTAAGCTATGTGCCGTTGGCCGGAGATGTGCGCTTTAACGGGGTGGATTTTGGCTATACGCCGGAAAAAACCATTCTGCATGATATTCACATTTTTGCCAAACCCGGCCAGAAAATCGCTTTTGTAGGCAGCACGGGCGCAGGCAAAACCACCATTACCAACCTGATCAATCGTTTTTACGATATTCAAAAGGGCTCGATCCTGTATGATGGCATTGACATTAAGCAGATCAAAAAGGCCGATCTGCGCCGAAGCCTTGGCATTGTGCTGCAGGATACCCACCTGTTTACCGGCACCGTGATGGAAAATATCCGCTACGGTAAGCTGGATGCTACCGATGAGGAATGCATTGCCGCCGCCAAGCTGGCCAACGCCGACCAGTTCATCGAAAGCCTGCCGGATGGTTACAACACCATGTTGAAGGGGGATGGCGGCAAGCTCAGCCAGGGCCAGTGCCAGCTGCTGGCCATTGCACGCGCCGCTGTGGCCGACCCGCCCGTGCTGATCCTGGACGAAGCCACAAGCTCGATCGATACCCGCACCGAGCGCATTGTGCAGGACGGTATGGACAAGCTGATGGCGGGCCGCACTGTGTTTGTGATCGCACACCGGCTTTCTACCATTCACAACAGCAACTGCATTATGGTGCTGGAAAAGGGCTGCATCATTGAGCGCGGCACGCACGAGGAACTTATGCAGGAAAAAGGTAAGTATTATCAGCTGTACACGGGTCGATTTGAATTGGATTGATCCTAACTCAGACCGCGATCAAAAGGGGCACCCGCTTTTTGCTGTAAAAGGCGGGTGCCCCTTTTGCCGCCCTTTGCCCGGCGGGGCAGTGCCGTTTTTCTCTCCGGCCTATGCCGGAAACCGAAAAACAGGGCAAATTATATCATTCCGCTTCGCTCCATGATATAACAGCCGCCCGGCGGCCGTTATACATATTTTAGTGCCGTTTTTCTCTCCGGCCTATGCCGGAAACCGAAAAACAGGGCAAATTATATCATTCCGCTTCGCTCTATGATATAATAAAACAACAACAACAATCAACAACAGCACAGCAAAGGCACACAAGGGGGCGCGGCGGCTGCTGAAAAATACTTGCAAGGGGGAAATAACGCATTGAACCAAACCTTTTCCGATAAAATGTGCTGGCTTTCTGTTTTGGGCGCAGTGGCTATGCTGATGACACACGCCAGTACGCTGCAGTTTTATCCTGCAGCCGGTGCGTGGGAGATATGGGCTGTGCAGATCGGCACCGAGCTGGCAGTGCCGGCGGTGGCATGGTTCTTTTTCAGCGCGGGCTACTGGCTGTTTCGTTCGCTTACAAAACAGCAGATACTGCCCCGGCTCAAGCGGCGCTTTTTCAGCCTTGTGGTGCCGTATTTTGCATGGAACACCCTGGTGCTGGCGGCGGAATGCCTGCTGCGTGTGTGCAAGCGTGAGGTCATTCCAAATTCTATTTTTTTAACGGCTTATCGCCCTATTACACCTGTTAATGGGGCGCTGTGGTTTGTGGCTCGCCTTGCCGGATATGTAGTGTTGCTACCGCTGCTGTATCCTGTGCTGCGCCAAAGGCACTTGAGCGCGCCGCTCGTTGCGGTGGCTGCGGTGCTGTGTGTATACGCGTGCCCGGATTATTACAGCTTTTTCTACTGGCTGCCGGTGTTTTGCATGGGCGGTTTTATCGCTCTGCATGGCCGCGAAAGATTGGAAAAGCATCTGGGGCAAAAAGGGCGGCTGCCATGGCCGGTGGCACTGCTGATTTATGTGCTGCTCGTCGTGCTGGCACACCCCGCCATGCAGGCGGGCGGCCCAAGCATCTATCTGGTCCGTGTGGTGTCCATTCCAATTCTGATCGCTCTGGCGGCTCTGACCGATTGCCCGCGTGCCAAGGGCTGGTTTTGGGCGCAGATCTCGTTTTTCATGTTCTGCACACACTGGTATATTGAAGCACTTTTGTGCGGCAAGCTGGCGGCGTGGCTGCCGCCAACGGTGCCGGGCGCTGCATTCGTGTGCTATGTGCTGCTGTGCGGCATCACCATGGCGCTTTCATGCGGCGCATTGCGGCTGATGCACCGCTTTGCACCGCGCACATTGGCAATTTTAATGGGCAACCGCGGATGAAACAAGGGTAACCGACACAGAAAATCCAAGAAAAGAGCCGGAAGGCATTGACGAAATTTTTGAATGATCTATAATAATAAAGTGCGAAAAAATCAGGCACAAAACGAGTAAGAAGGGGAGTAACAGGCTATGAAACACAACGAACAGACAGTGATCGACGAAAATAAATATTATACCATTGCTTCCGGCACGGGAAAAGTGCTGGAAGTCGAAAATGGCAGCATGGAAAACGGCGCGGCGATCCGTATGTGGAAAAATCAGAACGAACCGTGGCAGCAGTGGCAGTTTATCGAGGAAGGCGAGCGTGTATACCGCATTCAAAACCGCTTTACCGGCAAGGTGCTGGATCTGGTGGAGTGCGGCGTGGTGGACGGCACTTGGCTGCACCAGTGGGAGGGCGTGCATGGCTCCAGCCAGATCTGGATCGTGGAACCCACCAATGATGGCCGCGTAAAGGTTCGCAGCAATCTTTCGGGCAAATGCATGGATATTGTGGGCATGAGCCGGGAAAATGGTGCACGCCTGCAAATTTGGCAGGATGTAAACGGGGATAACCAGCTTTGGACGATCACGCAGGTCAAAGAGAAAAAGGCCAAAAAGCCCGAAGCTGAGCCAGTTAAAGAAACCGTGGCTCCGGCCCAGCCCGAAGCTGAGCCGGTTAAAGAAACCGTGGCTCCGGCCCAGCCCGAAGCCGAGCCGGTTAAAGAAACTGTGGCCTCTGCCCAGCCCGAAGCTGAGCCAGTTAAAGAAGCCGTGGCCTCTGCCCAGCCTGAAGCTGACACGGTAAAAACACCTGAAACCGAGGCACCCAAGGCAGCCGAAGCCCCGGCCGAGCTTAAAGCGCCGGAACTTCCGGAAACCCCGGCCAAGCCTGAGGCGGCAAAAAGAACGGCCAAAAGCCGCAAAGCCAGCCGCAAAAGCAGAAAAAGCAAAAAATAATGGCTGATCTGTTTTTGAAAACGATCAAGTGAAATGCAAATGCCCTGCAAACTGCCGTTTTGGCAGCCTGCAGGGCATTTTTGCGCGTTATTCAAAGCGGTTGTGCGGCGGGGCATAGGCATAGCCCAGCGCGGCCAGCTTTTGGCAGATATCGCTTTGTGAAAGCTGAAGATCTTCGCAAAGCAGCTCCAAGCTGGCATAGTGATCCCGCAGCTGGGTGTTGAGCCAGCTGACAAGGATCATAGGGTCCTGCGGGATCGGCATACACAAATCACTCCTGAAAAGCTTGATGATACAACAAAAGCCAGCCACGAATGTGACTGGCCATGTTTGTGTTGATCAGACAGCGCGGGTAACCTTACCGGAACGCATGCAACGGGTGCAAGCGTAGATGTACTTGGGAGAACCCTCCACGATTGCCTTCACACGCTTCACATTGGGATTCCAGGTACGGTTGCTACGACGGTGGGAATGAGAAACCTTGATGCCGAAAGTAACGCCCTTGCCACAGCACTCACATTTAGCCATTCTGCTGCACCTCCTCGTTTTTTTGTAGCCAAATTATAATACCAGAACCTGCTGCAAAATGCAAGCCTTTTTTTTGATTTTGTTCAAGAATCCGGAAAAAACTTTTTAAAACAGGCTTTTCCGGGGGCTTTCCGGCTTGTCAGACTCTGATTTTTTGTGTATACTATAATAAATATTGCTATATCCCCAAAGCGCTGTCTATGCGCAGGGAACAACAAAAAAGGAAACCTTGCCCATGGAAAGCCTTACCTTTAAGTTAGATGAATTTGAGGGCCCGCTGGATCTTTTGCTGCACCTCGTATCACAAAATAAAATGGATCTTTACGATATTCCCATTTTAGAACTGATCGAGCAGTACACCACACTGATCCGCACCCTGCAGCAAAATCGTTTGGATGTGGCCAGCGAGTTTATCGAAATGGCTGCCCAGCTGGTGCAGATGAAAAGCTATCTTCTTTTGCCCCGCAGCGAAGAAGCCGAGCGTATGAAGCAAGAGCTGCAGGGCCAGCTGATCGAATACAGCGCCTGCAAGCGGGTGGCTGCCCAGCTGCGTGCCATGCAGGAAAATGTGTACTGTGTGGTGCGCAGTCCCGCACAGATAGAGCCGGACCATGAATACCGCCTGCAGCACGATAAAATGCTGCTGCTTAATGCCCTGCAGGGACTCTCGGGTCGCAGCGCCAGCCGCGCAAAGCCCACGCAGGAGCGCTTTGAGCCGCTGCTGGCCACACCCTTTGTTTCGGTGGGCTCACGGGTGGTTCATGTGCTGCGCGGTATGCTCAAGGGAAAATTTGGCCGATTGAGTGAGCTGTTTAGCCCTGCCGCCAGCCGAAGCGAAACCGTGGCCACCTTTCTGGCGGTTTTGGAGCTGGTGCGCGCGGGCCGTTTGAAAATTTCCAACGAAGAGAAACTTTCGGTCAATTACAGCCGCCTGAAAAAGCAGGAGAATGCATAAATGAACCAGAAAACTTGTAAAAATGCCATTGAAGCACTGCTTTTTGCCAGCGGTGACCCGGTGACCCCCGAAAAACTGGCCGAAGCCATCGGCGCCGAGCTGCACATGGTGGAAAAACTGCTGGTGGAGCTGCGCGATGAATACGATGTGAAGGATCGCGGCCTGTGCCTGCTGCGCTTGGAGGACCGCTGGCAAATGGCCAGCCGCCCCCAATACGGCGAAATGGTAAAGCGCCTGATGGACAACCGCCGCAATGTGCCGCTCAGCCCCGCTGCGCTGGAGGTGCTGGCGATCATTGCCTACAACCAGCCGGTATCGCGCGGCTTTATTGAGCAGGTGCGCGGCGTGGATTCCAGCTCGATCGTAAGCAAAATGATTGATAAGGGCCTGATCGAAGAGGCCGGGCGCTTGAATTTGCCGGGGCATCCCATCAGCTTCAGAACCACCGATGTGTTTCTGCGCACCTTCGGCATCACCTCGCTGGAAGATCTGCCCCCGCTGCACCAAAACGAAGCGCCGCAGCTTTCCATGCGCGCGGACGAAAAGGAGTGATGCCGGGTGGCAGCAGTGTTGCTGATGATCCTGAAGGCTTTGGGGTGGCTGCTGGCGGCGGTTTTGCTGCTGCTGGCGGTGCTGCTGATCCTGCCCGTGCAGCTGCAGCCGGTGTATCACGAAAACGGCTTTTCGCTGCGCGGCGGCTTTTGCGGGCTGTTGCTGCCGCTGTACCCGCGCGGCACAAAAGGCCCTAAGAAGAAAGCCAAAACTGAACAGGCGGAACCCAAACGGCCGAAAAAGGAAAAAAAGAAATTCAAGGCCCCGCCGCCGCGTGCGGTTTTGCAGATCCTGCAGGATGCCTGCCGTGCGGTGAAACGGCTGTGCCGCAGCCTGCAGATCCGTGAATTGACCATTCTGTATACGGTGCACGGCAAGGATGCCGCTGCGACAGCCATGGAATACGGCCGCATTCATGCCGCAATCGGCGGTGGGTATGCGGCAGCCAGAAACCTGTTTGATATTCGCGTGCGCAAAATCGACATTCAGCCGGATTTTGCGGGGCAGGCCGGGGCGCAAAAACATTTTTCTTGTAAAATCACTGCCCGGCTGTATATAATAATAGTATTAGCGATCTATGTGTTACTCAAGGCTGCCTGGGCCATGCGCAAAGGCGGCAGGAGATAAAAAAGGAGGACTCTACAATGGCAGACCATACGCTGCACGATTTGATGGGCGTTACCATGGATAAGATCCGTGAACTGGCATCTTCCAACACCATTATCGGTGACCCCATCACTACCCCCGAGGGCACCACGATCCTGCCGGTATCCAAGGTGACTTTCGGCGTTGCCTCGGGCGGGTCAGACTTTGCAGGAAAAAACGATAAAGATCTGTTTGGCGGCGGCAGCGGCGCAGGTGTTACCGTGGCACCGGTGGCGTTTCTGGTGGTGCAGAACGGCAATGTGCGCACCATCCAGCTCAGCGCCGAAAACAACGCTGTAGAGCGTGCCGTTTCCATGATCCCGGAGCTTGTGGACAAGCTGAGCGACCTGCTGAAAAAACAGCCCCAGAAAAAATCTGAGGATCCTGAGCAGGAAAAAGCGTAAAACCCGATCTTCAGGGGTGGGCGCAGGCCTGCCCCTGATTTTTTAAGGCGATGACAGTTGCCTTGCAAGCAACAAAATTGAAACTATAGGAGAATAAAATGGCAGAAGAACGCATTCAGAAAGTAATGGCCGATCAGGGGCTTTGCTCTCGCCGTGCCGCCGAGCAGGTGATCCGTGAGGGCCGTGTAAAGCTGAACGGCCACCCCGTGAAGGTGGGCGATAAAATGGATATCCACCATGATGTGCTCATGGTGGACGGTGAAAAGATCCGCATTGTGAAAAAACAGCAGAAATATTACATTATGCTCCACAAGCCCCGCGGCTATATCACCACCGTAAGTGACGAGCTGGGCCGTAAAACCGTGATGGATCTTGTTCAGGATGTGCCCGCCCGCATTTTCCCGGTGGGCCGTTTGGATAAAGACAGCGAGGGCCTGCTGCTGATGACCAACGACGGCGATTTCGCCAATATGCTCACGCATCCCAGCCACGAGATCAGCAAGCTGTATCGTGTTACTGTGCGCCCCCATGCCACCGAACAGCAGATCGTGCAGATGTCCGAGGGTGTTGTGCTGGATGACGGCGTAAAAACACAGCCCGCTGTGATCAACGTGGCCGTGGATGAGCCCGAGCGCACCGTGCTGGAAATGACCATCCATGAGGGCAAAAACCGTGAGATCCGCCGTATGTGCGAAGCCGTGGGCCTGGAAGTGGTGCGCCTGAAGCGCAATGCCGAAGGCGCAGTAAAGCTGGGCATGCTGCAGCCCGGCCAGTATCGCGAGCTTACAAAGGCCGAGGTGAACGCCCTGCGCGCAGCTGCCGTAAAGGGCGCCAACCGCACCCGCAACCAGCAGGGCGAAGCCCGTGCCGAGGCCCGCAAGGCCCGGGCAGCGGCTCGTTCGGCCCGTCCTGCCCGCCCGGGCGCGCCCAAGGCAGGCCCCGGTAAAACGGCGGCAAAGCGCAGCTTTAAAAAATAATTTAAAATTTCTATAACAGTTATCAGCGTTTTGAGAAAACTGTCTTGCGGATCGGCAAATGTAATAGTATAATGTAACTGTAAATGCAAATTTTGGAAACACTGTATAAACCAATGATCAAAAAATTTATGAGGTGATTACTTTGGCTAACAAAAATGCAAAACCCGTCAAGATCACAGAAGTTGCTCTGCGCGATGCGCACCAGTCTTTGATCGCTACCCGCATGACCATGGACGAAATGCGCCCCATTCTGCCCGCTATGGACGAAGTAGGTTACTACTCGGTAGAGTGCTGGGGCGGCGCGACCTTTGACAGCTGCATTCGTTTCCTGAACGAAGATCCCTGGGAGCGCCTGCGCATCCTGCGCAAAGAAATGCCCAACACTAAGCTGCAAATGCTGTTCCGCGGCCAGAATATGCTGGGCTATCGCCACTATGCTGACGATGTGGTGGAATACTTTGTGCAGAAGTCGGTTGCAAACGGCATCGACATCATGCGTATTTTTGACGCACTGAACGATCCCCGCAACCTGGAAACCGCCATTAAGGCAGCCGTTAAGGAAAAGGCTCATGTGCAGGCCTGCATCAGCTACACCCTGAGCCCTGTGCATGACAACGAGTATTTTGCAAACTACGCCAAAACGCTGGAAGAGATGGGCGCAAACTCCATCTGCATCAAGGATATGGCCGGTCTGCTCACACCCACCGCTACGCACGAGCTGGTGAAAAAGCTGAAGGAAAGCGTTTCCATTCCTGTGGACATTCACAGCCATTACACCTCTGGTCTGGCCTCGATGTCGATCCTCAAGGGCATCGAAGCCGGTGCAGATATCATTGATACCGCTATCAGCCCCTTGGCACTGGGCACCTCTCATATGCCCACCGAAAGCCTGGTGGCTGCCCTGCAGGGCACCGAGTACGATACCGGTTTGGATCTGAAGAAGCTGAATGTTGTGCGTGAGCACTTCGCAAAGCTGCGTGAAAAGTATCTGCAGAGCGGCCAGCTCAGCCCCAAAATGCTGGGCGTTGATGCCAACACGCTGCTGTATCAGGTTCCCGGCGGCATGCTCAGCAACCTGCTGAGTCAGCTGAAGGAAGCCGGCAAGGAAGACAAGCTGGAAGATGTGCTGAAGGAAATTCCCGCAGTGCGCAAGGATTCCGGCTATCCTCCGCTGGTTACCCCCACCAGCCAGATCGTGGGCACGCAGGCCGTGTTCAATGTGCTGCTGGGCCAGCGCTACAAGATGGTCACCAAGGAGTTCAAGGGCCTTGTTCACGGCGATTACGGCCACACTCCCGCCCCCATCGACCCCGAATTTGCCAAGCAGATCCTGAAGGGTCAGGAGCCCATCACCTGCCGCCCCGCCGATCTGCTGGAGCCTGAAATGGATAAGATCCGTGAGCAGGCAAAGCCCTACATGGAGCAGGAAGAGGATTGCCTCACCTACGCTATGTTCCCGCAGGTTGCACCCAAGTTCTTCGAAACCCGCAAGGAAATGCGCGAAGCTGCTAAGGTGCGCGAGGAAGAAAAGCAAAAGATCGGCGTAGATTTCGCCGCTATGAGCCATCCCGTAAAGCTGTTCTAAGCGAATTTCAGAATATACACAGCAGCCCCCATTGCCAGCTTTGGCAGCGGGGGCTGCTTTTTGCGCAGTGTCGGTGCTCGGCAGGTAAGCGCGCTGCCTTGACAAGCGAGGCACAGAAGGATATAATCGGTATATACCGAAAATAAAGGAGGCGAGTGTATGCCAAGACCCCCTCGCTGCCGCCGCATTTGCAGTGCGCCGCAAGCAGAGGCGTTCGGCCCGGTCGGCTGTGCACAGGCCGAGCCGATCCTGCTTTCACTGGACGAATACGAGGTGATCCGTTTAGTCGATCTTGAGGGGCAAACCCACGAGCAGTGCGCTGCACAAATGGATATTTCTCGTTCTACCGTACAGGAAATTTATGAAAGCGCACGGCGCAAAATCGCAGCGTGCCTTGTGTATGCAAAGCCCCTTCGCATCACCGGCGGAAACTACCGCATTTGCGGCGGGCAGGAGCATCGGCATTGCAAAAGCGGATGCCCGGCAGGGCGCTGTGCTGCACCGCAAACCAACCCTACACAAAAAGGAGATAACACCATGAAAATCGCAGTTACCTATGAAAACGGACAGATCTTTCAGCATTTTGGCCACACGGCACAGTTCAAGGTTTATGAAGTAGTTGACGGCAAGATCGTTGACGCAAAAGTAGTGGATACCAATGGCAGCGGCCACGGCGCACTGGCCGGATTTTTGATGCAGCAGGGGGTGGACACTCTGATCTGCGGCGGCATCGGCGGCGGTGCGCAAGTGGCTTTGGCACAGGCAGGCATTCGCTTGTACGGCGGCGTTTCCGGCGAAGCAGATGCTGCTGTGATCGCCCTGCTGGCCGGGAATCTGGGCTATAACCCCAATGTACACTGTGACCATCACGACCACGAACACGGCGAAGGCGGCCACACCTGCGGCAGCCATGGCTGCGGCAACCACAGCTGTCACTAAGATGGAAAGCGTGCTGGAGCGGCTTCCGTTTTGGAAGCTGCTCACCGATTCGGAAAAAGAGCTTGTGCAGCAGAATGCTGTGATCCGCTTGTATGAAAAGGGCACGCGGGTGTACAGCAGCGAGCGGGAATGCCTGGGAATGCTGTTTGTGATGCAGGGCGAAATGCGCACCTATCTGCTTTCGGAGGAAGGCCGCGAGGTTACGCTGTTTCGCATTTATCCAAACGATCTGTGCGTGCTGTCGGCCTCCTGCGTGATCAGCCAGATCTCTTTCGATACACAGATGAGCGCCCAAAAGGATACTGAAGCGCTTATGATCCCGCCCAATATCGTGCTGCTTCTCAAAGAAAAAAATCTTTCGGTGCGCTGCTTTCTTTACGAATTGGCCACAAAACGATTTTCCGATGTGATGTGGGCCATGCAGCAGATCCTGTTTAAAAGGCTCGATCAGCGATTGGCGTTGTTTTTGATGCAAGAATCCCAGCGCCTTGGCACGGACACCATTCATATGACGCATGAGCAGATCGCACAGCAGATCAGCTCAGCGCGTGAGGCTGTGGCGCGAATGCTCAAGCAGTTTTCGGAGGACGGCTTGGTGGAGCTGAAACGCGGAGCCATTCGGCTGCTGGATCAAAAGGGACTGAAAGCTCTGCAGTAAAAGGCTTATTCATAAAACAGCATAATATCATAAAATATGAGGATTTTCCCCATAGGGGAGCGGGCATTACCCTGAAATTTTCAAATTATGTTTGACAACGCCTGCTTGTAATTGTATCATGAAAATGAACAATGTTCATATTTAGGGCGAACACATGAATACCATCGTAACATCCAAACAGGAAATTTTAAAAACCAGCCGTGAGCTCATTCAGCAGCAGGGGTGGTCGGCCGTCAGCATTCGCTCGGTTGCATCGGCCTGCGGGGTTTCGGTAGGCTCGATCTACAACTACTTTGATTCCAAAGCCGAGCTCATCACCGCTACGGTGGAAAGCGTTTGGTGCGAAATTTTCCATCGCCCGGAAGACGACGCTGTGTTTCAGGATGTGCAAACCTGCATCACCTGGATGTATGGGCGCATAGCTTACGGCTGCACGCAATATCCCGGATTTTTCAACCTGCATTCCCTTGGCTTTATGCGGGAAGAAAAAAAGGATGGCAAGCGCCGTATGCAGCAAACATGGCAGCATATTCTGGCCGGGCTGTGTACGGTTTTAAAGCAGGATGCCAAAATTCGGCCCAATGCTTTTACGCCGCAATTCACACCGGAAAAATTTGCCGATGTGCTGTTTTCGCTCATGCTGTCCGCTTTGCTGCGGCAGGATTATGACCCCAGCGCCGTGCTGGAGATCGTGCGCAGAACATTGTATTGAACAGGCTGATAAATTCCCACCCAAGGGTGGGAATTTTATATCGGGCAAAGTGAACAGCGTTCACCAAAATGAGGTACCCCAAGAAAGTAAAACGAAACACACTGCTGCTTTTGACCTGTCTTGTATTGGAGTGCGGCGGGCTTTAACATTCTTCGCATTGGGCTGACACGACCCCGATGATCGGTATGCTGATGATCCCCAAAACCTGTGCCTATGTGTGGACAGTGATCATTGGCTATTCCGCCATGAAAAAAGAATGCAAGTAAAATAAAATTACTATTTTCGCTGCTCTCATGCCGGCTGTATGGGGGCGGCTTTTCTTGTGCCGTTTGAA
>SFIE01000057.1 GCA_004555405.1 Subdoligranulum sp.
TTGCATGAGCCGATTTTTTCCTTTACTCCCTCGAAATTTGTTGTATCAGGAGGTGTTGCTTCTGTGAAATGTCCCTTTTGCAAAAATGAAATGGTTGTTGGAAGCATTTCTCAAGATCGATATGCACTGAAATGGATCCCGGCTGAAAAAGATATGGGATTATTGAATTTCACCCCGCTTGTGAAGGGAATAAAACTCACCTCTCTGTCAGATGGCACAGCGGTAAAAGTTTTCTATTGCGAACCCTGCAGAAAATTCATCATAGACCAAGATGATCTGCGTTGATAAGAAAAGCCCCTGTTCAATTTGCCAAACCCGGCGGCTGTATCCTTTTTTAAGGCAGTGCCGCAGCCGCCGGACAAACCATGCGGCGCTGCCTTAGCTTTCATCGGAGGGACCTTACTATGGAATACAGAAGATTTGCAAACACCATCGTAGCCAGAATAGACAAGGGCGAGGAAATTCTGGAAAAAATTCGGGAGATCGCCGCCAAAGAGCATATCACGCTGGCAAGCATCAGCGCCTTAGGCGCCACCAACGATTTCACGGTGGGCGTGTATAAGGTCGATGAAAAAAAGTATTACGCCAATTCGTTTCAGGGCAGCTTTGAGATCGTATCCCTGACAGGCACCATCAACACCATGAACGGCGAGTTTTATACACACATTCACATGAGCGCCGGAAACGATCAGGGGAAGGTTTTCGGCGGGCATCTGAACAAAGCCGTTATAAGCGCCACCTGCGAAATGGTCATCACCCTGATCGACGGCCATGTGGACCGGGTGTATGATGAAGAAACCGGACTGAACATCTTCCGTTTCTGATCCACCGGTGCATTCTGCCCCGCAGAAAGGAAAAGCGTATGAATTTAGAGCAGCAAAAAGAGCTTATCCTAAGCGGAAAAATGTATAACGACCTGACCTGCGAGTTGGTTGCCGCGCGGGAAAACACAGTGTTTTTGACCAACGAGTACAATGCCAGCTTTGGAAAGCCGCCCGAGGTAAGGGAGGCCATTCTCAAAAAGCTGCTGAAGTCCGTAGGAAAGGGTGTTCACTTCGAGCCCAATTTCCGCTGTGAATTTGGTTATAACATTTCCATCGGAAATAACTTTTACGCCAATTTTGATTGCATCATGCTGGATGGCGGCGGCATTGAGATCGGCGACAATGTTCTGTTTGGCCCCAGAGTGGGCATTTACACCTCCAACCATGCAGCCGATGCGTGGGAACGGGTTCACGGGGCGTGCTATGCAAAGCCTGTCAAAATCGGCAGCAATGTTTGGGTCGGCGCGGGCGTTCACATCAATCAGGGCGTAAGCATTGGCAGCAACAGCATTATCGGCTCGGGAAGTGTTGTCACAAAGGATATTCCCCCCAATGTGGTGGCAGCCGGTGTTCCGTGCAGGGTGATCCGCCCCATTACACCGGCCGACAAAACCGGATACCAGCCCTGATCCCGCCGGCCCGCTTTATGCCGCGCCGCACCCACACTCGCCTTATGCAATTTTATGATCCGGAAAGGATGTGCCGGGATGAACGCTCCGTTTATACAGCGTGTTTCTTTTGATTGGGATGAAATTCCTTCAAGCAATTATCTGCGCCACATTCCGGCGTTTCAGGGCCTTGAATCGCTGGATTTTCATGCGCCCGTCACCTTTTTTGTTGGCGAAAACGGCAGCGGAAAATCCACCCTGCTGGAAGCCATTGCCATAGAACACGGCTTCAATCCGGAGGGCGGCTCCAAAAATTATAAATTTTCCACCTACGACACCCATTCCGAGCTATGCCGCGCCATCACGCTTTCCAAAGGGTGCATACGAGAAAAATGGGGATATTTTCTCCGAGCGGAAAGCTTTTACAATGTCGCCACGCAGGAAATCAAATATTCCGACCCCATGCACCCGGCCAATTATCACAATCAATCCCACGGCGAAAGCTTTTTGAGCATGGCGCAAAGCAACCTTTTGCCCGGCGGCTTATATCTTTTCGATGAGCCCGAGGCCGCGCTTTCGCCCCAACGGCAGCTGACCCTGCTGCTTGAGATCTACGAATGTGCCCAAGAGGGTGCGCAGTTTTTGATCGTTACGCATTCACCTATTCTTTTGGGCCTTCCCGGTGCTGAGATTTATTGCTTTGACAGCGGCCGGGTGCATTTATGCTCGTATGAAGAAACCGAAAGCTACCAGATCACCAAAATGTTCGTGAACAACCGGCAGGCGTTTCTGAAACGGCTTTTGGAGGAATGATGCATTCGATATCGGCATCAAAGCCCTATACCGGGAAACTGCCCTATTTCTGCAGGCAGTTTCCCGGCCCACCCCTTTGGCCCCTTAAAAATTTTTGCATCAAAAAAGGCAGAGGCCCGGCCCCTTTGGGGGATGCCGATCCTCTGCCTTGTTATTTTTTATGCCTGCAGCCATGCCTTCTGTGCTGCCATCAGCACAGCGGCGCGGCTGGCCGTAAAGTTTAAGCCGCCCTGCAGATAGCACATATAGGGCGCGCGCAGCGGGCCGTCGCAGCTCAGCTCAATGGTGCTGCCTGTGGTAAAGCTGCCGCTGGCCATGATCACCTCGTCGGTATAGCCGGGCTCATGGCTGGGCTCGGGGGCCACATAGCTGTCCACCGGGCTGAGTGCCTGAATACCCTGACAAAAGCCCACCAGCGCTTCGGCGCTGCCTGCCTCAAAGCAGGTAACGATATCGTTGTGCGGCTCGTGATACAGCGGCACCGGCGCTTTGTCCAGCAGGCCCAGCAGGCACTGTGCATATACAGCGGTTTTCAGCGCCTCACACACGGTGCCGGGGGCGGCATACAGGCCCAAAAACATTTCGCGCATGGTTTCCAGCGTGCAGCCGATCTCACGCCCGGTGCCGGGGGCCGAATAGCGGTGGCCGCATTTTTCCACCAGATCGCTGCGGCCGGCAATATAGCCGCCGGTGGGGGCAATGCCGCCGCCGGGGTTTTTGATAAAGCTGCCCGCGATCAGATCCGCGCCCACCGCCAGGGGCTCACGGGTTTGGGTAAACTCGCCGTAGCAGTTGTCCACAAACACCACAATATCGGGGTTGGCGGCCTTGGCGGTTTTTACCACCTGCTCGATCTGCTCTAAGGTAAAGGCGTTTCGCTTGCTGTAACCGCGGCTGCGCTGGATATGGCACACCGTGGCATGGGGTGCCTTGCGGGCGATCAAATCAAGATCGGGGGTCATATCCGGCTTCAGCGGGGCTTCGTCATACTTGATGCCATACTCGGCCAGCGTGCCGCAGCCCTTGCCTGCCTCGCCAATGCCGATCACACCTTCCAGCGTGTCATAGGGGCGGCCGGTGGCGGCCAGCAGCGTGTCGCCTGCGCGCAGCAGGCCAAACAGGGCCACCGTAAGCGTGTGGGTGCCGCTCATAAACTGGCTGCGCACCAGCGCATCCTCGGCCCCCACCACCTTGGCAAAAATCTGCTCCAGCTTGTCACGGCCCGGGTCCCACAGGCCGTAGCCCGTAGAGCCAAACAGCTCCGTGGCAGCCATATTACATTCTGTAAAAGCACTCAGCATTTTCAACTGATTGTAATCTCGAATCTGCTCCAATTTGGCAAATTCCGGCTGGCAAAGGGCCATCACCTGTTGATCCAGCGCCAATGCCTTTTCATTAAAGGGGAAAAATTCTTTCAGCATTTGTATTATTTCCTTAGCTTTATACTATTTGTACTAAATTTCCGCTGTTTTCCGACACAAAACCCCGGCAGGCAAATTCGGCCAAAGCCGGGCATTCGCCCGCCGGGGACTGCATCGCGTTTCGGCAGCGTTCGCAGTGCTGCCTTTTATTTCAGCTCGTTCACCAGGCGCTTAAAGTGCTGGCCGCGCACCTCAAAGTTGGGGTACAGGTCAAAGCTGGCGCTGGCCGGGCTGAACAGCACCTCGTCACCGCTTATGGCCAGCTTGCGGGCAATGCTCACAGCTTCCTCCAGGGTGGCGGCGTGCTCAATGCGCAGGGCCTCCCAGCCGGGGATCTTTTTCACTTCCTGCTCGATCACCGGGCCGGTTGCGCCCATCAGGATCAGGGTTTTCACATTTTCCACGATCACCGGAGCCAGCGGAGCATAGGGGATTTTTTTATCGTAGCCGCCTGCGATCAGGATCAGCTTCTGGTTGTAGCTGCGCAAACCGGCAATGGTGCGCGTGGGGCTGGTGCCGATGGAATCGTTATACCAGGTCACGCCGTCCAGCGTGCGCACGGGCTCCAGGCGATGCTCCACACCGGTAAAGGTGCTGCCCACCTTGCGAATGGCCTCAACCGGCACTTCGCCCCACACAGCCGCGATCGCGCCCAGCATATTTTCCACATTGTGCAGCCCCCGCAGCTTGATCTCGCTGCGCTGCATCACAGGGGTCACCACGCCGTCGGCTGCCATGCACAGGGTATCGTCCTCCTTGCGCAAAAAGGCGCCGTTGTCGGTATCGTGCAGGCGGGTAAACCACACCTGATCGCCCACGCAGTCCGCCTTCATGCCGCGGCTGATGTCATTTTCAAAGCCCAGCACAGCGCGGCAGGGCTTTTTTTGCCACAGCAGAATGTTGCGCTTAGCGTCCACATATTCTTTCATATCCTTGTGATGGTCCAGATGGTTGGGGGTCACATTGGTCACCACCGCAATGTTGGGGCTCTGGTGCATGCTGATCAGCTGGAAGCTGCTCAGCTCCACCACGGCCATATCCTCGGGCTCCACCTGCGTTACAATGGGCAGCAGGGCACGGCCAATGTTGCCGCCCAGCCACACACGGCGGCCGGCAGCCTCGTAAAACTTGCTGATCAGCGTGGTGGTGGTGGTTTTGCCGTCCGAGCCGGTCACGGCCACAATGCGGCAGGGGCAGTATTTGAAAAACATTTCCATTTCGCTGGTACACTCGGTACCGGCGGCAATGGCCTGCTGCAAAGCGGGAGTAAAATACTCAAAGCCGGGGGTGCGCATAATGATATCCTGCCCCTTAAAGCCATCCATATAGTTTTCGCCAAGGCTCAGCGAAATGCCCAGCCTGCGAATGGTATCGGCATAATCGCCGAAAGCCTCCACATTGGGCTTTTTGTCGCACAGAGTCACCTGTGCGCCCATTTCCACAAACTGCTCAATGCACTGCTTGTGGCTTACGCCTGCGCCGATAAAGGCCACTTTTTTGCCTTTCAGATAGGCGCTCATTGCATCATATACCTGCTGCATATTTCCAACAGCCTCCTTTAAAGTGCCGTATTCCGTCTTTGTGAATTACTGCGTATCATTTTTATACGCATAACTAAAATTATTATACGCTTTTTTTGCCCGAAGCGCAACGGTTTGTAAGCCTTTGTGTTTGAGTTTTCTCCCCGGTTCTGCTATAATGTTGATTTAGAAACCATCATTCGCCCAAAGGAGAGCTTTTGCCATGTTTCGTAAATTTCTGTGTAGTGCATTGGCGGCAATGTGTTTGGCGCTGGGCCTTTCCGGCTGCGGCGGCAGCGCCAACAGCTTCACATGGCGTGTAGACACGCTGCCCGCCAACCTTGACCCCCAGCTGGCCAGCGAAAGCAGCGATGTGACCGCCTGCCTGAACCTGTACAGCGGACTGTTCCGTTTGGATGCAAACGGTGAGGTGCAGCCCGATGCCTGCGAGGATTACGAGGTTTCTCCCAACGGCCTTACCTATACCTTTCACATCAAAAGCGGCCTTACCTACAACGGCTACCGCGGCGCGGCCAACACCACCCCCGTGACCGCACAGGATTTTGCCTTTGGCCTGCAGCGCGTGTTTCTGCCCGAAACCGGCAGCCCCTACACCGAGGCTTTTTCCTGCATTTCAGGCAGCAATAAGGCCCTGCGGGGCGATGCCTCCGCCTTGGGCGTACAGGCGGCCGACGATCACACGCTGGTGATCACCCTTTCCCATAAGGATGCAGACTTTACGCGCAAGCTGTGCCTGCCGGGCGCCATGCCCTGCAACCGGGAGTTTTTTGAAAGCACCGGCGGTGCTTATGCCCTGAGCAGTAAAATGACCTTGGCCAACGGCCCCTTCTATTTGTATAACTGGACGGAAAACGGCCTGTTTCTGCGCCGCAAGGCCAGCGGAAGTCTGGTAAACGCTGTGCGCATCGTGCTGCATAGTGACGATGTTTCCACCGAAAAGCCCCTCACGGCCCCCCTGCAGGTGCAAAACGAAAAAGCCGATGCCGCCCTGTACACCGGCGGCGAGGATACCGGCCTGCCCTCGGTGCGCTACACCGACACCACATGGTGCCTGCTGTTCAACACGCAAAACGCCATGCTGAGTAATCTTTCGCTGCGGCAGGCCCTGGCACAGGCGGCCTACAGCGCTGACCTTCCGCCTGCCGAGGGGCTGGAAACCGCCGGCGGCCTGATTCCGCCTGCGGTCACGGTGGGCAGCCAAAGCTACCGCGATGCCGTGGGCAGTGCCCTGCCCGCCAGCCAGAACGCCGCCGCCCTGTGCCAGAATGCACTGACCGAGCTGGGGGTCAGCTCGGTGCGCGGGCTTACGGTGCTTTTGCCCGAAGACTGCCCTGCCGCCGATGCCTTTGCCTCGCTTAATCAGCTGTGGCAGTCGCAGCTGGGGCTGTATATCAATGTGCAGCAGCTGCCCATGGAGGATCTTCTTTCCGCCCAGAGCAGCGGCGATTATGCCATTATGCTGTTGCCCCTTTCCTCTGCTGAAAACGCCCCCCACGCGCTGCTGCGCCAATTTGGTGACGGCGGGCTGTGCCGCTGGGTTTCGGCCGAATTTCAGGCCCGCGCCGCTGCGCTTTCCCCCGCTGCCTCCGGCTATGCGCAGGATTGCGCCGCGCTTGAGCGCGAGCTTTTAAACGAAGCCGTGCTTGTGCCGCTGTTTTTCCAGCAGCAGCAGCTGTTGATCTCCCCCAAGGTGAGCGGGCTGGTATTCGATCCCTTCGGCCCCACCGTAGATCTCACATGGGCCTGCAAATCCCGATAAGCTTTTTCTCTTTTTGCTCCCCGTTTATGGGGAGCAATTTTTATTTTCCGCCATGTACCATGTGACTTTTCTCCCTCTTTTTTCGTTTAGTGGGTACAAGGCCTTGAAAAACTAAAAAGAAAGAGCAGACAACGCTATGGATGATACCAAAATCATAGATTCGCTTCTGGCCGATCCCGGCGCGGGGATGCAGCTTTTGCTGGCGCAGTACGGCGGGCTGAATCCGGAATTCTTCCCGCAGGACGAAGCGTATATCGATACCAACAGCAACTCCTACGCCCTCGTCAGCCGTCAGGTAGACCCCACCACCGGCATCATCAGCTACCGGCAGGATTATTATACCGCTGACCCCGCGCAGGTGGCCAAGATCAGCGAATTCCGGTATACATTCGCCACCGGCTACGCTGCAGACGAAAGCAAGGCCATCACCCTGCCGTTGGTAAAGTGACCCCCGCCATTTCTTTGTCCCTCACTCCCATTTAAGTTATTTGTGGCTAAGGCATAATTGGCTGACCTCGATGTAGATTTATTCATTATGGGAAATAACAAGAGGCAGGAACCACTATGGCTCCTGCCTCTTGTTTCATTAAGCTATATTAAAATCGAAAATGTACTCTTGAAGGGGCTGGTTCAGTCATATGTACTTGCTTCCATAATTATCTGGAATGGTTCTTGTTGGATGGCAGGTGCGACAATTTTCCCTCCCATCATATTTTCGCCTTCAAACACATCAATAACAGTTCCAGAGATACGAATATATTGTCCATCTTCAAGAGTTAATTCAGGGTCAAAATAAGCTACAACAGTATTATAGTCGATATTTTCAGGGTCTGCCCACATTTGGAAGTATATACCGTCGCCATCATAATCAACGCCACCAAAAATGACGCCTACAAGCTCAACAGTTGATCCAATATAGTCCTGATGGCTTTGAGTACATTCGTTTGATTTCACTATCGCTCAACGGTTCGGCTGGAGTTTCAGAAGATTCTGTATCACTATTACCAGACACAGGATTTGTGGTAGATGTAGTACACCCAACTAATATGGCAAGTAGAATGAATAAAAGTGCTCCCAACCAAAATCTGCTTCTCACTTGATTCCCCTCTCTTTAGTATGGCTTTTCCAATACTTGACAATCTGCTCCATGTTACTTCCAACATTTCCCATGATAGG
>SFIE01000058.1 GCA_004555405.1 Subdoligranulum sp.
GATGACCGCTTCGATATGCTGAGCCTGACCTATGAAACGGAGCAGAAGCAGTTGGAGGCCGAGTGCATCACCTTGCGGCAGGAAATTGAAGTACAGGAACGACAGAACGAAAACATTGAGAAGTTCATTCAGACGGCGCACAAGTATGTGGGCATCGACGAGCTGGACGGCTACGCTCTGCGGGAGCTGGTGTCAGCTGTCTATGTGGATGCACCGGACAAATCCAGCGGAAAGCGTGTACAGCACATCCACATCAAGTACGATGGGCTGGGCTTCATTCCGCTGAATGAACTGATGAAAGAGGAAACGGCGTGACCGAAGTCACGCCGCACCCCTTGAAAACTCAAGGTTTTCACCATTTTTTGATTTTACTGTTTTACGACCACCCGGCTAAGGGCGGGAGGTTTTAGGGTTTTTCGTGTTTTCCCTGCGCAAAAAGTGTGTTTTGCCGCGTTACAGAACGCGCACGCGGATCACCTGCGGCACGGCATTCAGCTTTTCTACGATCTGTGCCGTGGTGGCGGCGTTCATGCCGCTCACATCCAGCATGGTGTAGGCCATTTCCTTTTTGCTTTTGTTCACCATGTTTTCAATGTTCAGCCCGGCCTCGGTGGTGATGTTGGTGATGGAGCTGATCATGCCGGGCTCGTTGCGGTGGATCACACACACGCGCTTGCCGCCGCTGCGGGGCTGCGAAACCTCGGGCATATTCACGCTGTGTACAATGTTGCCGTTTTTCAGATAGTCGCTGATCTCGGCGGCGGCCATCACGGCGCAGTTATCCTCGGCCTCGGGCGTGGAAGCGCCCAGATGCGGCGTGCACACTACGCCCGGCACCCCCAGCAGCTCCTCGGTGGGGAAATCCGTGCAGTACACTGCCACATGGCCGTTTTCCAGTGCGGCCAGCATGGCAGCATTGTCCACCAGCTCACCGCGCGCAAAGTTGAGCACTCGCACGCCCTCCTTGCAGGCGGCCAGTGTTTGGGCGTTGATGGTTCCCTTGGTGGTGGGCAGATACGGCACATGAATGGTGATGTAATCGCACTTGGGCAGCATATCGCCCAGATTCAGGCAGTGATGCACATGCTGGCTCAGATTCCATGCGGCATCCACGCTTAGATAGGGGTCGTAGCCGTACACTTCCATGCCCAGATTCAGCGCATCGTTGGCCACCTTGGCACCGATCGCGCCCAGGCCGATCACGCCCAGCACCTTGCCGCGGATCTCGGGCCCCACAAACTGCTTTTTGCCTTTTTCCACGCTTTTGGCCATGTCGTCACAGCCCTTCAAGCCCTTGCACCACTGCGAGGCCTCGGCCAGATTGCGGCTGCAGGCGATCAGGCTGCCCAGCACCAGCTCGGCCACGGCGTTGGCGTTGGCACCGGGGGTGTTGAACACCACAATGCCCTTTTCGCTGCATTTATCCAGCGGGATATTGTTTACACCGGCACCGGCGCGGGCAATGGCCTTCAGGTTTTTGCCCAGCTCCATCTCGTGCATATTGGCACTGCGCACCAGAATGCCGTCCGGATCGGGGCATTCCACCAGCACCTCAAACTGATTGGTGGCCAGCTTGCTCAGGCCAACGGGAGAAATGGCATTCAGCGTTTTAATGGTAAACATTTTTATCGGCTCCTATTTTGTTTTCAGGCGTTGGCCTTGCGGAAATCTTCCATAAACTGCACCAGCTTATCCACACCCTCGCTGGGCATGGCGTTGTAAATGCTGGCGCGCATACCACCCACCAGGCGGTGTCCCTTGAGGTTTACAAAGCCGGCCTTGGCAGCCTCGGCGCAGAACTTTTTGTCCATGTCGGGGTTGGGGCTGGTGAAGGTGACATTCATCATCGAGCGGTATTTGTGCTCTACGGAGTTCACAAAGAAAGTCTGGCTGTCCAGATAGTCATACAGCACCTTGGCCTTGGCCTCGTTGATCTTCTGCATATTGGCCAGACCGCCGATATCCTCTTCCAGATACTTCATCACCAGGCCGGTCATATAAATATTCCAGCAGTTGGGGGTGTTGTACATGCTGTCCTTATTCAGAATGGTGGTGTAGTTCATCATGGTGGGGATCTGCTCGGGGGTAAGGCCCTTGGCGCTCTTGCCCAGCAGGTCCTCGCGAATGATGGCCACGGCCATACCCGCGGGGGCAATGTTTTTCTGCACGCCGAAGTAAATGCAGCCATACCGGGTCACATCCACAGGCTTCGAGCAGATGCAGCTGCTCATGTCGGCCACAAGGGGAATGCCCTCCACCTGCGGCACATCCACAAAGGTGGTGCCGAAAATGGTGTTGTTCTGGCAAATGTGAATGTAGCTGGCATCCTTGTCATACTCGATGGCGTGTACATCGGGGATATAGGTGAAGTTTTTGTCCTTGCTGTTGGCCACAATGTTCACCTGGCCAAACTTGGCGGCTTCCTTGGCTGCCAGATTGGAGAAGTTGCCGGTTACCAGATAGTCCGCCTTACCGGTGGTCATAAAATTCAGGGGCACCATGGCAAACTGCTGGGTGGCGCCGCCCTGAAAAAAGCCCACCTTATAATTATCAGGCACATTCAGCACGCGGCGAATGCGGGCCTCGGTGTCGGCAGCCACGGCCATGAACTCGGGCGAGCGATGGCTCATTTCCATAATGCTCTGGCCGCTGGTGCCATATTCCATCAGCTCGGCCTGTGCCTGTTTCAAAACTTTTTCGGGCAGCATGCTGGGGCCTGCGCTGAAATTATATACTCGTGCCATAATAAACCCTCTCTTTTTCTTTTCATATTTTCTGCACCTGCCTGCAGCAGGGTTTTTCCATGTGTTTATTATAAAACATCCGCCGTGCAAAATCATAGAGCCAGCCTGCCCAAACTTTTTTGGGACAAAACACCCTTTCCGCACAAAAATTACAAATGTTTTTGTATGGAACACAATATCTATTACAAGTGTAAAAGAAACAGGGCATTTGGGGGCCAAAGCGAGCTGATTTTGAATTTTTTGGGCAAAAATCGGTGCAAACCTTGCGTTTTTCTTTTTACAAATGTAAAATAGATGCAGACAAAGCGGGGCCCGGCTGCCCCTGCAGGGAAAACAGCCGGGCCCCAAGCACAAAATCAGAGCAAGGAGAATGCCGCGATGCAAAATCAAAAAGCCGCACTTTCACGCAGCGAAGAGCTGGTGATGGCCGCCCTGTGGCAGCTGCCGCAGCCTGCCCGCCGGGCGGATATCCAAAAGCAGCTGCGCAGCCGGGCCGCCTGGGCCGACAGCACCCTGCTGAATTTTTTGTACCGGTTGGAGAAAAAAGGCTATGTGCGCTCGGAAAAAGAGCAGAACCACAACGGCTACACGGCGCTGGTGCGCCGACAGGATTATGCCGCCGCCCGCGCGCAGGAGATATTGGATCTTTTCTGCGGCGGCAGCATGAGCCACCTGCTGGACGCGCTGGAGGATTCGGGCCGGCTTGAGCTGCCCGCTTTGGAAGCGCTGCGCAGCCATCTGGACAGCATGATCACCGAAAATTCCTCCTACGGCGACTACTACGACACCTGGCAGGGATAAAATGTATACTTTCGCCATTTTCTTTTCCTTTTAAGTCACAGCATGGCAGCGCCTGCAAGCATACATAAAAATCCTGCCCGGGTCCTCTTTTCAGGCCCGGGCATTTGTGTTATAATATTACAGCGTTTTTTTGAAAAAAGCGCGGTCCTATTCCCAAGGCAAAGAGCAACTTAGGATTTTAGGCTCTCCGTACAGTATGTACGGCACACACCGGGCGGTCTGGCAGCACCGCAGCGGTCAAAATCTATGCTGCCGGAGTAATAGAATATGTCTACCAAAAAACTTGTACGCTGTGCGGTCGTGGCCGCCATTTACGCTGTGCTGTGCCTGGTGCTGGCGCCGTTTTCCTTCGGTGCCATTCAGGTGCGCGTGGCCGAGGCACTGGGCATGCTGGTGGTGTTTGGCCCCGAGTATGCCGTGGGTGTAACGCTGGGCTGCTTTTTAGCCAACATGATCGGCACCGGTTTCCCCGACATTCTGTTCGGCACCGCCGCCACGGCCATCGCCTGCGTGTTTATGATCCTGCTGCGCAAGCACCGTGTAAAGGGCCTGGCGCTGGCTGCCAGCATTCCCCCTGTGGTGTTCAACGCCCTCATCGTAGGCCCCGAGATCGCCTATTATTTCTCCGACACCCCCTTCACGCTGGGTTTGTGCCTGTTCAACGCCGTTACCGTGGCTGTGGGCGAAGTGATCAGCTGCTGCATTCTGGGCGTGGCACTGGTGCGCTTTATTGAAAAACGCCCCAGCCTGCTGAAATATTTCACCGAGGAAGCTGCCGTAAACTGAGCGGGGCTTTCCTGCAAGCAAAAAGGAGCGCTGCCAATGCCTGTATCGCTGGTTTTGTGGGACTGGAACGGTACCCTGTTAAACGATGTGGCGCTGGGCCTTGCATCCCTCAACCGCAATCTGGCCCGGTTTGGCTATCCGCAGCAGTATACGCTGGCCGAATACCGCGAGATCTTCACCTTTCCCATCCAGGATTACTATGCCCTGGCCGGGTTTGATTTTACCCGCCATCCCTATGAAGTTCTGGCGCAGGCATATATGCAGGATTATCTGCCCGCCTGTGAAAGCGTGGCGCTGAACCCCGAGGCCAAGGCCGCCCTGCAGGCGGTGCAGGCCATGGGCATTCGCCAGAACATTCTTTCGGCCTGCCCGCAGCAGGCCTTGGAGCATCAGGTGGAGGCACGGGGCATTCGCCCGTATTTCGGGCAGCTTCTGGGCCTTGGCGATATCTATGCCAAAAGCAAGGTGGAGCGCGGGCTGCAATATTTGCAGCAAAGCGGCGTGGAGCCCGCACAGGCGGTGTGCGTGGGCGACACCCTGCACGATTACGAGGTTTCCCGGGCGTTGGGTGCCCGCTGTGTGCTCTTCAGCGGCGGCCATCAATCGCAGAAACGGCTGGAAACAGCCGGCGTGCCCGTGATCCGCAGCCTGCGCGAGCTGCCGGGCCTGCTGGAAATCTAAAAAAACTTTGAATAATCAACCGAATACACCCGCATAGGTTTGACAGACTTTCCTATGTGGGTGTATTATTATATATACTGTGCAAAGTATAACTATCGCCGTTTTCCCCCGCGAAGCGGCAGAAACAACAGGTGTTTGCGATATGTCTTTAGTTGACAAGATTTTTGGTACTTTTTCCGACAAGGAGCTGAAGAAGATCCGCCCCATCGCCGACAAGGTGCTGGCGCTGGACAAAACCATGGCCGCGCTTACCGATGATGAGCTGAAGGCCAAAACCGGTGAATTCCGCGAGCGTTTGGCCAAGGGCGAAACGCTGGACGATCTTCTGCCCGAAGCTTTTGCCGTTTGCCGCGAAGCTGACTGGCGCGTGCTGGGCATGAAGCCCTTCCCTGTGCAGATCATTGGCGGCATTGCGCTGCACCGCTGCTGCATTGCCGAAATGCAGACCGGTGAAGGCAAAACGCTGGTGGCCACACTGCCCGTGTATCTGAATGCCCTTACCGGCAAGGGCGTACACGTGGTTACCGTAAACGATTATCTGGCCCGCCGCGACAGTGAGTGGATGGGCAAAACCTATCGTTTTCTGGGCCTTACCGTGGGCCTTGTGACCCATGAATGCCCCGACAACAACGCCCGCCGGGCCGCCTATGCAGCCGATATCACCTACGGCACCAACAACGAGTTCGGCTTTGACTATCTGCGCGACAACATGGTGGTGTATAAGGCCAACATGGTGCAGCGCGGGCACAACTTTGCCATTGTGGACGAAGTGGACTCCATTCTGGTGGACGAAGCCCGTACCCCGCTGATCATCAGCGGCCGCGGCGATGATTCCAGCCATCTGTATAAGGATGCCGACGATTTTGCCAAAACGCTGAAAAAATCCGTGATCGTGGAGCTGGACGACAAAGAGGACACCGACGAGCAGTCTGACGGCGATTACATCGTGGACGAAAAGCATAAAACCTGCACCCTGACCGAAAGCGGCATCCGCAAGGCCGAGCAGTGGTTCAAGGTGGAAAACCTTTCGGATTCCAGCAACATGACCCTGCTGCACCACATCAATCAGGCCATCAAGGCACGGGGCGTTATGCAGCGCGACATTGACTATGTGGTGAAAAACGGCGAAGTGATCATTGTGGATGAATTCACCGGCCGTTTGATGATCGGCCGCCGCTACAACGAGGGCCTGCATCAGGCCATCGAGGCCAAAGAGGGCGTTACCGTGGCCGCCGAAAGCAAAACGCTGGCCACCATCACCTTCCAGAATTACTTCCGTATGTATGATAAGCTGGGCGGCATGACCGGTACCGCCAGCACCGAGGCCGATGAATTCAACGAGATCTACGGCCTGAACATCGTTACCATTCCCACCAACAAGCCCAAGGCCCGCAAGGATATGCCCGATGCCGTATACAAAACCATGCAGGGCAAATACCGCGCCGTGTGCCGCCAGGTGGAGGAATGCCACAAAAACGGCCAGCCCGTTCTGGTGGGTACGGTTTCCATTGAAAAGAGCGAATTGATCTCGGCCATGCTCAAGCGCATGGGCGTGCCCCACAATGTGCTGAACGCCAAGCAGCACGAAAAAGAAGCCGAGATCGTGGCGCAGGCCGGTAAGCTGGGCGCTGTGACCATTGCCACCAACATGGCAGGCCGCGGTACCGACATTGTGCTGGGCGGCAACGCCGAGTATATGGCCAAGGCACAGCTGCGCAAGGAGCTGATCGCACAGTTTGCCGAAAACGAGTCTGCCCAGGGCGAAGCCCCCGCGCAGGACACCCAAAGCCGCATTGAGCAGCTGATCGTGGAATCTGACGGCCACGCCGACACCACCGATGAAGGCATTCTGGCTGCCCGCAAGCGCTTTGAAGAGCTGCTGGCCCAGTATAAGCCCGGCGTGGTGGCCGAGGGCGAAAAGGTGCGCGCCGCCGGCGGTTTGTATATCATTGGCACCGAGCGCCACGAGGCGCGCCGTATCGACAACCAGCTGCGCGGCCGTGCAGGCCGTCAGGGTGACCCCGGCGTGAGCCGCTTCTTCCTGAGCCTGGAGGACGATCTGATGCGCATCTTCGGCGGCGACCGTGTGCAGAACCTGATGGACACTCTGGGCCTTGACGAGGATACCCCCATCGAAAACCGTATGATCACCAACACCATCGAGAGTGCTCAGAAAAAGCTGGAGGCCCGCAACTTCGGCATCCGTAAACAGGTGCTGAGCTATGACGATGTAATGAACCAGCAGCGCACCATCATCTACGAGCAGCGCCGCATGGTGCTGGACGGCGAGGATATCTCGGCCAAGCTGCACGAAATGCTGCACCAGAGCATCGAGGAAAGCGTGCAGGCTTTCTTGGCAGGCGAGCTGCCCGAGGATTGGGATTTCGGCGCCCTGCGCCGCCACTATCAGGGCTGGCTGTGCACCAACACCGATTTTGTGTACACCCCCGCCCAGCTGGAAGTGGTAAAGCCTGAGGATATCACCGAGGCCCTGTATGCCCGCGGCATGAGTATTCTGGAACAGAAAGAGCAAAAGTACGGCAGCAACGTTATGCGTGAGCTGGAGCGCATCTGCCTGCTGCGCAATGTGGACAGCAAGTGGATGGACCACATTGATGCCATGGATCAGTTGAAACAGGGCATCACGCTGCGTGGCTACGGCCAGCACGACCCCGTGGTGGAATACCGTATCGAAGGCTTTGAAATGTTTGACGCCATGGTGGACAGCATCCGCGAGGACACCGTGCGTATGCTGCTGAATGTGGAGATCCGCCAGAACCCCGGCGCACCCACGGCAGCCCCCGAAGCCCCCAAGCGTGAGCAGGTGGCCAAGCCCACCGGCGAAAATGCAGGCGGCGACCGCACCGGCACCAAGGGCGCAGCCCCTGTGCGTGTGGTCAAGATCGGCCGCAACGATCCCTGCCCCTGCGGCAGCGGCTTAAAGTGGAAAAAATGCACCTGCGCCAAGTTCCACCCGAACGGCACCGAAAAGAATTGATTGATCCAAAAGCGAAGCCCCCGGCCGATCGGCCGGTGTTCGTAAGGCAGCAAACAGCCACAGCAGTTTGCACTGCTGTGGCTGTTCTTGTAGTTTATCCGGCCATATGATCATATGGAGCCGAACAGACCTGCCAATCGGAAGTTGCAGAATTGATAAATTTACCTTTCGAAGAAAAAGCAGTAATCTTGTATAAGAATAAAAAAACAAGCATTATCCATCAATTCAAATATAAGGTAAAAAAGAGTATCAACCGACGATGAGAAAAATAGATGAATATTACAAGTCTTGAAATTGCACAGGCAA
>SFIE01000002.1 GCA_004555405.1 Subdoligranulum sp.
TTCGGGAGCAAAAGCCCCTCGCACTCTGCGACCGCTGCCCCTGCTTCGGTTCGCTGTATCCGCCACTGGCGGCGCTCACCTTTGCAGCACAAAGTATTGTCTGCGCTTTTTGCTTAGCAGCTTGCACTTCTCGCTCGCTGCATCGGCACTTAGAATTATGCGGTATTGCCCCATCACTTGCACAGCTGCAAAAAACAGGCTGTAAAAAAACGCGCAGGGGCTGGCCCGGTTCGGCCAGCCCCCTGTGCCTTACCCGGAGGATGTTATGACTTCACTCATCAGCATATCCATGCTTCAAACAGCGCTGGAGCAGGGCTGCATTCTGGCTCTGGTCACGCTGGCATTGTATGTGAGCTTTACCACGCTCAATCTGTGCGATCTGGCCACAGACGGCACATTCACGCTGGGCTGTGCCCTGTGCGCTCAGGTAGCGCTGATGGGGCACCCGTTTTTGTCGCTGCTGGCCGGTGTGGCCGTGGGCGCAGTTTCGGGCTTTATCAATGCCTTTTTGCAAACAAGGCTGAATGTGCAAAGCATTCTGGCGGGTATCATTATCAATACCGGGCTTTACACCGTTAATCTGGCGGTGATGGGCCTGGGCAGCAAGGGCGGCTTTGCCAGCAATGTGAACATGAACAAGGCCGTTACCATTTTCGATCTGGCCAAGCAGTATCTGCGCCCGGTGGTGGGCGACTGGTATAAGCTGGCGGTGCTGGGCACCGTTGCCGTTCTGGCGGCGCTGGCCATCAAATGGTTTATGGGCACGCGCCTTGGCCTTTCGGTGCGCGCCACGGGTGACAATGCCGATATGGTGCGCGCTTCCAGCATCAGCCCGGCCTTTACCATCACGGTGGGCCTGTGCATCGCCAATGCCCTCACGGGCCTGGCAGGCGGCCTGCAGAGCCAGTATCAGAAAAGCTGTGATATCAACATCGGCACCGGCATGGTCACCATTGCGCTGGCCAGCCTGATCATTGGCCAAACGCTGGTGGGCAGCCGCGGCGGCGTGGGGCGGCGCATTTTCGGTGTGCTGCTGGGCAGCGCACTGTACCGCTTTATCATTGCACTGGCGCTGCGCCTGAATATGAACGCCAACTGCTTAAAGCTGGTTTCGGCCATCATTGTGGCGGTGGCCATTGCCAGCCCGGGCGTTAAAAAATGGATCGCATTGCAAAAGCATAAAATGCAGACCAAGGCTGCCAGAAAGGGGAGAATGTGACCATGCTGAAAATCGAAGGAGTTACCAAAACATTCAACCCCGGCACCGTAAACGAAAAAAAGGCGCTGCAGGGCATTGACCTGCACATGGAAAAAGGCGATTTTGCCACCATCGTGGGCAGCAACGGCGCGGGCAAATCCACGCTGTTCAATGCCATTGCGGGCAGCTTTGTTCCGGACGACGGCTATATTGAGCTGGACGGGCAGGACATTACCTTTTTGCCTGATCACAGGCGCAGCAAAAGCATCGGCCGCCTGTTTCAGGACCCCCTGCGCGGTACCGCCCCGAACATGACCATCGAGGAAAATCTGGCGCTTGCGTATCTGCGCGCCAGCACACACCAGCGGGCCTATTTCAGCCGCATCAACAAAAAGGAAAAAGAGCGCTTCCGCGAGCAGCTGAGCCTTTTGCACATGGGCCTTGAGGACCGTATGCGCCAGCCGGTGGGGCTTTTGTCCGGCGGCCAGCGGCAGGCCCTTACGCTGCTGATGGCCACGCTGGTAACGCCCAAGCTGCTGCTGCTGGACGAACACACCGCCGCGCTGGACCCCGGCACCGCTGAAAAGGTGCTGGAGCTCACCAAAAAGATCGTGGCCGAAAACAATATCACCTGCCTGATGGTCACGCACAATATGCATCAGGCGCTGGAACTGGGCAACCGCACCCTGATGATGGATTCCGGCCGCATCGTGCTGGATATTAAGGGCGAGGAACGCGCCGGTATGACGGTGGACGATCTTTTGCAGCGCTTTGCCGTGGGGGCGGGCAAACGCTTGGACAATGACCGTATCCTGCTTTCCAAAATGGAAAAATAAATACGAAAAACCGGGAAAACCGCGTGCGTGCGGCTTTCCCGGTTCTTTTTTATGGCTTTTTCATGGCCCGGCCGGTGCAGGAAAAGGGCCGGGCCGTGAGAGGCAGGAAAAACAAGGCGAAAAGTTCAGCTGGCGCTGCTTCACAAAGAAATGATTTATTCCTCCCACAGCCACAGCTGGGCGCTGTAGGGGGCAAGATCCGGCGCAAAATGCGTTTTGGGCTTGCGCACGGTCTTTTTTTGCGGGCGGGGCACGGTGCCGCCAAATTCGGCCCAGTTGGTGTCCAGCAAAAGGGTCAGCTTGCCGACGGCGGGCAGGGTGTGGTGGCGCACAGGCTCATCGATAAAATTAAACACCGCCAATATGCGGCTGGAGCTGCCGGTGCGCGAAAGCGAGAAGGTGCCCTTGGCGGCGTGGTGACAGTCCACCCACGCAAAACCGTTTGGCGCGTAGTCACGCTGCCACAGGCAGTCGTATTTTAAGTAAAGCTTTTGCAGCGCTGTGCGGAACGCCATAAAGGAATCGTGAATGGGATACTGCAGCAGCTCCCAATCCTGCTGGCGCGATTCATCCCATTCGCGCAGCTGGCCGAACTCGTTGCCCATGAAATCCAGCTTTTTGCCCGGATGCACCATCATGTAGGTGTACAGCAGCCGCCCCTGCGGAAATTTGGTTTCGTAATCGCCCCACATTTTTTGCAGGATCGTGGCCTTGCCGTGTACATTTTCATCGTGCGATAGCGGCAAAAGATAGTATTCACGGCTATAATACATCATGCTGAAGGTGAGCTTGTGCAAATTTTCGCGGCGCTGCACGGGGGGCTTTTTCATAAAATCCAGCGTGTCGTTCATCCAGCCCAGGTCCCACTTATAGTCAAAGCCAAGGCCGCCATGCTCTACCGGATGGGTAACGCCGCTGTAATCCGAGCTGTCCTCCGCGATCAGAATGGCCGTGGGGTGCAGCATGTGCAGCCCGGCATTCATGTTGCGCAAAAAGGTCACGGCGTCGCTGTTTACACCGCGCGCAGGATCACCATGCCAATACAAAAGGCGGCTCACGGCGTCTATACGCAGGCCGTCGGCATGGTAATGCCGCAGCCAGAAATTGGCGCAGCTTTGCAGAAAACTGCGCACCTCGGGGCGGCTGTGCATAAAGTTGCAGCTGCCCCATTCGCTGATGCCGATATCCTCGCTGGGATATTCATACAGCGCCGTGCCGTCCAAACGGCGCAGCCCGTAGGGGTCCAGCGCAAAATGCACCGGCACAAAATCCAAAATCACGCCCAGCCCGTGCCGGTGGCAGGCATTCACCAGGCGGCACAGCCCGGCGGGGGTGCCGTAGCGGCTGGTGGGGGCAAAAAAACCGGTGGTCTGATAGCCCCAGCTGCCGTCAAAGGGATGCTCGGCCAAGGGCATCAGCTCAATATGAGTGTAGCCGTGCTTTTTGCAGTAGGAGGGCAAAAGCTCGGCCAATTCGTCATAAGTATACCAGCTGCCGTCCGGCTTTTGCCGCCAGCTTCCGGCGTGGACTTCATAAATGGAAAGCGGCTTATCCAAACAGCGGGTGCGGGTGCGCATCCATTCATCGTCGGAAAAATCATCCCAGTTCAGCTCGCACACGATCGAGCGGTCGTCCGGGCGCAGCGCCATGGCTGCACCGTAGGGGTCGCAGTGATCCACGGCTTTTCCATCGGCCCCCACAATATGATATTTATAATACATTCCGGGCAGCACCTCGGGGCAATCGGCCTCCCAAAGGCCCACGGCGCTGCGGTGCATGGGGTACCAGTCGGCCTTTTGGCAGTCGGCGACGGGGTCTACCACCACATACGCCTCCCGCGCCGAAGGGGCCCACAGGGCAAAGCGCGTGCCGCCGGAATACGGGTGTGCTCCTAAATATTCTCCGGCATCAAACTCGGCTCCGGTAAAAAAACGCTGCACATCCATCATGGGGCAAAACTCCTTGTAGCAAAATTTTTGGGCTTTTCAGATACAGTAGTATCCTTATTATAAAAATCACGGCAAAAGACTGTCAATGGTCAAAACCGGGGCAAAGGCACCGCCGCACAAAAAGCGGCCCGGCAGCAGCAGGGCTGTCGGGCCGGGCATTGACTAATGAATGGAATACCTGCGCCATTCCATCAGGGCGTTCACGGTGTCATCGCTTTCCACCCAGCCCTCGCCCGAGGGCTGCGCCGTGGGGGCATAGCGAGCCATCACGCCGGGGGTGTCCCCTGCCAGAAAGCTGCGGGCCTGCTGCGGGTCCATGCCCAGGTGCGCCGTGGCGGCGGGCTCGGCGGGGGCGCGGGATTTGCGGCGTCTGCGTGATCGTCTGCTCATAAAAAGCATCACCTCCTGCTGCCAGTATGCCCGGCGGCAGAAAAGGCTATGCAGCCATCACAAAAACAGGGAAACAATGGGCACGGTAAACAGGCAGCACACGGTGGTGATCATGTTCAGCTGGCAGGCCTCGGCGCCCAGCTCGGCGCCGTAAAGCTCCTGCGCGGTGAGGGCGGGCACGCTGGCGCTGGGCATGGCGGCCATGACCATAAAAATGCACAGCATGGTGGCATCAAACGGCAGGTTTCGCACAGCCAGCACCAGCAGAATGGGCATGACCAAAAGCTTGAGCACTGTAAACACATAAAAACGCTTGCAGCGCAGCATGGCGCGCACGCTGCTGCCCGCCAGATTGGAGCCGATCACCATCATGCTCAGGGGAATGCAGGTGTTGCCGCCGTAGCGCAAAAGGCTTTCCACCGGGGCGGGCACACGCAGATCGCAGGCAAAGATCAGAATGCTCACAAGGCACGCCAGCGTGCAGCCGTTCAGCAGCTTTTTGGGCGAGCAGGAGCCCGTCATCAGCACAAGGCCGTAGGTGTAGAACAGGGTGTTCATAAACAGCATATAGAAATTTACAAAAATCACATGGCTGCTGCCGAAAAGGCCCGTGATAATGGGAATGCCCATAAAGCCGAAGTTACCGAACATCAGCATATTCTGGTAAATGCCGCGGCGCTCGGGCGAAAGCCCCATCAGGCGCACCAGCACAAAGGCCAGCACCGCCGCTGCACCAAAATAAATGCAGCACAAAATCAGGTTTTGGCGCACAAGGCCGCCGCCCATGCTGTCGTCACGGCTCACAGCGCCCGAAAGCTGGATCATGGGGTTGAAAAGGTTCACCACCAGCGCCGACAGCTTGCGGTTGAAATCCTCGTTCATCCAGCCCCGGCGCGTGCAGGCAAAGCCCAGCGCCATCAGCCCGAAAAGAACCAACAGCTGCTGAAAAATTACAAAACTATCCACAACAAAGCTACTCCTTACTCAAAAAACAGTATACTTAATAAGTATAGCATACGCCTAAGGACAAAAAAAGCCGGAAGTTTCTATTGACAAGGCAAAATTTTCGGATTATGGTTAAAGGGAAGATGATGGATTTTTCGCTGCTGATTTTGTACAAATCGTGACAAAATACCCGCGAAAAAGAAAAGGCATTCCCGCATTGTTAAGCACCGCCGTACTGCCGCTGTGCGCCTGCGGGGCAAAAATGCGTGCGGAAATGCCCTGAAAACAGGAGGAACCGAATGCAGCTTACCCAAGAAAAACAAGAGCTGATACAGAAAAACCTGCGCTATTTGCAGCTGCTCTCGCAGGAGTATCCCACCATTGCCGTGGCCGCCAGCGAGGTGATCAATCAGGAGGCCGTGCTGCGCCTGCCCAAGGGCACCGAGCATTTTATGAGCGATCTGCACGGTGAAAACGAAGCGTTTCGCCATGTGCTGAACAGCGCTTCGGGCGTGATCCGTGAAAAGGTGGATGCGGTGCTGGCACAGGAAAACGCCACGCCCGAGGAATGTCAGGAGTTTGCCACCCTGATCTATTATCCCGAGCAAAAGCTGCCTCTGCTGAAGGCGGCGCAGGGCGAGGAAAATCTGGATTACTGGTACGAGCACACGCTGCTGCGCCTGATCGAGCTTTGCCGGTTGGTAAGCAGCAAGCACACGCGCGCCCATGTGCGCCGCTGCCTGCCCAACGAATGCGCACATATTCTGGATGAATTGCTTCATGCGCATTTTGAGGACCATAACAAGGAAATGTATTACGATGAGATCATCATCAGCATGATCGAAAACGGGCAGGCCGACAATTTTATTATCCACTTCTGCAAGCTGATCAAGCGCCTTGCCGTGGATAAACTGCACATTGTGGGCGATTTGTATGACCGCGGCCCTCGCCCGGACCGCATTGTGGATACCCTGATGAATCACCATAATGTGGATATTCAGTGGGGCAACCACGACACGGTGTGGATGGGCGCAGCGGCAGGCAGCCCCATTTGCATTGCCACCGTGCTGAAAACTGCGCTTTCGTATGCCAATGTGGAAACGCTGGAGGAGGGCTACGGCCTGAACCTGCGTCGTTTGGGCCAGTTTGCCGATGAAGTGTACGGCGATTGCGATCTTTCCATCTGGATGCCCAAGGGCGACAACTCCCGCTTTAAGTTCGGCCACGCAAGCCTGCGCCGCAGCGCATTGATGCACATTGCCATTTCGGTGATCATGTTTAAGCTGGAATGTCAGGTGATCGACCGCAACCCGGATTTCCAAATGCAGGACCGCGATTTTATTCGCCGCATCAACTATCAGGACGGCACGGTTAAGGTGAACGGCATCACGCATTTTCTGCGTGACACGCAGTTCCCAACCGTGGACCCCAAGGACCCTGCCCGCTTGACCGAGCGCGAAGCTTATGTGATGGATAAGCTGGTGGAATCCTTCCGTGAAAGCGAAAAGCTGCAGCGCCATGTGCGGTTTATGTACAAGGTGGGCCATGTGTACCATGTGGAAAACGGCAACCTGATGTTCCATGGCTGTATGCCCATGACCATGGACGGTGAATTTGCCGAAGAAGTGTTTGACGGCAAGAGCTACCGCGGCAAGGCGCTGTTTGATTTCTGCGAAGAGCGCGCCCGTGACGGCTATTTTGCCCCCGAGGGCAGCCCCGAACGCCAAAAGGGACAGGACTTTTTGTGGTATCTGTGGTGCGGCAAGCTTTCGCCCATTTTCGGCCGAAGCGCCATGACCACCTTTGAGCATTTGTATATCAGCGACAAGAGCACGCACACCGAAGAACCCAACGCCTACTACAAGATCTACGATGATGTTGCCGTGGCGGATAAAATTCTGGCGGAATTCGGCCTGTATGGCGAAGGGCATCACATTGTGAACGGCCATGTGCCCGTAAAGGTGGTAAAGGGCGAAAGCCCCGTGAAGGGCGGCGGCAAAATTCTGGTGATCGACGGCGGCTTCTGCCGTGCTTATCACGACCGCACCGGTATTGCGGGCTATACGCTGGTGTTCAACAGCCGCACCCTGAGCCTGCGCACCCACGAGCCTTTTGAAAGCACCCAGAAGGCGATCGAGGAAAATGTGGATATCCATTCGGATTCCCGCGTGATCTACGAATGCCCGCGCCGCCTTCGCGTGAAGGATGTGGACTGGGGCACGCATCACCGTGACCTGGCCGACGGCTTAAAGCTGCTGATGGATGCCTACCGAAGCGGTATTCTGAAGGAAAGCACCCGCCCGGGCTGCGGAAACTGAGACAATAGCGGATCACTTTTGCCCGGCGGGGGTTCAGCGCCCCTTGAAATTATACGATAAAAAGCAAAGCCTGCGGCATCCGGCGATGCAGCAGGCTTTGCAAAAAAATAGATCACAGCTTGTCGCGGATCTTGGCCTCTAAAAAGCGGCAGGCATCCTCAATGCAGCCCTGGCAGGAGCGCAGCACCACTTTGGTGTCAACACCCTTCAGCTCTTTGCAGATCAGGCTGCCGTTTTTGATCTGGAAGGCGGCTTCCAGCTCACTGGCCAGGCGATAGCTCTCGCGCTTGGTGGTGGTGTCGCTGGGGCCCTTGCTGTTGCAGTAGCCCAGCACAGTCACCGCGCCGGTCACCGCGCCGCAAATGCCGTTCATGCCGCCCATGCCAAGGCCCTGGGCCTCCATCATGCGGAAAACGGTGGTTTCGTCCAGCCCCATCACATCGGCATAGGTGCAGGCCACCGACTGTGCGCAGTTGTAGCCCAGCCCGTGCAGGGCGATCGCTTTTTCAATTCTGCTTTCCATATGAATCTCTCTCCCTTTTTTGCCCATGCCGTAGTATGCGGCGTGGGTTTGTGGTATACTATAGATCTAAGGCAATACCGCATAATTCTAAGTGCCGCAGCCGCCGGAATGGTGCGGTGCTGCCCTGATATTTAATTATAAACAAATTGTGTGCGCTCGGCAAGCCCGGGCCATGCACATTTTTGCCAAAGGAGGAAAAGCAAATGGTAAAGTATCTGAGCGCCGATACTTTTGAAGCCGAGGTGCTGCAGGCCCCCGGTGTGGTGGTGGTGGATTTCTGGGCCGACTGGTGCGGCCCCTGCCGTATGCTGGGCCCTGTGCTGGATACACTCAGCGACAAGCTGCCCGGTGTGAAATTCTGCAAGCTGAATGTGGATGATGACCGTGAGCACGCCATGCAGATGGGCATTTCCAGCATTCCGGCGGTGTTTGTATTCCATCACGGCAAGGTGGTGGGCAAGCATATCGGCTTTGCGCCGGACGCCGCTGCGGCCATTGCCGCTTTGGTGGAAAAGGCCAAAGAAGAATAACCCCCAAGAAAATTTCAAGGCGAAGCAGACTGTACACACGGCCTGCTTCGCCTTTTTTGCGCTCACCCAAAGCTGCCCGCCCGCATAGCATGAAAAAAATAAGGGGGAGGGGATCTATGGTGGAAAAAGTATGGCTGGCACTGCGGGCAACGGCTTTTCCGCTTTTCTGCACGGTGGCCGGGGCCGGTGGGGTGTATGTGCTGGGCGGCGGCAAAAAACGCGGCGGCGAGCAGGTGATGAACGGCTTTGCGGCGGGGGTAATGCTGGCGGCCAGCTTTTTCAGCCTGCTGGTTCCGGCGGTGCAGGGGGCGGCCGGCTGGCACGCGCCCACGCTGGGCTTTGCGCTGGGGGTGGCGGGCCTTGCCGCTGCCGAAGCCGGTGCGGCGGCGCTGGGCCATGCGGCGCAAAGCAGCTGCCGTGCAGCCATGGGCATTGCGCTGCACAACCTGCCCGAGGGCATGGTGGTGGGGCTGGCGGCTGTGCTGGCCATGGGCGGCAGCGCCGAAATGCGGGCCGGTGCGGCGGCACTCAGCGTGGGCATAGGGCTGCAGAATCTGCCCGAGGGCGCAGCGGTAAGCCTGCCGCTGCACCGTGCGGGGCAAAGCCGAAACAAAGCCTTTGCGGCGGGGGTGGCCAGCGGCCTGGTGGAGCCGGTGGGCGGGGTGATAGCGGCCCTGATGGCCGGGTGGGTGAGCGCACTGATGCCGTGGATGCTGGCCGGGGCTGCGGGTGTGATGGTGGCCATTACCCTGCAGGACCTTGTTCCCGATGCCATAAAAACGCGGTGGGGCGCGGCGGCGCTGTGGCTGGGCTTTGTGCTGATGATGGCGATGGATCTGGCACTGTGAACCGGGGAAAACGCTGCGAAAGTTTATAAAACCCTAATAAATAAATGGTTGACCCGTCAAGCAGGCGGTGCTATACTTGACGGGTCAACTATAATATCTACAGGAAAGGAGAAAGCGCGGCGTGGACACAATGGAGCAAAATTTCTCTTTGATATGCCGAAAATTTACTAAGTTTTTAAACAGTGAGCTCAAAAATGCAGGCATCACCCCGGCCGAGCTGAGCTATCTGAGTTATCTTCTGGAGCAAAACGGCATGACCCAGGACGAGCTGGCCAAGGCTTCGTGCGTGGATAAGGCCGCGGTGACACGGGTGATGCAGACCCTGGAAAAAAAGGGCGTGGTGGAGCGCAGGGCAGACGAAGCGGACAAGCGCGCCAACCGGATCTACCTCACCGACAAGGCTTATCACTATGCAGATGTAAGGAAAGAAGTGCGGCAAAAGTGGTTGAGGATCATTGATGTGCAAATGAGCCAGCAGGAAATGCAGCAGCTGGAACAGCATGTGGAAGAAATTGCCGAAAAAGTGAAGAAGGCTGTGCCCTGAAACAAGGGCGGCGAAAAATGCAATACACAAATCTGAATAAAATGTAAAACTTACTTTGAATTGGTTGACGAATCAATTCATTGCAGTATGATACAAGCAGAAATACTTTGTGATAAAACCGTGAGATCGATGGAAAAAAGAATGAAATGATCTCGAAAGGAAAGAAGATATGAAAACAAACATCAAGCGTGTGGCGGCGGCGCTGTGCAGCTGCACTTTGCTGGCAGCAGGGCTTACGGCCTGCGGCAGCACAGAAGCAGAATCGGTGATGGACCCGACCGTTGCGGTGCAGGTGCAGAATGTGCGCCGGGGCAGCATTGAGCTGCAGGGCACTTATGTGGGTTCGGTTTCGGCCGCAGAAAGCGTGAATGTGATCCCGCTGGTGCAGGGCGCCACGGTGGAAAGCGTGAATGTGGCGGTTGGCAGCGAGGTGAAGCAGGGGCAGGTGTTGGCTAAGCTGGACAGCACCAGCGCTGATCTGACGGCCAAAAATGCGCAGGCTGCCTATAATTCGGCCCTGGCACAGGCACAGGGTGCCCTGGGCGGCCAGTGGAAAACCAACATATACAGCGCTGAGCGCGGTATTGACCAGCTGGATGATAATATCGATAATATGAACGATAGCATCGATGATTTTAAAAATGGGACAGCCTACAAGATGGCCAAAAACGCCCGCAACGATGCCAAAGCAATCTATGATACGCTGCGTGATCAGACAAGCAGTTACAAGAGTATTCAGAGCCTTGCAGTCGGGATCACAGAGCAAAACAAAGATTTGCTTGCAGCAATGCAGGTAAGCGGCAATGTGGGGGATACAGCCGAGGTGAAAGGCAATGGTGCATATTATGTAAACTCGCTGGCCGAGATTGCAAACTTGGGCGAAGCCGAAAGCGGTATGGATTCTACTGCACGCAAGAATGTGCTGGCTATGAAGCAGTTTGTTGATAACGGAGGCGTTTTGGAAAGCCTTACTGATGCTAAAGTGGACGCCGCTAAAGCAGGCTACGATCAGGCACAGATTGCATTTGACCAGGTGGATTCTCAGTTGAGCCAGCTGGAAACCCAGCGCGACAGCCTGAAAGCCCAAAAGGAGACTGCCGAGGGCACGCTGGACATTACGCAAAGCGAAACCTACAACGAAACCGTGGCCTCGCTGCAGGCTGGCCTGGCACAGGCGCAGGTGGGGCTGGACAGCGCCGCCTACCAGCAAAGTCTGTACACCCTCACAGCCCCCATCAGCGGCACGGTGGAAAGCGTGGGCCTTACCAAAAACGGCATGGCATCGGCCAGCAGCATTGCGTTTACCATTTCCAACAAAAACACCATGCAGGTGACTTTTTATGTAACCGAGGATGTGCGCGATGAATTCACGGCCGGTCAGGCTGTAACGGTCAGCCGCGGCAGCAGCACCTATGGCGGCACCATCACCGAGATCGGCAATGCAGTGGATATGCAAAAGGGCCTGTTTAAGGTAAAGGCTACGATCTACGATATGCCCGATCTCGCCAGCGGTGTTACCGCCAGCATCACCACCACCTGCCACAGCGCCAAGGATGTGATCGTGATCCCCTGCGACGCCGTGTATTATGAAAACGGCGATGCCTATGTGTTTGTGGCGCGTGACGGCACGGCGGTGAAAACCCCTGTGGAAACCGGCATTTATGATGACCAGAACATTGCCATCACCAGCGGCCTGATCGAGGGCCAGCAGGTGATCACCACCTGGTCGGCCAATCTGATCGATGGCTGTGCCATCACCGTTCCCGGGCAAGAGGAAGCCGAAGAAACAGCGGATTCCGCCGCATCGGCACAGGGCTGAGGCCGGGGGATACAGGAATGACAAAATTAGTATTAAAACGCCCGGTTTCCACCCTTTTGGTGATTTTGGCGATCGTGGTGTTCGGCGTGGCCTCGCTGCTGGGAATGCCCATGGAGCTGATGCAGGACATGAATATGCCCATGCAGCTGGTGATGGTGGTATACCCCGGCGCTTCGGCCAGCGATGTGGACAGTCTGGTGGTAGACCCCATCGAGGACGCGGTGTCCACGCTTTCCGGTGTTTCCAGCGTGACCAGCTATGCCAACGAAAACATGGCCATGGTGATGCTGATGTATGACTATGACACCGACAACGATGACAACTATTCGGCCTTAAAAGAAAAGCTGGACGGCCTGCAAAGCACCCTTCCGGACAGCTGCCATACCCCGAGCATCATGGAAATGAGCGTGAACTCCATGCCCACCATGATGGTTTCGGTGAACTCCAACGGCAGCACCGATGCGCTGAAATATGCCGAGGATACCGTGGTGCCCGAGCTGGAAAAGCTGAGCGGCGTGGCACAGGTGGAAACCAGCGGCGGCACCGAAAACTATGTGCAGGTGCTGCTGAACGAAGAAAAAATGAGCCAGTACGGGCTGAATATCTCCACCATCGCCCAAATGATCGGCGCAGCGGATTTCACCATTCCGGCGGGCAGCGTTTCCAATGGCAATCAGGATCTGAGCGTGAGCGCTGTGGCCGAGCTGAAGGATCTGGAATCCATCCGCAATGTCACCCTCACCACGGGCACCGGTGCGCTGATCCATCTTTCGGATGTGGCAACGGTGCAGTACAAGCAAAAGGATGCCAGCAGCATCAGCCGCTACAACGGCAATGCCAATATCAGCCTGACCATCACCAAAACCCAGAGCGCCTCCACCATGGATGTGTGCAAGCGCATTCAGCGCGTTCTGGACCGCTGCACCAACAACGCCATTTCCTTTGAGGTGACCTACACCTCGGCCGACAGCATTCAGCAAACCATGCAGCAGGTGCTGCAAACGCTGGCACAGGGCGTTTTGTTTACCATGGCGGTGCTGTTTTTGTTCTTTGGCAATATAAAAGCCAGCCTGATCGTGGGCAGCAGTATGCCCATCTCGGTGCTGCTGGCCATTGTGATCATCAACTTTGGCATGGGCTATTCGCTGAATGTGATGACAGGCGGCGCACTGATTCTGGCCATCGGCATGATCGTGGATAACTCCATTGTTGTGCTGGAAAGCTGCTTCCGTATGCGGGAGGAAAAGCTGCCCTTCCGCGAGGCCGCTTTGCGCGGCGCAGGCGAGGTGAGCGCTTCGGTGCTGGCCTCCACCATCACCACGGTGGTGGTGTATGTGCCCATGGCCATGGTGGGCGGCATGAGCGGCCAGATGCTGGGCCCCCTTGCGTGGACCATTGTGTTTGTTATGATCGCCTCGCTTCTGGGCGCCGTGTCGGTGGGGCCGCTGGCATTCGTATACTTAAAGCCCAAGGCAAAAGAAGATCTGCCCATCAACCGCCTTTTGGCAAAATTCAATCGCTTTTATAACCAAGCGCTGCGCACAGTGCTGCACCACAAAAAAATCACCATGCTGGCCACAGTGGGCATGATGGTGGTGGCTGTTTTTGCGGCCACGCAGTGCAATCTGGAACTGATCCCCAGCAGCTACGACGGCAGCATTTCGGTAACAGCCAACTTCCGCTCGGGCACCAAGCTGGAAACCATGAACCAGCTGATCGCCCCGGTGGAGCAAATGCTGCTGGAGGATGAAAATTTTGATACCGTAAACCTTTCCATTTCGGGCAGCTCGGCCACCATTTCGGCCTATGCCGTTGAGGGCTGCAAGCGCAGCAGCGAGGACGCTGTGACCGAGTATACCCGTGCGCTGGAAAAATACACCAATATGGATATCGAGGTGGCTCCCTCGGGCGGTGCCAGCAGCTCGATGAGCTCAATGGGCACCAGCTCCGGCACCGAGATCGACCTGCAGGGCACCGATCTGGACGCCCTGAAGCAGGGCGCTTCCATGGTGGAGGAGATCATGCGCCAAACCCCGGGCGTGATCCGCGTGGCCAACGATTTTGCCCAAAGCCAAACCACGGCGCACATTGTGGTGGACCCGCAGCTGGCCATGAATGTGGGGCTTGCCCCGGCGCAGGTATCCATGAATGTGTACAACACTCTTTCGGGCGTGGATGCAGCCGATGTGACCATTGACGGCGAGGACTATGATGTGACCGTGGAGTACCCCAAGGGCCGCTACGACAACATCACCTCGCTGTTGGATCAGCCGCTGTCTACACCTTACGGCTCGCTCACCACCCTGGGAGAGATCGCACAGGTGAAATATGTAAGCACGCTGCAGACCATTAAACGCCAGAATGGTATGTATCAGATCGCTGTTACGGCCTCTACCACCGGCACAGCCCGCTGGACGGCGCAAAAAAGCATTGAGGCCGCCGTGGCCAAGCTGGAGCTGCCCCAGGGCGTGAGCCGCAGCTCCAGCGTGCTGCAGGATATGCAGAACGACGAGCTTACCGGCCTGCTGAAATCCATTTTAACGGCGGTGTTCCTGGTATTTCTGGTAATGGCCATGCAGTTTGAAAGCGTGCGCTTCAGCCTGATGGTGATGACCTGCATTCCCTTTAGTCTGATCGGCTCGTTCCTGCTCATGTTTATTTCCGGCACGACCTTCAGCATGATCTCGATGATGGGCATTCTGATGCTGATGGGCATTGTGGTGAACAACGGCATTCTGCTGGTGGACACCACCAACCAGCTGCGTGAAACCGGCCTGGGCATTGAGGAAGCGCTGGTGCAGGCGGGCAAAATTCGCATTCGTCCCATTTTGATGACCACCCTGACCACCATTCTTTCCATGCTGCCCATGCTGTTTACCAACGACCCCACCATGAAGATCATGAACAGCATGGCGGTGGTGATCATCGGCGGTTTGGTGGCCTCTACCGTGCTGGCCATGTTTGTGATGCCCGCCTTCTATATGCTGCTTACGCGCCGCAAAAAGCGCCCCCTCAAGCGCGCCGCCAAGGGCGAGGATGAACAGGACCTTTCGGATCATTATCCCGAGTGCGATCAGCCCATGCAGGAAACCCAGCTGCCCGAAAATTTGCGTATGCCCGGTGATGAAAACTGGCCCAAGGCGTAATACGGCAAAAAGCACTTGACAAGAAGCCCGCTTTGCCATTACAATAAATCTATGAATCTATATTGATTCGGGCGCTTACTCTGCGCCCGGTCAACAGTAAAAAAGGAGTGACTGATCCATGAACCATATCCAGACTCTGGAAACCCGTGATCTGGCTGCAAGCCTGAACAACGGTGGCTGCGGCGAATGCCAGACTTCTTGCCAGTCCGCTTGCAAGACCAGCTGTGGCGTTGCCAACCAGCAGTGCGAGAACAAGAACTGATTTCTTGTTGGCCGAAGCTTGAACTTTCAAAAATGCCGTGCTGTCAAATCGGCAGCACGGCGTTTTTGCGTATAAATGTGAGGAAACTGAATCAATGATCCATCAGTATAAAATGAATGGCTATAACATCGTGGTGGATGTGTATAGCGGCGGCGTTCACGCCGTGGACGAGTTGGCCTATGATATTATTGCGCTGTTTGAAAACCACTCGGCCGATGAGATCGTGGCCGAAATGGCCAAGGCACACCCCGAAACGCCCGAAAGCGAAGTGCGCGAGGTGATCGGGGCGGTGCAGGGCTTAAAGGATGCAGGCAAGCTGTTTGCCCCCGACATCTATGCCGACCATGCTTTTGATTTTAAAAACCGCAGCACGGTGGTAAAGGCGCTGTGCCTGCACGTGGCGCACACCTGCAACCTGAACTGTGAGTATTGCTTTGCCGCACAGGGCAAATTCCACGGCCAGGCAGCACTTATGAGCTTTGAAACCGGAAAACGCGCGCTGGATTTTCTGATTGAAAATTCCGGTACCCGCCGCAATCTGGAAGTGGACTTTTTCGGCGGCGAGCCGCTGATGAACTGGGATGTGTGCAAGCGCCTGATCCGGTATGCCCGCAGCATTGAAAAAGAAAAAGGCAAAAACTTCCGCTTTACCCTTACCACCAACGGCATGAATATCGATGATGATGTGATCGAGTTTGCCAACAAAGAGTGCCACAATGTGGTGCTTAGTCTGGATGGCCGCAAGGAAATTCACGATGCCAAGCGCGTAACGGCCAGCGGCAAGGGCAGCTATGATACCATTGTGCCCAAGTTCCAAAAGCTGGTGCAGGCCCGCGGCGGCAAGGGCTATTATATGCGCGGCACCTTTACCCACGAAAATCTGGATTTCACCAACGATATTTTCCACATGGCCGATCTGGGCTTTACCGAGCTTTCCATGGAGCCTGTGGTGTGCGCCGAAACCGAGCCCTATGCCCTGCGCAAAGAGGACCTGCCCGTGCTGTTTGACCAGTACGAGCTGCTGGCCAAGGATATGCTGCGCCGCGAAAAAGAAGGCCACCCCATTACTTTCTATCATTATATGCTGGACCTCACCGGCGGCCCCTGCGTGTATAAGCGCATTTCCGGCTGCGGCAGCGGCACCGAGTATATGGCTGTTACCCCCACGGGTGAGCTGTATCCCTGCCACCAGTTTGTGGGTGACCCTGCCTACAAGATGGGCGATATCTGGAACGGCGTGACCAACACTGCCCTGCGGGATGAATTTAAGCTGTGCAACGCCTACGCCCGCCCGGATTGCAAGGATTGCTGGGCCCGCCTGTATTGCTCGGGGGGCTGTGCGGCCAACGCCTACCACGCCACCGGCAGCATCAAGGGCATTTATGAGTACGGCTGCGAATTGTTCCGCAAGCGTATGGAATGCGCCATTATGATGCAGGTGGCACACCAGTGTGATCCTGCGCTGGCTGCCTATGCCAACCATGCCAAGGGCGCAACCGGCTGCGATGGCTGCTCGGCCTGTGCGGATTGATGGGCCGAAAAACGATAAATACAGCAAAAAGGCTGCCCGTTCGCTTGCGGGCAGCCTTTTTTGTACAAGAAAGATCACTTTCGATAAAAATAAAAGCCTCACGAAAGAGTGATTCTTTCGTGAGGCTTTTTGGCAGGGGCAGAAGGATTCGAACCCTCGGCACGCGGTTTTGGAGACCGCTGCTCTACCAACTGAGCTATACCCCTAAGACTTGTTTAGTATACCACCGAGAGGGCGCTGTGTCAAGAAAAAAATTAAATTTACCCTAAGGCAACCCCGCATAATTCCCGCCTGACGGCTTAAGAACCGCTCCAGCGGCTGCAGCACGACATCTGCGCCCCCCAAAATGCTCGCCCATGTCGGGCTGCGGTACCCGCATCGTGCTTCGGGAGCAAAAGCCCCTCGCACTCTGCGACCGCTGCCCCTGCTTCGGTTCGCTGTATCCGCCACCGGCGGCGCTCACCTTTGCAGCACAAAGTATTGCCTGCGCTTTTGGCTTGGCATCTGGCGCACCTCGCGCGCCGTATCGGCACTTAGAATGATGCGATATTACCCTAATTCAGCTGCTTCAGAAAAAACGCCCGGTTTTATTTTTGCAAAAGCTTTTTGCCCGGCGGGGCCTATGGGGCCGGCACACGCGGAAAGCGGAAAATTTTTGGGGGCCGAAAAGGTAAATGCCGGAAATATTTTTTGTCATTTTGGGTGCGGTTTGGGCAAAATCAGGCAAAAAACAGGCATTCTGGCCCATGAAATTCAGAAAATAAAATGCGGCACAGCGAATAAAACAAGGAAGAAAGAGAAAAAATAAAAAAAGTTTGAAAAAAGTGTTGACAATTAGGGGACGGCGAGCTATAATAAATACCGTTGCAGCGGCCACGAGGCCACGGGGCAACAACAAAAACTCGGCTTTGGCCCGGTAGTTCAGTTGGTTAGAACGCTAGCCTGTCACGCTAGAGGTCGTCGGTTCGAGCCCGATCCGGGTCGCCAATGCTGCTATAGCTCAGTTGGTAGAGCGCATCCTTGGTAAGGATGAGGTCTCCAGTTCAAATCTGGATAGCAGCTCCATTCAAAAATCCTGAATGCATTCAGCATTCGGGATTTTTTCTTTTTATCCGCCTTTTGCCGCTGCTGAGTGCGGCTCTATAATAAGGCTCTATCATAAATGTTGGGATCGGTTCAAAACCCGATCCCATTTTTTGCAAAATGGTGAATGCAGAATACACAGCTCTGCACGATTCACGATGCTGTATGTTTCCGCCCGGCTGCCTTTCGTGGGCAGCTGGGCCTTTTTATTGTAAAAAAGTTGTGAAGCACTTGTATGCGGGCCAGGAGAATGTTATTATATTTCATATGTGAATAGTTCAAATATGAAGTAATAAAAGGAGGGCGTATCCATGCAGCCGAATCATTTATGGCTTGAGATCTCCCGAAAAATTGCGCTGGCCTACAGCGCTGCCTGCAAGCCTCTTTGCAGGCAGTTGAACCTGCCGCAAACGGCGTTTGATATTTTACTGTTCCTGGGCAATAACCCTGCCTACAAAACCGCCAGCGATGTGGTGGAGGTGCGCCGTCTCAAGGCAAACCTTGTATCCATCAATGTAGAGCGTTTGGTGCAGGAGGGATATCTTGTGCGCTGCCCGGTGCAGGGTGACCGGCGCAAAACCCAGCTGTTTTGCACCGAAAAAGCGCAGCCGGTGATCCGGCAGGGGCGTAAAATGCAGAAGGATTTTTTTGAAAAGCTGTTTACCGGTGTGGACGAGCCCACGCGGCAGGCGGTTTTTTCGGCCATGCAAAGCATTGAAAAAAATCTGGAAGAAATTTAAGGCTTTTAAAATTTAAAGAAGCATAGCCATTTGGGAGGGAAACAATTTTTATGCAGCTGATACAAACAATTCTGGTAACCTTTTTTGCCGGCATGGGGGCCGGCCTTGGCACGGGCTTTGCCGGGCTGAGCGCCGCTGCTGTGATCAGCCCCATGCTGATCACTTTTTTGGGCATCGATCCGTACATGGCGGTGGGCATTGCGCTTTCGTCCGATGTGCTGGCCAGCGCAGCGTCGGCCTATACCTATCATAAAAACAAAAATCTGGATGTGAAAAACGGCCTGATCATGATGGCCGGCGTGCTGGCATTTACGGTGGTCGGCAGTTATGTGGCCAGCCTGCTGCCTTCGGCCACCATGGGCGGTTTTTCAGTGTTTATGACTTTTCTGCTGGGAATCAAATTTATTGTGCGCCCAGTTATGACCACCCGTGAGTCCATGCTGGCGGTTTCGGCCAAAAAGCGGGCTGTGCAGTCGCTGGTATGCGGCGTGCTGATCGGCTTTATATGCGGTTTTATCGGTGCAGGCGGCGGCATGATGATGCTGCTGATTTTGACAAGTGTGCTGGGGTATGAGCTGAAAACGGCGGTGGGAACCAGCGTGTTTATCATGGCCTTTACCGCCCTTACCGGTGCGGTGTCGCACTTTGTTATTGGCGGTCTGCCGGATCTTACGGTGTGGGCGCTGTGTGTGGTATTCACACTTTTGTGGGCGCAGGTTGCCGCTGCGTTTGCCAACCGGGCACAGCCCAAAACACTGAACCGCGCCACCGGCGTGGTGCTGGTGATCTTAGGGGCTGTGATCATGGGATTCAACGGAATACACGAACGCTTTTATTGCTCTTAAAATATATTTTTGGCCGAGAAGGCGTATGAAACCCTTGCAATTCATGGTAGACGATGTATAATGAAATTACAATAGAAATTATAGGCAAACCCGCCGCAAGGCGGTGACGCAAAGCTATAGGGGCCCACCGGGCCAGCCAGTTGCAGATCATGGGAAAATGCAAGAGCATAAAGCCTTGTGTGCGTTTGCCGCTTTGAAATACCATTGAAATAAGGCATAGCAGGTGGGCGCATTGGCGGCAGCATAAAAATGGATACACTGCTTTTCCGTGCTTATAACAAAGACACTTTGAAAACCTGGTTTTATTTCGGGGATTCAAAGTGTCTTTTTCTTTTTGCTTTTCACGGCAAAAGCTTTTGCCGGGCCAAGAGGCTCGGCGGGCTTGTGAACAGCAGGTGTTTTTTGCTATAATAATGTATTATAGGGAAAGTGTAAGCTTGGGGCGCAAAAAGCATTCATAAATGCCCGGCAGCCCTTGGCGCCGACACGGATGCTGCACAGCCTTGCAGGCAGGCCCAGAGCCGGGAAAAACCAAAGCACTGGCAGAGATCTGAAATCATCGGCCTAATATGGATCCGCAGAAGGGGGAGCATCCATGCTGAAACAGCTGCAAACGGAAGAAATTCTGCGTTTAACGCGCACAGGAATATGGCAGGTAGAGATGGAGCAGGGCGGCCGCCCGCGCTTTTATGCCAACGATATCATGGACGAAATGCTGGGCGTAAAAACACCGCTTACGCCCGAGGAGCGCTATGAGTTTCATCAAAGCCGCATCCACCCCGATGACCGCGGGATCTTTCAGGAATATGTAAACGAGATGAAGTATTCCAACACCGAGGTGATCTATCGCTATCTTCACCCCGAGCGCGGCGAAATGATCATTCGATGCAGCGGCCGAAAAGAGGCTTCCGTGCCCGGCGTGGTGCGCATGGCGGGCATTCACAAGGACATCACCGAAACCGTGCGTTTAGAGCCCGACAAAATGACCGAGCGCTACTTTGCCGAAAGGGCACTGGCTCTGCAAAAGGAAAACAGCCGGCAGGCGGGCTATTACCGGGAATTGCTGGATGCGCAAAACTGCGGGCTGCTGGTGTACAGTGTGCCCGAGCATAAGATCATTCACATGAACGCCGAGGCGCTGCGCATTTACGGCGGGGCCAGCGTGGAGGAAATGCAGGGCAGGATCGGGAAAATGTTTGCAGAGATGTATTACCCTGACCCTAAAACCCTGAAACGCCTGATCCGCCTGCGCCATGAGGACGGCGTGGTGGACTTTGAGGGCATTGTGAACCACGGCACGCCCGGCGAGTGCCATATCATGGCAAAAACCAAGATCATTCGCCTGCTGGACGATACCCGTGCCGTGATGACCACTTTTCTGGATGTTTCGGATATGGTAACGCTGCGCCGGGCGCTGAAGCAGGCGCAGGACGGCAGCCGTGCCAAAACCGAGTTTTTATCCCGTATGAGCCACGATATCCGCACGCCCCTCAACGGCATTATCGGCCTGCTGGAGATCGATAAAAACCACCCCGATGACCATGCGCTTGTAAACGCCAACCGCGATAAAATGTTTGTGGCGGCAAGGCATCTGCTTTCGCTGATCAACGATGTGCTGCAAATGAGCAAGCTGGAAAGCGGCGAGATCGTGCTGGCGCACGAAGCCTTTTCACTTCGGCAGCTGTTTCCCGAGATCATCACCATTGTAGAGGGCCGCGCCGCCGGGTTTTCCATTTCCATGGAGTATGATCTGCCCACAGCCGAGCCGGGCGATTGCTGCTGTGTATACGGCAGCCCGCTGCATTTGCGCCAGCTGCTTTTGAATATTTACACCAACTGCATCAAATACAACCGCCCCGGCGGCAAGGTGTACACCAAGGTGGAGCGAGTGGAAAAAACCGAAGAGCAGGTGGTTTACCGCTGGACGATCACGGATACCGGCATTGGCATGAGCGACCATTTTGTAAAACACATTTTTGATCCCTTTGTGCAGGAGCATTCGGATGCCCGCAGTGTGTATCAGGGCACCGGCCTTGGCATGACCATTGTGAAAAAGCTGGTGGATAAAATGCACGGCAGCATTGAGGTGAGCAGCCGCGAGGGCGTGGGCTCCACCTTTGTGATCACGCTGCCCTTTGAGATTGCCCAGCAGCAAAAATGCCGGGAAGAAAACACATCCGAAAAGCTCAGCCTTCAGGGGCTCAAGCTGATGCTGGCCGAGGATAACGAGCTGAACGCCGAAATTGCGCAGGCTCTTTTGCAGGATGCCGGCGCCGAGATCACGGTGGTGAACGATGGCCGGCAGGCGCTGGAGCTGTTTGCCGCCAGCCCGGTGGGCACCTTTGACGGCATTTTGATGGATGTAATGATGCCGGTGATGGACGGCCTTGCCGCCACACGCGCCATACGCGCCTTGCCGCGAAAGGATGCGCAGCTGGTTCCCATTATTGCCATGACGGCCAACGCCTTTGTGGAGGATGCACAAAAAAGTATGCAGGCGGGCATGAATGCCCATTTGGCCAAACCGCTGGATATCCATAAAACCATTGCGGTGATCGCCGCGTGCTGCCGCTGAGGCAGGCTGGCGCTGCACGGCCTTGGCCTGCTGCACCGCGGGCCGAAAACTGCGGCGAAACAGCCCCAAAAGCTTTTGCGGCTGTACGGGAGAGGAAACGACCATGAAAAAAAGCAACGAACATTGGGATCTTTCGATCCATGACTATAATCCCAACGGCATCTGCGTGATCCATGTGGAATTAAACGAGGCTGCAGCCCCTGTGGACTGGACCTATGTTTACTGTAACCCGGCCTTTGCCGAAATGAAGGGCTTGCCAGCCGAAAAGCTGGTGGGGCAGCGCTTTTATACGCTGTTTCCCACAGCCAGCCGCAAGTGGCTGAAGCCGTACTACGAGGCCGCCTACAAAAGCATTCCCTGTGAGCTGGATGAGATCGCCGAAGAAATAGGCGCTTATCTGCATGTGGATGCCGTGCCCACAGGGAACAGTGGTTATTGTATGTGCATTTTGCGCGATGTGAAGAAAAACATTTTTGAAAAGATCAAGCAGAATGAAGCACTGGAAACCACGCTGAAAAAGCTGGAAAAAGAGCGCACCCTCAACCGGCAGGTGCGCCAGTTTTCGGCGGCCATGGGCGTGGAATATTCGCTGGCCATTGAGCTGGATCTTTTGAACAACAGCTATGAAATGCTGGAATGCAGCCGTTATACGAATCAGGAACTCGCACAGGGCGGCACCATTGGCGAACTGGCCGTCAGCGGCACCTGCACGGTGCCCGACAGACAGCAGGCGGGGCAGTTTGCCCGTATGCTCAGCCGTGAAAACCTTTTGCGCAGCTTCCGCACCGGCACGGATACACTTTCGCTGCGGCACAAGCAAAACGGCAGGGACGGCAAGGTGCACTGGGTGGAAACCAAGGTGGTCTGCACCGAATGCAGCGAAACCGCCATACGCGCCCTTTTGCTGGGCCGCTGCATTGACGAGGAAATCGAAAAGCAAAAGCTTTTGGAAAAAACCGAAGAGGCCAGCCGTATGGCAAAGCAGGCCGAGGAAAACTACCGCATTCTGCACAAGCTGATCGGCTCGGGCATGTGGCGCACCGAGCTGGACGAAAACGGCAGGATCACCCGGGTGGAGCGCAGCCGCGAATACCGCAAAATGCTGGGATATACCACACGGGAAGACCCCGAAACGCAGGAGATCTGGCTGGGGCGCATCCATCCGGATGACCGTGAGCGCTGCGTTCGTGATATGTACGAATACCTGCGGGATACCACGGGAAAAAAGAAATACGATCAGGAATTCAGAATGCGCACCAAAACCGGGGAGTACCGCTGGTTCCGCTCTACCGGCTATGCCATGCGCAGGCCGGACAATACCCCCTACACCTTTTTTGGCGCATTTTTTGATATAACCGCCGAAAAGAAAGAAAAGGAACTGGAGTGCCAGAAAAATGAGGCGCTGCAAAAAGCCTGCGAGGCGCTGGAGGAAATGGACGCCATCCACACCACCATGAAAACCGGTGCGTGGACTGTGCATTATGATGAAAACGGAAAGTTTGCCTCGGTGGAATGGAGTAATGCATTCCGCAGAATTCTGGGCTTTCAGAGCAGGCGCGATTTTCCCGATAATATTCAGGCGGGCGTGGGGCGCGTACACCCCGATGATATAGACCGTATGCGCCGGGAACTGAAAAATGTGATCACGGATACCACGGGAAAGCTGGTGTATGACACAGAATTCCGTTTTCTCACCAAAACCGGCGGCTATCGGTGGATCCGCTCGGCGGGCAGCGTTGTGCGCGGGGAAGGCGGTGTGCCCAAAACCTTTTACGGCATTATCATGGATATCGACGAGCGAAAAAAAACCGGCATTGCGCTGCAGAACGCCGTGCTGGAAGCCAAAAAGGCAAACTCGGCCAAAACACGCTTTTTGCGCCGCATGAGCCACGATATCCGCACGCCCCTCAACGGCCTGCTGGGCATGCTGGCAATTTGCGAAAAAACGCCCAAGGATGCCCAAAAGCTGTATGAAAACTGCCAGAAAATGCACAAGGCCGCCGAGTATCTGGCCTCGCTGGTAAACGATGTGCTGGATTTCAGCAAGCTGGAATCCGGCGGTATTCCGCTGCAGATCGAAGCGTTTGATCTCAACGAGATGCTGCACGATTCTGTGGCGGTGGTAAGGCAGCACGTAAACGATCTGGGCCTGCAGTTTATCACGGACCCCAATCAAAAGCTGGCCCACACGCGCGTGATCGGCAGTAAGCAGCATTTGTACCGCATTTTAATGAACATTGCGTGGAACGCCATCAAATACAACCGGCCCAACGGCACGGTGGAAATGAAAACCAGAGAGCTTTCGTGTAACGGCACCACGGCGGTGTATCAGTTTACCTGTGCCGACACCGGCATTGGCATGAGCGAGGAATTCCAAAAGCATATGTTCGAGCCCTTTTCGCAGGAGGGCAAGGAAAACTACAGCAGCATGAACGGCACGGGGCTGGGGCTTTCGCTGGTAAAGGAAATGGTGCAGCAGATGAACGGCAGCATTGCGTGCGAAAGCTGCGAAAACAAGGGCACTACTTTTACAGTGACCATTCCGCTGCAGGTGGATACCAACTATCACGAGCCGCCAAAAGAGCAGCCGCCCCGGGTGTATCTGACAGGAAAGCGTGTGTTGCTGGTGGAGGATAACGCCCTGAACCGCGAAGTTGCCCAGTATATGCTGGAAGAGGAGGGCATGGCGGTGGAAACGGCCGAAAACGGCCAGACAGCACTGGAAAAAATTGCGCAGTCGCAGCCCGGCCATTACGATCTGGTGATCATGGATGTGATGATGCCGGTGATGGATGGCCTTGCCGCCACGCGCAGCATTCGCGCACTGGACCGGCCCGATGCCAAAACCGTGCCCATTATTGGAATGTCGGCCAATGCGTTCCAAGATGATGTGGAGCAGGGCCTTGCCGCCGGTATGACGGATTATCTGGCAAAACCGCTGGATCTGCAAAAGACGCGGCAGGCTCTTGCCAAAATGCAGGGAGATGACCGATGAAAAAACCCAAGATCAAGGTTCCGCGGATCCGGGTGTACAGTTTTATGCTGCTGGCACTGCTGGCGCTGCTGGCACTGTCGGCCTACACCACGATCCTGCAGGGAATGTATAACGACAGCATTCTGGAAAACACCGTGCAGGAAAATATACGCCGAACCGATGCCATGCATGAGAGCATCGACAGCCTTTTAACGCGGGCGGATTTTTCCGAGATCAACACGCGCGAGGATATGGATTCCGAGCGTTATCTTGCAATGCAGCAGCACATGAATGAAATTCTCAGCATGAACGCCACCATGGATTTCTTCACCGTGAAGCGCACAGCCGATGGAACGCTGATCTATCTGGTGGACGGGCTGGAGCCGGGCAGCCCATATTTTGGCTATCCGGGCAGCCCGCTTGAAAGTGAAATGGTGCCCTATGTGGAAGCGGCGCTTTTGGGGCAAAGCGTTTACTCACGGGATATCGTGGATACCACCTGGGGGCATATTTTCACAGCCTGCTACCCGGTGCATGCCAACGACGGCACGGGCGAAATCATCGGTGCGCTGTGCATTGAAATGGATATGCAGCCCACCTATGAGTTTATCCGCGAGCATAATATTTTAGCGCTTGAGGCCGGTGCCATCGCAGGCGCGGTGATGGTGATCCTTTTGGCCGGGGCCAGCCTTTATATTTACAGCGAGCAGAAAAAAGACCGCGAGCAAAAGCGTCAGCTGGAACAAGCGGCCGAGGCTGCCTGCGCCGCCAACCGTGCAAAATCCACTTTTTTGTTCAACATGAGCCACGATATCCGCACGCCCATGAACGCCATTATCGGCTATTCCGAGCTGGCTGCAAGGCACTTGAACGAGCCGGAAAAGCTGGAAAAATACATGAAAAACATTCAGGGCTGCGGCAAAAGTCTGCTTTCGCTGCTGGACAATGTGCTGGATTTAGCCCGCATTGAAAACAGCAAAACCGTGATCGAAAACGGGATCTCGAATGTGGAGGAAGATTTTTCCACCTGCGTGATGATGTTTGGGCACGATGCCGCACAAAAGGGCCTGCAGCTTACCAAGGCGGCCACCATTCTGCACCCGTATGTGTATGTGGATGCCCCACATCTTTCCGAAGTGCTGATCAATATTCTCAGCAATGCCGTAAAATACACCGGTGCCGGCGGCCAGATCCGGTGTGAGCTGCGGCAGACCCCGGCCAACGAAAACGGCCGATGCGATATGACCATTACTGTGTCGGACACCGGCATCGGCATGAGCGAGGAATACCAGAAGCATATTTTCGAGCCGTTTTCCCGCGAGCATACCTCCACCATCAGCCGTGTGGAGGGCAGCGGCCTTGGCATGGGCATTGTGAAAAAGCTGGTGGATCTGATGGGCGGCACCGTTTCGGTATCCAGCAGTCTGGGAAAAGGCTCGTGCTTTACCGTTACCATTCCCTGCCGCGTGGCTTCTCTGGAGGAAGCCTGGCCCAAAAGCACCGATGCCGCCATGGAGGAGCAAAAGAAAAAGCTGAAGGGCAAGCGCATTTTGCTGGCCGAGGACAACAACCTGAACGCTGAGATCGCCACCGAGCTGCTCAAGGACGAAGGCTTTGTGGTGGAGCGCGCCAACGACGGCGTGGTGTGCGTGGAAATGCTGGAAAAAGCCCCCGAGCATTATTACGATCTGGTGCTGATGGATATTCAGATGCCCGTGATGGACGGCTACGATGCCACCGTCAAGATCCGGCGTATGCAAAGCCCGGCCAAAGCCAGGGTGCCTATTATTGCCATGACAGCCAACGCCTTTTCGGAGGATAAAAACCGAGCGCTGGCCGTGGGCATGAACGACCATGTGGCCAAGCCCATTGATATGAATGTGCTGCTGCCGGTGATAATCCAGCAGCTGCAGTAAACCAAAAGCCCTCCCGCACGCAAATTTTGGCGTGCGGGAGGGCTTTTTTAAGGCTCACTTTAAATGGGCATGGGGGTGCGGGCCAGCTGCATCAGCCACACCGCGGCGATCACAAAGGCGATCAAAATCAAAACGATGACACCCTTTTTGCCAAAGGGTTTTTGCCGTGCCCGGCACACGCCGCCAGCACAAACGCGATGGCGGCAAAAACCGATAAAAATTTCCAAAGCCACGAAAGTTCCAGAATCATTCGCATCATGGGCACTTGCCTGTTTTAAGTGAATAAGGGATCAGGCACCTGATTGGCCATGCGGTAAATGTTGGCGATATCGCTTTCGTCCAGCACCTTCACATAGCCGATCTTACGGCGATGCTCATAAGTGCAGCGATAGGCCAGCGTTTCGATCTGCTGCTCGGTGGCGGTCACGCCCAGCTCGGGCAGATTGGTGGGCATGTGGAGCTCGTGCATAAGGTTTTCAAAGGCGGCGATACCGGCCAGTGCATCGATCATGTCATCGCCGGTGGCGGGCACCTCCATCACCTCGCGTGCAAACTGTGCAAAGCGGGCGGGCTGAGCGTCGCACACATAGCGTGCCCAGCTGCCCCACATGGCGGCAAGGCCTGCGCCGTGCGCCACATCAAACATACCGCCCAGCTCATGCTCCAGCTGGTGGGTGGCCCAGTCGCCGCGGCCCACAATGCCGCAGCCGGTCAGGCTGTTGTGGCTCAGGCTGCCTGCCCACATGATCTGGGCGCGGGCGTTGTAATTTTTGGGGTCATTCACCAGGATCAGGGCGTTCTTTTTCACGGCACGCAGAATGCCAATGGCGATATTGTCGGTCACATCATTGTCTTTTTCATAGGCAAAAAAGCGCTCCATGGTGTGCATCATAATATCGGTGCAGCCGCAGGCCGTTTGGTAATCGGGCAGGGTGTAGGTGAGGGTGGGGTCCATAATGGCAAAGCGCGGGCGGCACAGATCGCTGCCGTAGGCGCGCTTTAAGTCGCCATCGGGCGTTTCCTTGGTGATCACGCTGCTGTTGCTGGTTTCGCTGCCGGCAGCGGCAATGGTGAGCACGCAGCCCACGGGGGCACAGGCGGTGGCTGCTGCGCGCTGATCGTACAGATCCCACACATCCAGATCGGGGTTGGCCAGGCCAAAGGCAATGGCCTTGGCGCTGTCGATCACGCTGCCGCCGCCCACAGCCAACAGAAAGTCCACGCCTTCTTTACGGCACAGCTCCAGCCCTTCATACACCAGCGCCAGGCGCGGGTTGGGCTTTACGCCGCCCAGCGTAACATAGGGCACACCGGCGCTTTGCAGCGAGGCACACACACGGTCCAGCAGGCCGCTGGCCTTGGCGCTGCGGCCGCCAAAATGCACCAGCACCTTTTTGCAGCCCTGCTCGGCCACAAGCTGGCCCACCTGATCGACGGTGCCTTGGCCAAAGATTACTTTTGTGGGAACATAAAACTGAAAATTCTGCATGGGGAAACCCTCCTTTTTGATAGCGGCAAATGCCTTTTATGCGATCACAGCGCGCACACGCTGCAAAGCAGTTTCGATCACCTTGTCCATATCGTAATATTTGTATTCGCCCAGTCGGCCGCCGAACAAAACCCCCGGCTCGGCCTCGGCCAGCGCCTTGTACTGCTCGTACAGGCGGCTGTTTTTCTCATCGTTCACGGGATAATAGGGCTCGTCACCACGCTTCCACTCGGCGCTGTATTCGCGGCTGATCACGGTTTTGGTGCCGGGCTCGGTGCTGCCGAATTCAAAATGTTTGTGCTCGATAATGCGGGTGAAGGGTGTTTCGGCATCGGTATAGTTGATCACGGCGTTGCCCTGATAGTTGGGGGTGTTCAGCGTTTCGGTTTCAAAGCGCACGCTGCGATATTGCAGTTCCCCCAGCTGATAGTCAAAATAAGCATCAACAGGGCCGGTGAACACCACAGTTTCGGCCAGAGGGCGCAGGCTTTGGCGCTGGGCCAGATAGTCCACGCCCAGCCGCACCTCGATGCCCTGCAAAAGATTTTCCACAAGCTTGGTGTAGCCGCCCACGGGAATGCCCTGATACAGGGCATTGAAATAGTTGTTGTCAAAGGTCAGGCGCACGGGCAGGCGCTGAATGATAAAGGCCGGCAGCTGGGTGCAGGGGCGGCCCCACTGCTTTTCGGTGTAGCCCTTGATGAGCTTTTCGTAGATATCTATGCCCACCAGATTGATGGCCTGCTCTTCCAGATTTTTAGGCTCGGCGGTGTAGTGGGCGGCGCGCTGGCGCTCAATTTCGGCCTGCGCCTGGGCAGGGGTGATCACCCCCCACATTTTGTTGAAGGTGTTCATGTTAAAGGGCAGGTCGTACAATTCGCCCTTATAATTGGCCACCGGGCTGTTGGTATAGCGGTTGAACACCGCAAACCGGTTCACATAATCCCACACCTCTTTGTTGTTGGTGTGAAAAATATGTGCGCCGTAGCGATGCACCTGAATGCCCTCGACTTCTTCGGTATAAATATTGCCCGCAATGTGGCTGCGCTTGTCAACTACAAGGCACTTTTTGCCCGCCTTGGCGGCTTCGTGGGCAAACACAGCGCCGTACAGCCCGGCGCCAACGATCAGATAATCATACATGGCTTGTTTATGCACTCCTTTTGCGCCCGGCCAAAGCCAAAGCAGGTTTTCGTTATATACAAAGCTATTGTAGCATACAAAAAAGCAAAATGCCATTGCGGGCAAAAAAAATCCGGGCCCTCGACAGAAGGCCCGGACTGGAAAGTTTTGATGCGATGGCGTTTTAACATCCCGCCATTTCATTTGGTTAGTACATTGGAGTGACCCTTTCTTTTACAGAATCATCATCAGGCGATTAAAAGCAACTTTCATAGCAGAATCAACTTCTTTCGTCGAAGATGGGGTACTTACCAGAAACTAAACTAAATCATCGGACTCAAACCTCGTTCAACTAAGGGTGAATGATCGACCTGAAATCGTATCACATTGGACGCTAAGCCTCATATAAAGGGGAAATACCGGACAGAACTAAGTGTTCATCGGAAGCTGCCTCTTATAATGGGTGAGTGGCGAACTGTGCTAAATCAGGTTCATTGGAACACAAGCCTCGTTATAGTAAAGGTGAGTAAGACGAACAAGTTTGTTAGTACATGGGATTCAACGCCTCTTTAAATCAGGGGTGGACTATACAGGTGAAGCACATCAGTTTCAGAATTTTCATAACCATCCACTTCTTTCTTCATCTATATTAAATTGCCTGGGGTAAATTCCCGGGCGGCTAAGGCTCTTACTCAGGTGCGTCGCTTATAATTTGTGTACCGGTAAATCGTCCGGTGGCGATGAAGCGGCAATCCTTTTTCAGTGGGCCCAGGCCCGGATAAACTGTGCGGGTTCCAGTTCAGCGCTTCTCATATTGGCCTTGGCTCCTTTCTGTAATGTAGTCTGTTTTGAAAACGGATCCATCAAAATGTGATCCTGTTGGTTGTTCTTTTGTTTGTGTCTATACTATACCACGGCCGGGGCGGGGTGTCTATTCGCAATGTGCATGGATTTTAAAACCAAAATTATGTAATTTTGCCTCTTGAAATCCGTGGCGAAAATGTGGTATCCTATATATGTTGGGCCACTGTATCAAAGGGCGCTTCCGGTGCAAACCGGGGGCGCCTTTTTGCGTTTGGGGGCATCAGTCCTCCCCGTCGGGGGGCAGGTTAAAGTGATCCAGCGCAAAATCCCAAAAATCCAAGGCGGTTTCGCTCAAAAGGCTTTTTTTCTTGCGCATCAGCTGCACCGTGCGGTCGCCGCCGGGCAGGGCGCAGCGCACCGCCCGCAGATCCGGGCAAATGCTGCGGGCCAGTTCCAGCCCGGAACGGGGCAAAAAGCCCACGGCCTTGCCCTCGCGGATCACCATCACCTTTACCAGAAAATCGTCTGACTGAAAATAGCTTTTCAGCACAAACCCGGCGTTTTGGCACAGATCGCCGGAAAAATCCGAATAGCTGGCATCCTGGCGCATGGTGATAAAGCTGGCCTCGGAAAACTGCGCAAGATCAAAATCGGCATCGTTTTCGGGCAGTCGGTCAAACAGCGGGTGCCGGGGGCTGATGATAAAATAAGCGTCCTCGGCAAACAGCGGCTGGGTGACCCAAAGCCGCTCGCCCTCGCCCAGATCCGGCGCATAGCGCGAAGCCGTTAAAATAAAATCGTAATCCACCTCGCCCGAGCTGTTGAGCAGGTGGTTAAAGTGCAAAAGCCGCACATTTACCTTGGGATTCAGCTCCATATACGCGCAAATGCAGGGCACCAGAATGGGCGCAAACGCAATGCACACGATCGAAACCTCGCCGCTTACCTCAAACGAAGCCTGCTTGGCCGAAAGCACGGCGTTGCCCCGGCTGTTTGCCAGCCAAAAAACAGCGCCGTGCATAAGCCTTGCCTTTTGCTTGTAGGGGCCTGCACTGCAGGCCCGCAACGGTGCGGGGGTATATTTTGGGGTCAGCAGGCACGGCAAAGGCGGGCGAGCGATGCTCACCCCTACGATAAAATTTAGAAAGAGCGATAGAATTTTTGCATAAGCCTGAATCTTTTGCTTGTAGGGGCCTGCACTGCAGGCCCGCCAGCGGTGCGGAGGAATATTTTTTGGGCCAGCGGGCACGGCAAAGGCGGGCAAGCAATGCTCGCCCCTACGATAAAATTTTGAAAGAGCAATAGAATTTTTGCATAAGCCTGGAATCTTTTGCTTGTAGGGGCCTGCATTGCAGGCCCGCCAGCGGTGCGGGGGTATATTTTGGGGTCAGCAGGCACGGCAAAGGCGGGCGAGCAATGCTCGCTCCTGCGGAAAAATTACGAAGTAGCAATAAAATTCAAACGCACTCTCTTGCGGTTTATAGTAGGGGTGGGGCTCTGCTCCACCCGGGGGCCTTGCGGCATCACAGGGCTTTAGCGGGCAAGCAATGCTCGCCCTTACGATGAAAATTTATCATTCCGGCATAAAAGCCGCATAAAACAGCCGCATAAAACAGCGAAGGCCCCCTCAAAACTGAGGGGGCCTTCGGGCGTTTGCGCTGATTACATTTTTTCAGGAACGGTGATCTTGAACATGGTCAGCACGTTATAGATCACAGCCTTCACGCCAAGGCACAGGGCCAAACGGGCCTGCAGGGTGGCGGGCTGCTCACCCAGCAGGCGGCAGGTGTTGTAGAACTTGTGGAAGGCGGCGGCCAGCGCGGTGACATAGTGGTTGATGCGCGCGGGGTCGTATTTCTGGGCCGAAAGCACGATCTCGGCGGGGAAAGCCTCCAGCATGCGGATCAGCTCCAGCTCGGCGGGTTCGGCAAAGGTGTATTGGCCGTGCCAGCTTTCCTCGCCGCCGTACACAACGCCCTCGCTTTCCAGCTTTTTCAGAATGCTGCAAATGCGGGCGTGGGCGTACTGCACATAATACACAGGGTTGTCATTGTCCTGCTTGATGGCAAGGTCAAGGTCAAAATCCATGGCGCTGCCGGCCTGCTGCTCGTTAAACAGGAAACGCGCGCTGTCAATGGGCACCATATCCAGCAGATCGGTCAGGCTGATGGCCTTGCCGCTGCGCTTGCTCATGCGCACGGGCTGGCCGTCCTTCATCAGGTTCACCAGCTGCATCAGCACCACATCCAGCTGCTCGCCGTTCAGGCCAATGGCATCCATAGCGCCCTTCATGCGGGCCACATGGCCGTGATGGTCAGCGCCCCAAATGTCAATGGCTTTGTCAAAGCCGCGCACGGCCAGCTTGTTGTAGTGATAGGCAATGTCGGCGGCAAAATAGGTGGGAATGCCGTTGCCGCGCACCAGCACTTCGTCCTTAGCCTCTTCCTCGCTGCCGTCGTCGGTCTTTTTCTTATTCACGGTGCCGTATTTGGCGGCATACTGGGCGCTGCGATACATCACCGCACCGTCCTCGGCCTTGTAGCAGGCACCGCTGGCCAGCAGCTTGTCCACCACGGCCTGCACAGCGCCGCTGGCGTGCAGAGTGCTTTCTTTAAACCATGTGTCGTAAGAAATGCGGTATTTGCCAAGGTCTTTTTCCATGTTGGCAATGTTGATGGGCAAAGCAAAGTTTACAAGGGCCTCTTTCAGCTGGGCAAAGGCCTCGCTCTCGTACAATGCATCACCCGAAAGGGCGCGGCAGGCTTCCACCAGCGGGGCGGCCTGGGCCTCGTGTGCTTCACCGAAGGCCACGGCGCGCTCCATGATATCTGCGCCCTGATAGCATTCCTCGGGCAGGGGATAGCCCTGCTCGCCCAGGCACTTCTGCAGATAGCGCACGGCCAGGCTTTTGCCGAATTTCTGGATCTGGTTGCCGGCATCGTTCAGGTAGAACTCACGGGTCACCTGATAGCCCGCCCAGTCCAGCACGGCGGCCAGACAGTCACCCAAGGCGCCGCCGCGGGCGTTGCCCATGTGCATGGGGCCCGTGGGGTTGGCGCTCACGAATTCCACATTGTATTTCTGGCCGTTGCCGTAGTTGGTGCGGCCGTATTCGGGGTTGGTGGCGGCGGCCAGCACCACGGTGCTCAGCCAGTCAGCGCCGGTGTACAGGTTGATAAAGCCGGGGCCTGCCACCTCGGCACGGTCCCAGCAGGTGCCCTGCAGGCTGGGCAGGTGTGCCAGAATGGCCTCGGCAATCATTTTGGGGGCCTTGTGCCATGCGCGGGCACCGGCCATGGCCATGTTGCTGGCCACATCGCCGTTTTTGCGGTCGGCCGGGATCTCGGTGATAAAGGCGGGCAGCTCGGCCTGGGGCAAAGAACCGTCAGCCATGGCGGCGTTGGCAGCCTGCGTGAGAAGCTCGCGGGCCTGTGCCAGCAAAAAGGCGCGGGGGTTAAAGTTTTCGTAGTTCATATCTCGTTGATCCTTTCAGAATGATGGCAATACCGCACAAGGATATGTGCCGATATGGCAAAAATGGTTATGATCGGCAGGAATCGGCCAGCCGCACCCGCAGGCGCACGCAGTTGCGGCTCAGCAGCTGGGCGTCGGTGTCCAGCGTGTAGGAAAAGCTGGCCTCGCCGCCCTCGTCGGTCAGGTTATGCTCGATCTCATCGGCGGCCACGCCCAGGGTCATGGCGCCCACGCCGGTTTCGTAGTGGCAGATGTGGCGGGTGCCCTTTTCGATCACAAGCTGGCTTTGGGCCGGGCCGAAGCGCAGCATGGTCACACAGCGGGAATCCCCGGCGATCTTCACTGTGGTGGTGCAGCCCTTGTAGCCGGTGGCTTCGCTTTCGTGGTAGGTGATAAAAAAGTTTTCGCCCTTGCGTGTAAAATAACCGCGGGTGATCAGCTCGATGGTATCGCAGGAATCTTCGTTGACCTGGGGATTGCCGGATTCCACCCGGCCGTTGATCGTGATAATGCAATTTTCCGGCAGCGCCATAGGCACAGCTCCTTTCCTGATAAATTCAGCCTCAGTAGGTTTCAATGGCAACACGCTCCACCTTGCCGCCCGCATACTGGCCCAAAAACAGGTCAGCCGAGGCGGAAAAAGCCTCCACGGTGTCGCTCACATAAAACTCGGCGCTGCCCTGCTCTTTGGCAGGGTCGGCCAGCAATTCCAGCGCCTGCAGGGCCTCTTTCATGGCAATGGCGGTCACCTTGCCGGGGTCGATCAGCGCCACCTCCGGCCCCATAAAGGCGCGGATCTGCTCGGTGAGCAGCGGGTAGTGGGTGCAGCCCAGGATCAGGGTGTCTACGCCTGCATCGCGAATGCCGCCAAGATATTTGGCCACGGCAAGGCGCGTGATCTCTTCGTCCATGCCCACCATGCCGTTTTCCACCAGCGGCACAAACAGCGGGCAGGCCTGCTTGTGAATTTCAACGCCCGGCACCAGCTGGCGCAGCAGGCTGTCATAGCTGCCGCTGCGAATGGTGGCAGCCGTGCCGATCACACCCACCTTGCGGTTGCGGGTGGCGGCTTCGGCGGCACGCACCGTGCTGCCCACCACGCCCGTATAGGGCACCGGCAGATTGGCCGCACGGTCCAGCGGGTAGGTGCTGCTCACGGTGCCGCAGGCAGCCATGATGAACTTTACATTTTTAGAAAGCAGAAAGTTGATATCCTGCTGGGCATATTGAATGATGGTTTCGGGGCTGCGTGAGCCGTAGGGAACGCGCCCGGTATCGCCGAAATACACGATGTCCTCATGGGGCAGGATCTTGCGCAGCTGCCGAACGCCGGTCAGCCCGCCAAGCCCGCTGTCAAAAACGCCGATGGGGCGGTTATCCATGGAAAGACCATCTCCTTATATATAATATAGTATTTATATAGCTGCAGCCTATGGCCGCAAAGCGCATTTATCTTATCACAAAACAGCCGGTTGCGCCATACCTATTTTTATGAAACCCGCGGCGCTGCCATGAAAAAAACGAACTTCGGCCCGGAAAAGGGCGCACAAAAGGGCATAATATACTATTATAATATACCAGTATAGCATAAAGGGCGCGGTTTCAAAAGGGGAAGGCGCAAATTTGCAGAAAAAAGCCGAAAAAACCGAAAAAACCGGCAAAAAATCTCTTGACACGCCAGCGCGGGCATGCTATTATAATAACACCTCTATTGCGGGGTCTATTTTTTTGTGCCCTTTTCTGGGGCGCGCCGCGATCGAGGGAGGCTAAAAAAACCAAACGGAGGTGCCGAACTATGCGAGTGAAAATCACCCTTGCCTGCACTGAGTGCAAACAGCGCAACTACAACACCATGAAGAACAAGAAAAATTCCCCTGACCGTCTTGAGATGAAGAAGTATTGCCGTTTCTGCAAGAAGCATACTGTCCATCGCGAGTCCAAGTAAGGAAAGGCGGAGGAAAATGGCTGATAAAAAAGTTGAGGCCAAAAAGGGCTCCGGCAAGAAGAGCTGGTTCAGCCGTGTAAAGCAGTATTGGAAAGATACCGCAGCCGAGCTGAAAAAGGTCGTCTGGCCCACCAAGGAGCAGACCCGCAACAACACCGTAGTGGTAATTGCGGTCGTTATCATCGCTGCCATTTTTATGATCGCTGTCGATGCGATCTTCGGCGGCATCATCGGCCTGCTGGTAGGCTGAAAACAAAACGGAGGATCATTCAATGGCTGATCAGGCTTTGTGGTATGTCGCTCATACCTTTTCCGGCCATGAGAACAAGGTCGCACAAGATCTGCGGACCATGGTCGAAAATCGCCACCTGCAGGATCTGATTTGTGATGTCAGGGTCCCCGTGGAGATCACCACTGAGGATGTGCTGGATAAAAACGGCAACAAGATCGGTGAAAAAGAAGTTCAGAGCAAGCTCTATCCCAGCTATGTGTTCGTGAAAATGGTCATGAACGACGAAACCTGGTATATTGTGCGCAACACCCGCGGCTGCACCGGCTTTGTAGGCCCCGGAAGCAAACCGGAGCCCCTGAGCGAAGCTGAGGTGGAGAGAATGGGCGTGGAAGTGCACACCGAAACCAAGGTAGACTTTGCTGTGGGCGACAATGTAGAGATCGTGGCAGGCCCACTGGAAGGCTTTGTGGGCCTTGTGAAGGAGATCGACACCAAAACCCGCAAGGTGAAGGTGGAAGTTTCCATGTTTGGCCGCGATACTTCTGCAGAACTGGACCTGGCACAGGTCAAAACTCTTTAATGGCAGCCGCCGTTAAAGAAACAGGCATTTATTTCCGGTAAAAACCGCATGCGGTTTTTATAGAGCGCGCGAAGGTCGCACGCTCGTGGGAGGGCTGCACCGCAGCCCGCAACTTACCACAATTTTGGAGGTGCAATACAATGGCACAGAAAGTTACTGGCTACATTAAACTGCAAATTCCCGCCGGCAAAGCAACTCCGGCTCCCCCTGTTGGTCCCGCTCTGGGCCAGAAGGGCGTAAACATTGTTGCATTCACCAAGGAGTTCAACGCTCGTACTCAGAATCAGATGGGCATGATCATTCCCGTTGTGATCACTGTGTATGCTGACCGCTCCTTCAGCTTCGTCACCAAAACTCCTCCCGCTCCTGTTCTGATCAAGAAGGCTGCCGGCATCGAAACCGCTTCCGGCACCCCCAACAAGAAAAAGGTTGCTTCTATCACCAAGGCACAGGTTGAGGAAATCGCCAAGACCAAGATGCCTGACCTGAACGCCGCCAGCCTGGAGGCTGCCTGCAGCATGATCGCAGGCACCGCTCGCAGCATGGGCGTTACCGTCGAAGGCTGAGCCAAGGAGGATTAAAGAGTTATGAAACACGGCAAACAGTATGTGGAAAGCGCTAAGCTCGTTGACCGCACCAAAGCATATGATATGAACGAGGCTCTGGCCGTTTGCTGCCAGACCGCTAAGGCAAAGTTCGACGAGACCGTTGAGCTGCACGTTCGCCTGGGCGTTGACAGCCGCCATGCAGACCAGCAGGTTCGCGGCGCTGTTATCCTGCCCAACGGCACCGGTAAGAACGTTCGCGTTGTTGCAATCTGCAAGGGCGAGGCTGCCAAGGCTGCCGAGGCTGCAGGCGCACAGGAAGTGGGCGATACCGATCTGATCGCAAAGATCGCTGGCGGCTACATGGACTTTGACGTTCTGGTAACCACCCCCGACATGATGGGTCAGGTTGGCCGTCTGGGTAAGGTTCTGGGCCCCCGCGGCTTGATGCCCAACCCCAAGGCCGGCACCGTTACCCCCAACATCGGTCAGGCTGTTACCGATGCTAAGGCCGGTAAGATCGAGTACCGTCTGGACAAGCAGAACATCATCCATGTTCCCGTGGGCAAGGTTTCCTTTGGCCCCGAGAAGCTGGCTGTCAACCTGAACACCGTGATGGAGGCTATTGCCAAGGCAAAGCCCGCTGCAGCAAAGGGCACTTACTTCAAGAGCGCTTCTATTGCTACCACCATGGGCCCTGGCATCAAGTTCAGCACCCAGAAGTACGGCGTGTAATTTTTTACCTTGTACTTGGCAGGCCGCACACAAAAAACTGTGTGCGGCCCCTTAAAAAAGCTTGACAACACCCGCTTGTTTGCGGTATAATATCTATGCTGTTTTTAAGACAGCAGGTGCATTACGCATAAAGGGTTCGCCCACCTGCCGAGAAACGAGCGCTTGTAATAGCTTTACAAAGCTCTCTGCTCGGTGTATGGGCAGAGAGCTTTTTTGTAAGATGTTAGATAATTCTGTGCGAAACGAGGTGAAACTAAAATGCCCAGTGAAAAGATTTTGACCGAAAAGCAGGCTTTGGTTGCTGCTCTGAACGAAAAAATGGTTGGCGCTTGCGCCGGCGTTGTGGTGAGCTTTAAGGGTATCACCGTAGAGGCTGACACCAAGCTGCGTAAGGAACTGCGTGAGGCTGGCGTGGAGTATGCTGTTGTTAAGAACACCATGCTGCGTCTGGCTGTTAAGGGCACTTCTCTGGAGAGCCTGGCTGAGAGCTTTAAGGGCGATACCGCCATTGCTATCTCGAAGGAAGATCCCATTGCTGCTGCCCGCATTCTGAACAAGTTTGCAGAGGCCGATAAGTCTAAGAGCTTTACCATCAAGGGCGGTTACATGGACGGTAATGTCATGTCCGCTGCTGAGGTTTGCGAAATCGCTAAGCTGCCCGATCTCAAGGGTATGCTGTCCATGTTTGCAGGTGCTCTTACCAGCACTCTGTCCGGCATGGCTGTTGCAATGCAGGCTTATGTGGATAAGCAGGAGAGTGAGGCTGCCTGATTTGGCTGCCTGACCGCTGCAAGTAAATTTTAATTTTTGAAACTACACTATATTATTTAAATTGGAGGGTAATACCATGGCTTCTGAAAAGATCACTGCCATTATCGACGAAGTTAAGGCTCTGTCCGTTCTGGAACTGAAAGAGCTGATCGATGCATACTGCGAGGAGTTCGGCGTTTCCGCTGTTGCTGCTGCTCCCGCTGCTGCCGCTGGCGCTGCTGCTCCCGCTGCAGAAGAGAAGACCGAGTTCAATGTTGTGCTGGCTGAAGTTGGCGGCAACAAGATGGGCGTTATCAAGGCCGTTAAGGAGATCACCGGCGCTTCCCTGATGGAGGCTAAGAAGCTGGTTGAGACTGCTAACGCTGTCATCAAGGAGAACGCTTCTAAGGCTGACGCTGAGGACATCCAGAAGAAGCTGGGCGATCTGGGCGCTAAGGTTGAGCTGAAGTAAGTTTTTCTGAAAACTGCTTTTTCAAAGGGCAGCTGCTTTCCGAAAGGAGGGCGGCTGCCTTTTTTGTTATGCCTTGCCATAGGGGCATTTTGCCGTTATAATAAAAAAGAATCCGGTACAAAAACTGCAGTTGTAAAAAGGAATCGTTTATGATTGGAAAATTCAAAAAGCTCCCCTTGGAAAAACAGCTGGTGTGGAGCTTTTTTCTGCTGGCCAGCTTTGTGATCGCCCTCACCATGACGATCAGCGTGTTTGTGGATATCCGCAGCGAGCGCCAGCAGATCGACAACACCATTGGCAACATTGCCGAGTATGTGGCATCGCTGGACAGCGTGGTGGATATGCTGGAAAAGGGCTACCCGGACCCGGATGTGCAGCATCAGATGGACAGCCTGTGCGACGCCATGAAAAATGTGAATGTGCTGATGATCTGTGACCGCAACAAGCTGCGCTTTTACCACACCAAACGCCAGGATTGGGGCGACAGCTTTGTGGACGGCGAGGAAGCTGAGGCGCTGGCAGGGCAGGGCGTTTATATCACCAGGGGCCTTGGCACAAACGGCGAGCAGCGGCGCGCATTTTGCGCCATCAAAAACCAAAACGGCGAAACCCTTGGCTTTGTGATGACGGGCATTCTGAATTCCAACCTGATCAAACGCAGCTCAAGCACGGTGATGCTCTACTTGGCGCTGCTGCCCGCAGCCTTGCTGCTGGCCATGATGCTTTCGCGCATGATCGTGCGTTTTCTGCAAAACTCACTGCAGGGCCACAAGCCGAACGAGCTGCTGAATCTGTATCTTATGCAGGAGGAAATGCTCAACGCGCTGGCCGACGGCCTTGTTATCACGGATGCCGACGGGAAAATTTTGATTGCAAACCGTGTGGCGCAAAGCCTGTTTGAAAAAACACAACAGCAGTTGGAAGGCACCGACCTTGCAGCCCTTTTCCCGGCTTCCACCGCCGCACAGCCGCAAACCGCAGAGCACCGCAAAAACTATTCGGATATGCTGGGCACACACTCGGTCATGGTGACCGAAATGACCGTGATGCTGGAACAGGACCGCCCCGGTATGCTGAGCATTTTCACGGATAAAACCGAAACCATGCGCCTTTCGGATGAGCTTTCCGGCACCAAAAACGTGCTGGATTCGCTGCGCTTTTTCAACCACGAATACATGAATAAGCTGCACGTGATCCTGGGATATCTGCAGATCGGCGAAACCCAGCAGGCCATGGAATTTATTATGAACAGCAGTCTGGTTTCCAGCCAGTCGATCCGTGAGGCCGCTGCGCAGATCCGCGTGAGCAAGCTGTGTGCGCTGATCGTGGGCAAAATGATGCGCGCGGCAGAGCTGGGCATTCGCCTGACCGTACAGCCGGACAGCATTTGCATGGAAAACGATCTTTTGCTGCCTGTGCAGGAATATGTGACCATTGTGGGCAACCTGCTGGAAAACGCCATAGAAGAGCTCTCACAGAAAAAAGATCCGCCGCGGGAGATCCACTTGGGCCTGTACTGCAGGCCGGACTGCAATGTGGTGCTGTGCGAGGATACCGGCCGCGGCATTGACCCGGCCATTCGGGACACCATCTTTATCAAGGGTGTTTCCAGCAAGGGCGAAAACCGGGGCATCGGCCTGTATGCCATTCACGAGCTGGTAGAGCGATACCACGGAACGATCGAGATCGAAAGCGAAAAAAATGAGGGCACCGAGATCACCCTCACATTTACCCGCAGAGAGGAGAAAGAAGTATGAATTACCGCGTGATCATTGTGGAAGACGACCCCATGGTGGCCGCCATTGACCGCCGCTATGTGGAAACCAACCCCCAATTTGAGGTGCTGGGCACTTTTAAGGACGGCACCGAGGCGCTGAAGTTTTTGGAGAATCAGGAGGCTGACCTGATCATTCTGGACTACTACACCCCTGCCATGACCGGCCAGGAATTTATGGATGAGCTGCACGGCCGCGGCATGGCCCCTGCGGTGATCGCCGTTACCTCGGCCAATGATGCCGAGATCGTGCGCGGGATGCTTTCGCGGGGCGTGATGGACTATCTGGTAAAGCCCTTTGAATTTGCGCGCTTCCAGCAGGCACTGGATCGTTTTTTGCAGATGAATCAGGTGTCGCGTGAGCAAACCACGCTGGACCAGAACACCGTTGACCGCCTGCTGGGCAAAAACGGCGGGGGCCGGGGCAGCGAGGAGCAGCTGGGCAAGGGGCTGAACAACGCCACACTGGAAAAGGTGCGCGAATTCTGGAAGAACAACGAAACCGGCTGCTTTACCAGCGAACAGATCGCCGAGCAGATGCACCTGAGCCGCATCACCATTCGCCGGTATGTGAACTATATGCTGGAACAGGGCGAGCTGATCAGCCAGATCGACTATCAAACCGGCGGCAGACCCTCCATCCGCTACAGCAGCCGCCACTAAAGAAAGTTTCGTAACGGCAAAACTACAGATTGTTACGAAATTGTGAATTACGATACCTACAAAATCATTTTATTAAATACATAAATTGAACTTATAATTCTTCTCGGCTAAAATAATAAACATGAAAAAGCCGGTTTTTATGCAATTTGGAGAGAGAACATAAAAACGGGATTTTACGCAGCAAACCGCTTCCATAGGCGGCTTTGCAAACACTGAACGAGGAGGATAATATGGAAGTTCCTGTAATTAAAATCAATATGTTCGTCATGATGGGCATTGTAGTCGCTGTGATTTACTTTGGCCAGTGGCTGCGCAACAAACTGCCCGTGCTGAAGAAGTACTGCATTCCCAGCGCTGTTGTGGGCGGTACCCTGTTTGCTATTCTCACCTGCGTTCTCTACATGACCGGCATCTGCCAGTTCGAGTGGGAGAACCAGAGCATCATGAACAACTTCTTCTACAACATTTTCTTTGCAGCCTCCGGCATGGCTGCATCTCTGGCTCTGCTGAAAAAGGGCGGCAAGCTGGTGCTGATCTTCACGGGTCTGGCGTGGCTGCTGGCTATCCTGCAGAATGCACTGGCTCTGGGCGTGGGCACTGCCATGGGCATGAACCCCCTCACCGCTCTGATGGCTGGCTCCACCCCCCTTACCGGCGGCCACGGCAACGCTGCTTCCTTTGGCCCCATCGCTGCTGAAATGGGCGGCACCGGCGCAGTGGAAGTTGCTGTTGCAGCTGCCACCTTCGGCCTGATCAGCGGCTGCCTGATCGGCGGCCCCATCGGCCGTTCCATCATCCGCAAAAAGCATCTGGATCAGGGCTATCAGGAAGACCGCGAGGAAACTCTGGCCGAAAAGGCTGCTCACCTGTTCAACGGCACCGAGTGCCGCAACGCTTGGTTTATGCTGATCGTGGCCTGCGGCATCGGCCAGATCCTGCTGGAGATCCGTAAGATCGTTCTGCCCGGCCTGAATATGCCCATCCACGTTATGTGCATGCTGGCTGGCATTATCATCCGCCTGATCATGGACAAAACCGGCAAGGGCAGCGATGAATTCTACGAAGTCATCGACAATGTGGGCGAGATCAGCCTGGCACTGTTCGTTTCTCTCTCCATCATCACCATGAAGCTGTGGCAGCTGATCGACCTGGCTCTGCCTCTGCTGACCATCCTGTTCCTGCAGCTGATTCTCATTTACCTGTTTGTGCGTTTCATCACCTTCAATGCCTGCGGCCGTGACTACGATGCTGCGATCATCGCCGTTGGCCACACCGGCTTTGGCCTGGGCGCTGTGCCTGTTTCCATGGCTACCATGACCTCTGTGTGCGACCAGTACTACTACTCCAAGCTGGCATACTTTGTGGTGCCTTTGATCGGCGGCTTCATCAGCAACATCACCAACGCAGCCACCATCACCTTCTTTATGAACATCGCACAGGGCATGCTGCACTAAGCAGCCCCAAACAGGATGCAAGCTTGCAAAACCTTTTAAGACAACACCGCACAATTCCCGTCTGACGGCTTAAGCACCGCTCCGGCGGCTGCGGCACGGCATCTGCGTTGCAAAAATGCTCGATAATACACAAAGTATTATCTGCACTTTTTGCTTAGCATCTGCCGTACCTCGCTCGCCGTATCGGCACTTAGAATTATGCGATATTGCCTTATCTTGATAATATCCGGCAAAAGCGCCGGGGAGTGAAAACTCCCCGGCGCTTTTGTGCAAAAAGAGCCTTTTTTTAGGAAAGATACTGTGAATCAAGCTGCAAATATGGTATGATAAAGGGGCAGGGAAAGTGCCCTGCGTATGTTGAGAAAGAGAGAATACGGAATGAAAAAAAGAAGGAGCATCCTTTGCCTGCTGGCGGCGATGTGCCTTGTTTTGGCGGCCTGCGGCTCCGGTAACGGAGAAAGCGAGGTGCGGGGCCTTACCATCGGCACGGCAGACAGCGGCGGAACCATGTACCCTGTGGGAAAAGCCATCGCGAAGGTGATCACGGAGGACACCACCACAGGCATCAGCATGAATGTGAATGCCTCTACCGGCTCAGCAATGAATGTGCAGGCACTGGCAGATGGCAATATTGACCTTGGCCTTGTCACCGGCGATGTAGCCTATGAGGCATTGCATGGCCTTGGCGGCTTTGCGCAGCCTGCAAAGGGCCTGCGCGTGATCGGCGCGGTGTACACCAGCACCGCCAACTGGATGGCCCCCGTGAGCGAGGGCATCTACTATGTACACGAGCTGAGCGGAAAAAGCGTTGTGCTGGGGCCGGAGGGCTCCACCAGCGATATTCTGGGGCGCAAAACGCTGGAAAGCGTCGGCGTGCAAAGCGGGGAAACACAGCTGCTCAACAACAGCCTTGGCTCAGGTGCCGACTTGGTGGCCGGGGGCACGGTGTGTGCCATACAGGGCTTTGCGGGCATTCCCATCGAGGGTCTTGTAGAGCTTGCCAACAAGCGTGCCTGCCGCTTGCTGCGCTTTACCAAAAAAGAGCTGGATGATTTTTTGGCGGAAAACGAGTCGTATTACCGCGATTTGATCCCGGCCGGCAGCTATACCGGGCAGATAGGCGCAGTGCCCACCATCGGCGTGAAATGCCTTTTGTGCGTAAACGAGACCATGAGCGATGAAACGGCCTATCGCCTTACAGAGATCCTGTGGAATTCCCGCGAAAAGCTGGCCGAGGCGCACCCCAGCATGGAAAAAATGCTGGAAAAGGATTTTGTGTGCCAAAACCTGCCCATTCCGCTGCACCCGGCAGCCGAAAAATTCTATCAAGAACACAAGCTGCTTTGAGCAGCCAAAACCAAAGCCGCCTGCACAGCATATGCTGCGCAGGCGGCTTTTGGTCTAATTTAGCGGCTCATGCTTTTCAAAAGGTCGTTGCGGGTGTCCCACAGCTTCTGGCTAAGGTCAACATAATAGCCGTGGGGGTTTTCAAAGCGCTTCACTTCGTCCCACAGGGTGGCTACCTGCTGCTTGCAGAAGGCGCGAATGTCCGAGAGCTTGGGCGATTCATACACGCGCTTGCCGTTTTCGTAAATGGGCGTGCTGATGCACTTGGCCTCGCAGTTCACATAGGTGCGCTCTTTCCAGGTTTCGGTGGGGTCAAACAGCGTAATGCCGTTGGCGGTGGAAACCTCCTCGTCAAACAGGGTGATCAGATCGGCCATGGCCTTGCCGTCCTGATCGAAAATGCGCCACACCTTCTTTTTGCCGGGGATAGTCAGCTTTTCAGCGGTTTCACTGATCTTGATCTTGGGCTCGTATTCCTCGCTGCCTGCATCCTTTACGGCAGCCAGCTTGTACACGCCGCCAAACACGGGGTCACTCTTGGCGGTAATCATATTTTCGCCAATGCCAAAGCTGTCCACCCGGGCGCCCTGCATGATCAGATCGCGCACCAGATATTCGTCCAGACTGTTGCTGGCGCAGATGGTGCAGTCAGGGTAACCGGCATCGTCCAGCATTTTGCGGGCCTTTTTGCTCAGATAGGCAATATCGCCCGAGTCAATGCGCACGCCTTTGGGGCGCTTGCCCAAGGGCTTGAGCACCTCGTCAAACACGCGAATGGCATCGGGAATGCCCTTTTTCAGCACATTGTAGGTATCCACCAGCAGCACGCAGGCATCGGGATACATTTCGGCGTATTTTTTAAAGGCCTCGTACTGGCTGGGGAACATCTGCACCCAGCTGTGTGCCATGGTGCCGCTGGCGGGAATGCCAAAGTCGCGGCTGGCCATCACGCAGCTGGTGCTGACCACGCCGCCGATATAGGTGGCGCGTGCGCCGTAATAGGCGGCGTCATAGCCCTGCGCACGGCGGGCACCAAACTCCATCACGGGGCGGCCCTCGGCACTGCGCACAATGCGGTTGCTCTTGGTGGCGATCAGGCACTGATGGTTAAAGGTGACCAGCAGCAGGGTTTCCAGCATCTGGCATTCAATGCAGGGGCCCTCCACAGTAACAATGGGCTCGTGGGGGAAAATGGGCATACCCTCTTCAATGGCCCAGATGTTGCAGTGCAGCTCAAAATGGCGCAGATAATCGAGAAAACGCTCGTTGAACACGCCGGTGCTTTCCAAAAACTTCACATCGTCCTCGGTGAAGTGCAGATTGTCAACAGCTTCAATAAACTGCTGCAAACCGGCCATGATGGCATAGCCGCCGCCATCGGGCACACGGCGGAAGAACATATCAAACACGCTGACTTTGTTCTCGTAGCCTTCATCCAGATAACCGGCGGACATGGTGAGCTCGTAAAAATCCACCATTGTGGCAAGGTTGCGCTTTACATCCAGCATAAAATCACACTTTCTGTACATTCCGTATTTTTTAGATTTATATCGCCGTGTAAACAACGGCACCAAGCGGTATAAAAATACCAGCCTGAATCAAAAGGGAAAACGCGGCTTTTATTTCAGCCGCGGGCGGCGCGGGCCGCGGCCGCGGTTTTGCGCCGTGTGCAAGAAGAACCACACCAGATAGATCACCAGCGTGATCACGCTCAGCACCAGAAATACGCGGAAGAAGGTGCCGCCGAAAAAGTCGCTGAGCTTGCTGATGACAAAGATCACCTGATTGCGGTGCACATCCTGCCCGGCGATCAGATCCACCGTGCCGATGGCCTGCCCCGAAAGATACAGCGTTACCGTGCCCACCACATCGCCCTGTGCCACAGGCGCGGCCACAGAATCGGGCAGGTTGTATTCCTTTTGGGTCACGCTGCCGTCGCTTTCGGCGGGCAGAATGGTGGCCAGCCCGTCTGCCGGATACAGCATCAGGGTGTCGGTTTCGGTGGAATACCGCACCGGGATCTCGGTGAGCGGCTCGTTCACATCCATGGCGGTCTGAATGGTCAGGCTTTCATACACCCAGTCCATCAGCATACCGGTTTCATACAGCGCGGGGCGCTTGGTGGGGTATTCGTAGGGGTCACAGTCGTTGGGGGCGTGCAGCACCACGCAGATATAGCTGATGCCGTCCTGCGTGTGCCAGCTGGCAAAGTTCTGCCAGTCCTCCAGCGTGCCGGTTTTGCCGCCCTGGGCATAGCTGCGGTAATAGCTGCCGCCCAGCGTTTTGCTGATCATTTTGTCCGTGTTCTGAATCATATAGGGGTTGCTGGCGCTGTAGCGGTCCACACGGTCGGTGCCCATATCGAAGCTTTCGGTTTTGCAGGCTTCACGAAAGGCATCAAAATCCATCACCCAGCGCAGGATCAGATAGGCATCCCGCGCCGAAAGCATATTGTCGGTGTTTAAGCCGCAGGGGTCAGTAAAATGAGTGGCGGTGCAGCCCAGCTTGGCGGCCTGATTGTTCATCATGGAAACAAAGTTGGCCACGCTGCCCGAGCCCATATAGTCGGCCACGATATATGCGGCCTCGTTGCCGCTGGGCAGCATCATGGCATACAGCAGCTGGCGCATGGTAACGGTTTCGCCGCTGCGAATATCCGCGCTGGAAGCGTTGCGGCCATACAGATAGTCGTAGATATAACGCGGCGAAGTGCAGCTGACCTCGTCTAACTGATCCTGATACTGGTCCAGCATCAGGCCCACGGTCATCAGCTTGGTCAGGCTGGCGGCGGCCAGGCTTTCCTCGCTGTTGTGATCATACACGATCAGGTTGGTATCCAGGTTCACAATATAGGCCGCTGCGGCCTTTACATCATAGCTGGGCTGATAGCCCACGGCCTGTGCAGGCAGCGCGAAAACGCACAGGCTGAAAAGAAAGGCGCAAAGGCAGGCAGAAAGTTTTTTCATGTAGACAATTATCCTCAAAAGAGATAAAATAAATAGAAGCCGGGCCGCAGCCAAAAATCGGCAGGCCCTGAACAAAATGCTTTTTTATGCAATGGATGCAGCGCTGGAAAACCGGGCAGACCGCCCGCCGTAAACCATAGTCTACACCAGAGTATAATCAATATTATAGCAGTTTTTGGCGCGTTTATAAAGCTTTTTCGCAAAAAAAGATGCGCTGCCATCCTGCCTTTCTGCCGAAAGCAGAAAATCACACAAAAAGGAGTACCCGTATGATTTATGTTACCGCCGATACCCACGGTGAGATCGACCGTTTTAAAGAAAAAGACATCCGCCGTTTGGGCCGCAAAGATACATTGATCGTGCTGGGGGATTTCGGCTTTCTGTGGGACGGCAGCAAGCAGGAGCAAAAAAACCTGCACTGGCTCACCAAGCGCCGCTACAAGATCCTGTTTCTGGATGGCTGCCACGATAACTATGATATGCTGAAGGAATACCCCGCAGAGCCTTTTATGGGGGGCAAGGCGCGGCATATTGGCGGCAGCGTGTATTACATCTGCCGGGGCAGCGTGCTGGAGATCGAGGATAAAAAGCTGCTGTGCTTTGGCGGCGGTGAAAGCTTTGACAAAGAGGATCGTGTGGAGGGCGTGAACTGGTGGCGTGCCGAAATGCCCACCAGTGACGAGCTGGAGTGGTGCATAGACAATCTGAAAGCCTGTGAAAATCAGGTGGATTACATTTTGACCCACGATGCCCCCCGCAAGCTGCTGGATTTCACCAATATTCGCAGCGAGGATTTTCAGGGCAACTGGCTGCACGCCTTTTTTGATAAGCTGATCGATCATGTGCAGTATCGCTGCTGGTATTTTGGCCGCTATCACCGCGATCAGGCCATTTCCACCAAGGCCAGGGCTGTGTTCTGCCATGTGATCCCGCTGGAATAAAAGAAATATAAAAAAATCGCTCGGGAAGGCCCTGAGCGATTTTTTGTTTTGTGCCCGGGGCGCAGAAACACAGGATTCAGTTCATGGCACCGGCGTTTTCAAACAGCTTGGCCACAGCATCGCCCAGCGCCTTATGCTCGGGGGCAATCAGGCTGGGGTCCGCCTGCAGCAGGGCCTTGGCCTCGCTTTGCGCGGCGGCCAGCGGGCGGGTGTCGGCCATCAGATCGGCAATCTGCAGCCGGGGCAAGCCGTGCTGTGCCTGCCCAAAAAAGTCGCCGGGGCCGCGGGTTTCCAAATCATAGCGCGCCACGGCAAAGCCGTCAGCCGTGCGGCATAAAAAGCGCAGGCGCTGCTGCACAGCTTCGGTTTGATGGTCGCTGATCAGAATGCAGCAGCTTTCGGCGCTGCCGCGCCCCACGCGCCCCCGCAGCTGGTGCAAAGCCGACAGGCCAAAGCGCTCGGCGTTTTCAATCACCATCACGGTGGCGTTGGGCACATCCACGCCCACCTCGATCACGGTGGTGGAAACCAGCACATCCACTTCGCCCTGTTTAAAGGCATCCATCACGGCGTTTTTTTCGCTGGGGCGCAGCTTGCCGTGCATCAGCCCCACCCGGCGGCCGGGCAGCAGCGGCACAGCGGTGTTTTCGTAATATTCCTTCACCGAGCGAATGCTCTCGTTGCCGCTGTCCTCAATGGCGGGGCACACGATATAGGCCTGATGCCCGGCGGCGATCTGCTTGTCGATCCACGCATACATATCTGCGCGCTTTTTGCCGTTGATAAACCAGGTTTTCACAGGGGTGCGCCCGGGGGGCAGCTCGTCCAAGATCGAAATATCCAAATCGCCGTACAGCAAAAGCCCCAGCGTGCGGGGAATGGGGGTGGCGCTCATTACCAAAAGATGCGGCTGGCGGGCTTTTCCGGCCAGCAGGCTGCGCTGGCGCACGCCAAAGCGATGCTGTTCGTCCACCACGGCAAGGCCCAGATTGCAAAACTGCACCTTGTCGGTGATCACCGCATGCGTGCCCACCACCAGCCCGGCCCGCCCATCGGCCACAGCGGCCAGGGTGCGGCGCTTCTCGGCGGCCTTCATGCCGCCGGTGAGCAGGGCCACCTCAATGCCAAAGGGCTCCAGCAGATCGGCCAGCCCCTTGGCGTGCTGGCGCGCCAGAATTTCGGTGGGGGCCATCAGGGCGCTTTGATAGCCGTTTTGCGCCGCAAACCAAATGGCAATGGCGGCCACCAGCGTTTTGCCGCTGCCCACATCGCCCTGCAGCAGCCGGTTCATGGGGGTGGCTTTGGCCATGTCGGCGCAAATTTCTTCGGCGGCACGGCGCTGGGCCCCCGTGGGGGCAAAGGGAAGGCTGGCCAAAAAAGGCGCAGGATCGCACGGGGCCATGGGGGCGCTGGTCAGAGCGCTTTCCCGCCCGCGCAGCAGCAAAATGCCAAGCTGCAGCGTGAGAAGCTCTTCAAAGATCAGGCGGCGGCGCGCGGCGACCGCAGCCTCGGCGGTGGGCGGGCAATGAATGCTGCGCACGGCTTCCATTTTATCCGGCAGGCGGTATTTTTGGCGCATATCAGGGGGCAGGGGGTCCGGCAGAGTGTCCACGCTTTGCAGCGCCGTGCGCACACAGCGCTGGATATAACCGCTGGAAAGCCCCTCGGTGGCACCGTACACGGCTGCCAGGGGCGTTTCGGCAATCTGCGCGGCTGTGCGCACCAGCGGGTTCACCATGCTGCGCCGCAGCATACTGCCCCCGGCGATCCCCTCGAAAAAATATTTTTCGCCGATCTCCAGCTTTTCGGCTGCGTAGGGCGTGTTGAACCAGCTCAGGGTCAGCGTGGCGGTATCGTCACCGGCCAGCACCCTGCACAGGCTGCGCCCGCCCGGCAGGCGGCGCACCCCCTCTTTGCTGATCACCTCGGCCTGCACGCAGCAGGCCGTGTCAAAGGGGGCCTGTGAGATCTCATAAGGGTGCGTATAGTCGATATACCGCCGGGGATAGTGGGCTAAAAGGTCACCAAAGGTGTGGATGCCAAGCTTTTCAAAGCGCTTGGCATAGGTGGGGCCAACCCCTTTTAAATACTGGATATTGGTATCCGCTCCGGGCATGGCGGCGCTCCTTTCGGGTTTGCACTGGGCAAAAAGATGTGCTATAGTAAAAGCAACATCCACACAAGAAAGTGCTGTACAAAAACAGCGTTTCACACAGTAGGATAGGCAGGAGGAAAAATCATGCGTGGTTTGCATCATGTTTGCCTGAAGGCAAACGGTAAAAAAGAGTTTGACAAAGCAGTGGAATTTTACAGCAGCGTTTTTGGCCTGCCGCTGCTTCGCACATGGGGCGAAGAGAATACCAGCGGCGCCATGCTGCAGATGGACGGCATTATTTTAGAGATCGTGGCCGGCGGGGAGGACAGCACCCCCAACAGCTATTGGCGGCATATTGCCATGCACTGCGCCAGCCCCGAAGAAGTGGATGCCGAGGCAGCACGGCTGGCTGCCATGGGCTACCCCACCACCAAGGGGCCCTTCAGCAAAAATCTGGGGGGCAGCTATCCCATTCATGTGGCCTTCTGTGAGGGCCCTCTGGGCGAGGAAATTGAATTTTTCTATGCCGAAGAAACCCGGCAGTAAGCCCGCTCTATCATAAAACAGGATTAAAACAAAGCCCTGCCTTGCGGCAGGGCTTTTATTTTTACCGGGGTGCGCGGGGCAGGCAGATCACTCCACGCTGATCATATAATAATACACCGGCTGGCCGCCCACCAAATGGGTGACCTCTACATCATTGCCGCATTTGGCCTGCACCATAGCGGTGGTTTTCTCGGCTTCCTCATTGCTCACATCGCAGCCGGAGATCACCGTGATGAACTGGGTGTCTTTTTTCTTCATGCTGCGGGCCAAACGATAGGTGATCTTGGTCAAGTCGGTGCCGGTGGCCACGATCTTGCCGTTTTCCAGTGCCATATATTCGCCCTTGCGAATCTTTTTGCCGTCAAACTCGCTGTCGCGGGCGGCATAGGTGACAAGGCCGGTGCCGATCTTTTCGGCGGCCTGCATCATGGCGATGGTGTTGGCATCCACGGCGGCATCGGGGTCAAAGGTCAGCATAGCGGTAATGCCCTGGGGCACGGTGCGGGTGGGCAGCACCACCACACGGCGGTCGGCAATTTTCTGTGCCTGCTCGGCAGCCATGATAATGTTTTTGTTGTTGGGCAGCACAAACACGGTTTCGGCAGGAACGCTCTGCACGGCAGCCACGATATCTTCGGTGGAGGGGTTCATGGTCTGGCCGCCGGAAACCACAGCGGTAACGCCCAGATCGGTGAACACATCCTTCAGGCCCTCGCCTGCGGCCACGGCCACAAAGCCAAAGGGCTGCTCGGGGTCAGCTGCGGCATAGGTGAACTCCTGCTGGGGGGCGGCGCTGGCTTCAGCCTTGGCCTGCTTTTCCAGGCTCTTGGCCTGCTTTTGGCGGGCCAGGAACTGCTCGTGCATATTTTCAATCTTGAAATTGGTCAGATAGCCATACTTGATGGCCTCGCTCAGGATTTTGCCGGGGTCAGCCGTGTGTACGTGCAGGTTGATCACTTCATCATCCTCAATGCACACCACGCTGTCGCCGTTGCTCTCGGCAAAAGCGCGCAGCTTGTCGGCGCTGGCATCGGGATTTTTGTTCACCAAAAACTGGGTGCAGTAGCCGTTGGTGATATCCTCTACCTTCATCAGGTCGTCGGTATACACGCCCTTGCCCGCAGCCGAAGAATTCAGCTTGGCCATGCTGCCGGTGTTTTCCTGCCCGGCAATGATCTCGCCGCCCTCAAACACCTGCTGCATACCGGCAAAGATCAGCATAATGCCCTGACCGCCGGCATCCACCACGCCGGCCTTTTTCAGCACGGGCAGCTGGTCGGGGGTGTGGTCCAGCGCATCCTGACCGGCCGTCATCACAATGCTCCACAGGGCGGGCACATCCACGGCCTGTGCAGCCTCCTGCGAGGCATGCTCGGCGGCCACGCGGGCCACGGTGAGAATGGTGCCCTCGGTGGGCTTCATCACAGCCTTATAGGCGGCCTCTACGCCTTTGGTAAGGGCGTTGGCCAGATCCTCGGGCCCGGCCACGGTTTTGCCGTCCAGCGCTTTGGAAAAGCCGCGGAACAGCAGGCTGGTGATCACGCCCGAGTTGCCGCGTGCGCCGCGCAGCATGGCACCGGCAGCGGTTTTGGCGGCTTCGGCCACGGTGCAGTCATCGCCCAAAGCCTCCAGCTCGCCAATGCAGGCGCCCACGGTCATGCTCATGTTGGTGCCGGTGTCGCCGTCCGGCACGGGGAAAACATTCAGCTCGTCCACGCTTGCGCGCCTGTTGGCAATGTTGTTTGCGCCAGAAATAATGGCGTTTTTCAGGATTTTACCATTGATCATGTTTTTTATACCTCAAGTTCTATTCTCTGTAAGATAAGCTCAAGCGCGGGCGGATCAATCAGAGATCACATCATCCACGCATACATTGACACGGGCAACGCGCAGCCCGGTGGCGCGCTCAATCTCCGAGCGCACATGGTGGGCAATGCTTTCCACGCTGGTGCGAACGTTTACACCATAGGCCACCTTGATGTGCAGCTCAATGGTCACGCCGGTTTCATCGGCCGTTACGCGAACGCCCTGATGGTCGGTGTTGTTCAGCACCATGGCGCGCAGGGAATCGGCCGTGTCTACAGGGCTCATACCCGCCACGCCAAAGCTGCTCTGGGCGGCACGCGAAACCAGATCGGTGAAATAGCGATTGGTCAGGCTGATGCGGCCAAGGGGATGCAAACTGGTGATCATAATTGCTTCTCCTTTCATCGGGGCAAAACTCCCCGTTTGGATGAATAATGGATTCAATTGGGAACCGTGACCGAAAGCCCGGCCACAGAATAAAAGACATTGCTTACGCTGCTGGTGAGCCCCTGCACGCCAAACCCGCTGATCACGGTGTTGTAGCGCCACAGAAGCGGAATATAGGGCATCTGGGCGGCAAATGCCTGCTCAAACTGCCCGGCGGCGCTTTTGTTTGCCTTAAAAGCGCTGTAGGCCGCGGCAAGCTCTTCGCTTTGGGCAAGGCCCGCGCTGAGTGCGCCGCCTGCCCAGAAAGGCCCAAGATCTATATTATTATACAACTTTACTTCGCCAATGTACAGTTCAAAATCACCGCTTTGCACGGCCTGCTGATATTGCTCAAAGCTGTCGGCCTGCACCACATTCAGCGTGATGCCCTGTGCCAGCAGCTGCTGGGCATAAAGCGCAGCGGCATACGAGCGGTAGCTGCCGTTGTCGAAATACAAAAGGCTCAGGCTCAGCGCTTCGCCGGGCGAGCCGTCGGGGTTAGCCTTGTGCCACAGGGAATCCTCGCCGCGCACATAGCCAAGGGCGGCCATGGCTTCATCCGGCGAGGCCGTGTCGGCCTCGGCCAGGATCACCTGCTGGCTGTTCACGCAGGGATAAAAGCTGTTCACGGCCCCGGTGGCGGGATAAGCCCGGGAATAATAGCTTTTTTCGGCCAGCTGCCGCCGGTTGGCCATAGCGCTGAGCAGCTGCCGCCCGGCGGGCGCAGCCAGAATAGGCTTGCTGCTGGCACTGTTTACGCCCAGATACACCAGCTGGTTGGTTTTGTAATAGCTTTCCTTGCCGCTTCCCGCCGAGCCGCTGCCGTCATGCGCGGCGGAATACAGATTCAGGTTGCCCACGGCAAGGCCGCTTACCATTTCATCATAGCTGTTCACGGTGGAAAGGCGGATCTGTGCGGGGCCGTTTTCGGCAAAGGGCGCGCGGGAATTGCGCACAAGGGTGTCATCGCTGCCATAGGTGTAGCGCCCGCTGGCGGTGGGGTGCGAGGAATAGGCCTCGTCCGCTTTTAAAATGGGAATATCGCACAGATAAGCAAACAGGCTGTCGGGGGAATGCAGCGAAAGCACAAGGCTGTTTTCCACGACCTGCACGGTCTCCACATTGCTGAACCGTCCGCCGTAAATGCTGCTGGCACGGGCAGCCTCTAAGCTGGCAGCCACATCAGCAATCGAAATGGGCGTACCGTCGGCAAAATAGCAGCCGCCGCGCAGGTTGATGATCACCTGTGTGTCGGTGGTGTCAATGCTTTGGGCCAGCCGATAGTCTAAGTCCATGCTGGGGGTGACCTCTACCAGCCGTTCAAACAAAAGGCCGCTGTTTTGCAGCACGAGCGAGCTGTTGACAAGATACGGGTTAAAGCCATCGGCGGGGGTGTAGCCCAGCGTAAGCTCGGCAGTCTGCACCCCGGCGGTGCCTGTGGGGGATTCCGCAGCGGGTGTGCGTGTGTTGGCCGGGCGCAGAAAAAACACCGCGGCCAGCACGCCAACAGCGGCCAGCGCGCCAATGCCCAGCAGCCTGCTGCGGCGGGGGGCACCGGCCTCGGCGGCCAGCACGGGCGCTTTGCCCAGTGAGCGCAAGCTCTTTTTTAAGGTGGGAAGCTTCATAAAAAATCTCCGTATGCGATATGCGCAGGAATGCGTTGTGTGAAAAAATCAGCAGTGCGGCAGAGGGGCAGCTTCTTTTTCGGCCCGCATAACCCACAGGCCGCCATGCCGAAAACAGGCCCTGTCGACTGAATACTATATTATACCACAAAATTGGCGCTTTGTCTTTGATTTGCCCAATTTGCAGGGCCGTGGGCAGCAAAAAGCACTCCCGGCATTGACTTTGCCTGCCAACGATGTGATAATATATAAAAGAGGCACTGTGACAAAAAGATTTTTTGGAATATTTGCTAAAATATGCTTTGCTGCACGGCAAGGCACACAAAGTTCACAGCGCATTCACAAACTGAACAGAGATTTTGCGTATAGTGTTGTATAGTGTGGAAAATAACTTTCCGAAAACGATTCTGCATGAGGTGAACGGCAGCTATGAATATTCTTCGATTTATGACTCCCAAACAGGATGTGGCGTTTATTTATGAGGATTTTACCCTTCGACAAACGCTGGAAACCTGGGAAAACCATCGCTACGCTTCCATTCCGGTGCTGCGGCGCACAGGCGAATATGTGGGCACCATGACCGAGGGCGATATTTTGTGGGGCATCAAGCGCATTCACGGCCTGGATATGGAGCAGGCCGAGGAAACGCCCATTTCCAGCTTTCCGCGCAAGCGTGATTACCGGGCGGTTCCGGCTTCCACCACCAGCATGGAGCAGCTGCTGGACGCCGCCATCAACGAAAACTTTGTTCCGGTGGTAGACGACCGAAATGTGTTTATCGGCATTGTCCGCCGCAATGCCATTTTGGAATATTTCCGCGAAAAGGTTCACGAAAGCCGTGCTTTGCAGCAGCGCGAAGTGGTGGGCGCAGCGTGGTGATCGGTGTATGAAACAAAAATGCCTGTCAGAAATTTTCTGGCAGGCATTTTTTTGGCAAAATAAGCGGTATTACTTGTGATACTTGCGGTCCTCTTCTTCAAAGCGGGGCTCACAGGTAAGGTTTACGCCCAAACGCTTGAAGGTTTGTTCGTCCACAGCCGAAAGCAGCACGGTGGAATGTGCCTCGCACCCATGCAGCTTGGGCAGCTGCTCCATGGCCTGGCGGGCCAGGGGGTTGGTGGCTGCCGAGCTGGACAGCGCGATCAGAATTTCATCGGTGTGCAGGCGGGGGTTGCGGCTGCCCAGATAGCGGGTCTTGAGAGTTTGAATGGGCTCAATGCACACAGGGGAAAGCAGATCGATCTCATGGTCAATACCGGCCAGTGCCTTGAGTGCATTCATCAAAACGGCGGCCGATGCGCCCAGCAGGGTGCTGGTGTGGCCGGTCACGATGGTGCCATCCTCCAGTTCAAGGGCGGCGGCGGGCAGGTTGCCGGTGGCCTCGCTGCATTGCAGGGCTGCCCCCACAACGGCACGATCCTGCGTGGTAACACCGGCCTGCTGCATCAGCAGCTTCAGCTTGCGCAGATCGTCGCGGGTCTCGCCCGTGCGGCGCTGCTCACACATGCTTTTATAATAGCGGCGAATGATCTCCTGCTGGCTGGCGCGGCGGCACACGGCATCGTCCGAAATGCAGTTGCCGGCCATGTTCACGCCCATGTCCGTGGGGGATTTATAGGGGCTCGCACCGGCGATCAGCTGGAACATGGCGTTCACTACGGGGAAGATCTCAATGTCGCGGTTGTAGTTTACGGTGGTTTCGCCGTAGGCCTCCAGATGGAACGAGTCGATCATGTTCACATCGTTCAAGTCGGCGGTGGCGGCCTCGTAGGCCAGATTTACAGGGTGCTTTAAGGGCAGGTTCCAGATGGGGAAGGTTTCAAACTTGGCATAACCGGCCTTGATGCCGCGCTTGTGCTCATGGTACAGCTGGCTCAGGCAGGTGGCCATTTTGCCGCTGCCGGGGCCGGGGGCGGTGATCACCACCAGCGGGCGGCTGGTTTCAATGTAATCGTTGCGGCCATAGCCTTCGTCGCTTACAATGCGCTCTACATCGCTGGGATAGCCGGGAATCTTGTAGTGGCGGTAAGAGCGAATGCCCATGCTTTCCAAACGGTTCTGGAAAGCCTCGGCGGCGGGCTGGCCCGCAAACTTGGTCAGGCACACGCTGCCCACCATCAGGCCCACACCCTGAAAAGCATCGATCAGGCGCAGCACATCCAGATCATAGGTGATGCCGTAGTCGCCGCGCACCTTGTTGCTTTCGATATCCTCGGCGCTGATCACGATCACGATCTCGGCCTGATCCTTGAGCTGCAGCAGCATCTGCAGCTTGGAATCCGGCTGAAAGCCGGGCAGCACGCGGGAGGCATGGTAATCGTCGAACAGCTTGCCGCCGAATTCCAGATACAGCTTATCGTCAAACTTGGCAATGCGTTCACGAATGTGCTGGGATTGCATTTTCAGATACTTTTCGTTGTCAAAACCGATCTTCATGGTTTACCCCTTTTCCTGCTGGTGAAAAATTCAAGAGCGCTGCCCCTAAAATACGAAAATGCCCAAAAGCGCAGACATTCCGGAATGCATATTTTTAGGGCAGCGTGTTAAATTCTAAAAAGGGCGCAAAGCACTGCGCCCCATAACTCATACAAAATTATTATACCACAAACACCGCGCGGCTGTATAGAAATGGTTTGCCGAAAATTGCGGAAAAGAGAGCGGTGAAATTGGTGAAATAGTGCGGAAAAAAATACGCCGGAAAGGCCCCTCTCCCTTTTTAGGGGAAAAGGACCTTTCCGGCTGGTGTAGAAAATAGGAAAAGGAGAATGGCCCAGATCGGGGCGGCCCGGCGGTTAAAACGCGGGCCGGATGGCGGCTGCCTTATACATAATACAGCATACGGCTGTAGCTGGGCAGGGGCCAGTAATCCTCGGAGCAAATGCGCTCCAGAGTATCGGATGCCTTGCGGGCTTTTTCCATGGCGGGCAGCACAGCATCGTGATACAGATAGCTCTTGGCGGGCTCGTCAGACTCGGCAGTGGCCTTATCCACGGCCTCCTGCAGCGCATCAATGGCATCGCTCAGCTCGTCTGCACCGGCAGAAAGCTTTTCCAGCAGCCTGGTTTCGCTGCGAACGCTCAGCTTATCCGAAACAGCCTGCTTGGCGGCAGCGGCCGAGGCAACCTCACTGCTGTAACCGGCCACGGCGGGCATGATCTGCTTGCGCAGCATTTCCAGCATGGTAAGGGCTTCAATGTTGATCACCTTGCTGTAATGCTCGATCTCCACCTCGTAGCGGCTGTGCATCTCGGTTTTGGTCAGCACACCGAACTGCTCCATCAGGCGGATGTTTTTGTCTGCCAGCAGGGCTTTCATGGCAAGGGGAGTATACTTGGCGTTGGGCAGGCCGCGGCGCTCGGCTTCTTTTTCCCATGCCTCGGTGTAGCCGTCGCCGTTAAAGATCACACGGCGATGGTCGTGAATGGTGCGCTTGATCAGCGCGATCACGGCGCTCTCGAAATCCTCGGCACCCTCCAGCTCGTCGGCATAGTCGTGCAGGCTCTTGGCCACGGCGGTGTTCAAAACGGTGTCGGCATCGCTCAGGTTCTGGCTGGAACCGGGCATACGGAACTCAAACTTGTTGCCGGTAAAGGCAAAGGGCGAGGTGCGGTTGCGGTCGGTAGAATCCTTGCTGAAGGTGGGCAGAACATCCACGCCCAGATCCATTTTCAGCTTGGTGGGGGCGGCATACGGCGAGTTGGAGGCAATGGAGTCGATCACGGCCTCCAGCTCTTCGCCCACAAAGATGGAGATAATGGCGGGGGGAGCCTCGTTGGCGCCCAAACGATGGTCGTTGCCGGGGCTGGCCACAGTGGCGCGCAGCAGATCGGCATATTCGTCCACGGCCTTGATGATCGCGGCCAGGAAGATCAAAAACTGCAGGTTTTCCTTGGGGGTGTCGCCGGGCTCCAGCAGGTTTTCGGTTTCGGTGCTCATGCTCCAGTTGTTGTGCTTGCCGCTGCCGTTCACGCCGTCAAAGGGCTTTTCGTGCAAAAGGCAAACCAGACCATGGCGGTCGGCCACTTTTTTCATCAGCTCCATGGTGAGCATATTGTGGTCGACTGCTACATTTGCCATTTCAAACACGGGGGCAAGCTCGTGCTGGCAGGGGGCAACCTCGTTGTGCTTGGTTTTGGCGGGAATGCCCAGCTTCCACAGCTCTTCGTCCAGGTCCTTCATGAATTCGCTCACTTCGGTACGAATGGCGCCGAAATAATGCTCTTCCAGCTCCTGGCCTTTGCTGGGTGAAGCACCCAGCAGGGTGCGGCCGGTCAAGATCAGGTCCAGGCGATCTTTGTAATCCTCTTTGCGTACCAGAAAATATTCCTGCTCAGCGCCCAGAGTGGTGCGAACATAGCTTACATCCTTGCCAAACAGCTTCAAAATGCGGCGTGCCTGATTGCTCAGGGCATCCATCGAGCGCAGCAGAGGGGTCTTTTTGTCCAGCGCCTCACCGGTATAGCTGCAGAAAGCGGTGGGAATGCACAGCACATCGTCCTTGATAAAGGCATAGCTGGTGGGGTCCCACGAAGTATAGCCGCGGGCCTCACAGGTGGCGCGCAGGCCGCCGTTGGGGAAGCTGGAGGCATCGGGCTCACCCTTGATCAGCTCTTTGCCCTTAAACTCCATAATGGCGGCACCGCCGCTTACGGGCGAAACAAAGCTGTCGTGCTTTTCGCTGGTAATACCGTTCAATGGCTGGAACCAGTGGGTGTAGTGAGTGGCACCCTGTTCCATGGCCCAGCGCTTCATCACGCTGGCAACCACATTGGCAACCTCAGGGTCAAGGGGCTTGTGCTCATAAATTGCAGCACGAAGAGCCTTGTAGGTGGGGCTGGGCAGGCGCTCTTTCATGACACTGTCATTAAAGGTTTTGCTGCCGTACAGTTCGGTAATGGATACTGCCATAATACTTCCTCTCCCTTATATACAGATTTTGTGATGGGGGCCTGCCGCCTGGCCGCTGTGCTTCAGCAAGCTGTGCGCAAGCTGCAAAAACCGTCTGTTTTTACCCAAAAATACGAGCAGCAGACTGGCTTTTATACCAAGAAAGGCGCTGCGGGATCATCCCACAGCGCCCTTGCTGCTATGCTTAAATTATAGCGCCCGGTGGCTAAAATCACAATAGGCAATCTGACGGAAATTTAAAACAATCCGCTTTTCTTTTTGTAAAATGCAGTACAAGTGTACACCACACAAATACACAACTTTAAAAAAGAAAAAACAAGAATTTTCCAGATGCCAAGGAAAGGGCAATCAAAAAATCTGCCGCACACCGCAAGGATGTACAGCAGATTTTCTGATTTTTAAACGGAAACGGCAGCCTTTTGTCGGCGCATACGGCGCACAAGCCCCACGGCACAAAGCCCGGCCAGCGAAAGGGCGCTCACAGCCTCGGCACCGCGCCAGAAAAGCGGCTCGGTAAAACTTACGCACACGCTGCCGGTAAAGCCGGCGGGCAGTGTGAGCAGCAGCTGCCCGTTTTCGGCGCGGGTAAGCGGCAGGGCCTGCCCGTTGGCGCTGGCGCGGTAATCGCGGTAGCCCACCAAGGGCAGGATCATGCTCTGCTCGGTTTCGGTGTGATTTTCCGCGGTAAAACGGGCGGTCACGCCGGTTTTTACATAGTCGGTCACGGTCACGCTGTCGGCATCGTACTGCAGATCGGTCATGAGCCAGGTTTCATCCAGATCCATACCGGCAGGCAGATACTCTGCGCCGCCGATCTGATAGGTGAGCTTTGCATAGGGCTCGTTTTTGGCGTTGGACATCAAATCGCTCATTTCATACACGACATAGCTGGAGTCAGACTCGTACAGATCGTGGAAATAATAGCCGCAGGTGAATACGGCCACAGCGCCGATCACGGAGACCACAGCCACAAAGGCCCCGGAATTTTTGCGCCGCAGCAAAGCAAGGCCCGCCACAGCGCCCACCGTTACAAACAGGCCCGCCACGCTCATAAAGCGCCAGGGGAACTGCATGGTGCTTACAAATTTATCAATGGGGGGCAAAACGCGCGAAAGCTCAAACCAGGGGAAGGCCGTGGTGGACATCCACATACACAAAACACCGAAGCCAAGGCACAGCCCGGCGGCTTTGGTTTTTCGTTCAGCCTTAAACCCGGGCTGCAGGCAAAGCAGGGGCAGCACCAGCCCGGCCAGCAGCAGTGCGCCGCCCAGCGTAAAGCCCATATCGTTCTGCACGCCCTCTTTCAGCTCCAGCCCAAGGCCGGTGGCGGGCGCAAAGAAGGAAAGGATCTGCAGCGGGAAAGCACTTTGGCCAATGGTGCTGAAAATCGAGTGGGTATCCACGGTCACGATCAGCTGATCGGTAAGCATATAGTCCGCAAAGGGCACCAGGAACCACAGGCACACAAGCGTGGTGTAGATCACAATCTTGGCCAGCACGGCAAAGGTTTCTTTGCAAAACACCTTGCGAATGCACACAAGGCATACAAGGATCGTGAAAAGGGCGGCCATGCCGCAGGTGAGAATGTGGGTGAGGATCAGCCCGCTGTAGCCGATCAAACCCGGGACCCACAGCTTTTTATAGCCGGGGGCATCGGTGGGCAGCATGAATACCGCCCACAGTGCATACAAGATCAGCGGCAAAAAGGCCATGGCGCTGAATTCGCCCACGGCAGCGCGGGTATAAAGATTGGTAAAGCGGTACAGGTTCAGGCTGTACAGCGCCGCACCCAGCAGGCCGCTGAGGCGGCTGGCAAATATTTTGGAAAAGCACCAGTAGCTGATCAGCACAGTGGCAAGATTGACAAGGGCAACATAGATCTGATAGCTTGCCTGCAGCGAAAAACCGATCAGGCGCAGCATGGCGGGAATGTACAGGAAAAAGTCGCCGTAAAAAACGCCGTTGGCATAGCCCTGCCCCTGCAGCAGGGAGGGATACACCTTTACGGGAAATTGCCCGGCGGCAAGGCCGTCGGCAATGCCCTGAATGCGGCACAGGTGGAACGGCAGGTCATGCCCTGAAAACAAAAAGCCTGCGCACAGCGGCATACACTGAAAGATCACCAGCGCAGCCAGCCCGGCGTATACAAGGCGGGCCGAATAAGCCGAGCGGCAAACGGGCAGCGCACCCATGCGTGTCAGCAGCAAAAGATCCAGCAGCACAAAAAACAGCAGCCAGCCAAGGGTGGAAACCCGCGCCCATGCATGGGTGGGGGTGAGGGTGAACTGGTAAATGCTGCGGGTGCCGCCGTTGTAGGAAAACTGAAAGCTGGTGACGGTGTTGCCCCCGGCCCACAGGCTGAAAGCGGCATAATTGCTGCCGGGGTCCAGCAGCTGCGGGTTCATGGTCACATAATCGTTATCCTGAAAAACCTTCGCGCCTTCCATGGAGGACTCATAGGTCACGGTGGCCACATAGCTGCCTTTTTTCAGGCTGAGCATCGGCGTTCTGGCAAAGGGGCCATAATCCTCGTTGTCGATCATGGTCACGCCGCCGTCCGATAGGATGGCTTTGTCGGAAAGCGCCTCCAGCTCACTGCCGGACAACACAATGGGGGCCTGCACCCGCATGGCCAGCGCAAAGTGTACCAGCAAAAAGGCCGTTTGGGCCAGCACCAGCACGGCGAACCGGCGGTGTTTTTTCAAAAAATCACAAATTTTAAAAATCATAGGCATAGCCGCCAAACACTCCTGTAAAAAAGTTAGGGCAATACCGCATAATTCTAAGTGCCGATACGGTGAGCGAGGTGCGGCAGATGCTAAGCCAAAAGCGCAGATAATGCTTTGTGCATTATCGAGCATTTTATAACCAACGGTACCACAAATGCGCCGACTGTGCAAAAGAATCTCCGGCTTGCTCCGGCGGCAAAACCGGGGTATACTGAAAGCAAAAAGGAGGAATAAGGCCATGGAAATCGAGCGTAAATGGATGGTGAAGGGTTGGCCCAAAGGGCTGCCGCTGCAGGCAGAATATGAAATGGAGCAGGGATATTTGAGCGTAAAGCCCACGGTGCGCATTCGGCGCGAAAGCAAGCAGGGCGGAGAAACCGCCTATATCCTGTGCTTTAAAGGCAAAGGCCGCCTGGCCCGGCAGGAGCTGGAAAAAGCGGTGGAGCCGGAATTTTACCAGGGACTGAAAGAGATCATCGGCAAGCCGCTGATCCCCAAAACGCGCCGGGATTACCGCCTGCCCGATGGCCTGCGCCTGGAGGTGAACCGTGTGGACCGCGGCCAGCCCACCGAGTTTATGTATGCCGAGGTGGAATTCCAAAGCGAAGCCGAGGCCCTTGCGTGGCAGCCGCCGCAGGAATTGGCGGCCTACCTGAGCAACGAAGTAACGCACCAGCCCGGCCAGAGCATGGGCGCTTACTGGACGGCCACCCGGGAAAAATAAAAAGAGCCTGTACAGTGGGGCGGTTCACGGATACCCCCTGTACAGGCTCTTTTTGGTAAAGGCACCGCTGCGGCGGCAGCTGCCTTACACTTAAAAATCAAAATCATAGCGCTTGGCGGCAGGTGCGGCGGGCGCAGCAAAGCGCAGCAACAGGGCGGCGGCCTGAGGCTGGTTTTGCCTGGCGGCCAACTCAGCGGCACGGCCCAGCGCCTCGCCGCACAGCAGGGCCTCACGGCACACGAATTCCAGCGCAGGCAGCGCCTGTTCGGCCAGCAGCCACGCGGCCAGCACATCGGCGTGCCTGCGGCAGGCAGCGCGGTAGCTCTCGGCGCAGGCGCTGCTCAGCCCGGCGGGAAAGCGCAGGCGGGAAAGTGCAATGCGGCACAGGGTTTCCGGGGTTTCCAGTGCTTCGGCACGGGCAAAACAGGCATCGTATTCCGCAAAATGCACCTCGCCCGAAAGCCCGAAGCACTGTCGGAACAGATACCCCGCGCCCTGAAATTCGTGCATGAAAATATGTGCGGGGCCGTTTTCGGGGTGATCGTCGGAATATTCGGGAAAAAACAGCTGCGCTGCGGGCGGCTCGCCCATAAACTGCGCTGTGATGGGGGCGGTGATGCTGGCCAGCACCTTGCCAAGGCCCGTGGCCTCACCGGGTCGGGCGCACACTGTGAGGGTTTGCAGCGCAAAGCAGTTGGTAAAGCAGTCGCTGCCCACGCGCCGCAGCGCCGCGCCGAACGAAAGCGTTTGCAGTGCGCGGCAATTATAAAAAGCGGCGTTATTCAGCTGCTGCACCCCGGCGGGCAAGGATATGTTCTGCACAAAGCTTCCGGCTATTTCGGGCAGGGCCAATGCGGCCAGCGCCTGTGCGGTATCGGAAAATTCGCGCGTTGCGCTGCCCATGGTGGCAAACACAGGCCCCGAAACGCCGCGCAGCACAGGCGCAAAGCAATAGGGGCCGATCTCGGCTACAGTGTGCCCGGCCAGCGCCTGGGGCAGCACAGGGCAGGGCGTTTCGCCCAGCACGCGCACCAGCCGCGCCCCTTCCGAGGCGGGCTGCCAAAGGCAGCAAAGCTGCAGATCCATGCAGAACTCCTTTCTACGCGATGGAGAAAACCGGCAAAAACGCCGCAGCCGGTTTTTCGGCTGCGGCGCATGAGAAAATTATTTGTTTTCGCCGGGCTTATAGCTGGTTTTCAGCGGAATGGTGCGGTTGAACACACCGGGGTTTTTGCTGTCGGGCGTAAAGTAGCCCATGCGCACAAACTGGAAGTGATCGCCCGGTTTGGCCTCGGCCAGGCATTCCTCCAGCTTGCAGTGCTGGTTCACGATCAGGCTGGCAGGGTCAAGGTAATCGTTGTAATGCTCGCTGGGCACAGCGTTCATGTTGGCCTCGGTGAACAGGTTGCCGTACAGGCGGCACTCGGCATCCACACAGTGTGCGGCGCTTACCCAGTGAATGGTGCCGCGCACCTTGCGGCCGTCGGCAGGATTGCCGTTGCCGGTTTCCAGATCGGCGGTGGCGTGGATCACGGTCACATTGCCGTTTTCGTCTTTTTCCACACTGCTGCAGCGCACCAGATAAGCGCTCATCAGGCGCACTTCGTTGCCAATGTACAGGCGCTTGAACTTGGGAGGGGGCACCTCAAAAAAGTCGCTTCGGTCGATCCACAGCTCCTTGGTAAAGGCAACCTTGCGGGTGGTGGTGTCACCGGCTTCCTTGTTGGGGTTGTTGGCAACATCAAAATACTCCACCTGATCCTCGGGGTAGTTGTCGATCACAAGCTTTACGGGGTCCAGCACGGCAATACGGCGCTGGGCGCTTACATCCAGCTCGGCGCGCAGGCAAGCCTCCAGCTGGCGCACATCGATCAGATTGTCGGCCTTGGCCACACCGGCTTCACGCACAAATGTGAAAATGCTGGTGGGGGTGTAGCCGCGGCGGCGCAGGCCGCACAGGGTGGGCATACGGGGGTCATCCCAGCCGTCCACGATGCCCTGCTCTACCAGGCTGCGCAGATAGCGCTTGCTCATAACGGTGTTGGTAATGTTCAGGCGGGCAAATTCGCGCTGCTTGGGGAAGCTGCCGCCCACGGTGTTCTGGATCACCCAGTCATACAGGGGGCGGTGGTTTTCAAATTCCAGACTGCACATACTGTGGGTGATGCCCTCGGTGGCATCCTGAATGGGATGTGCATAGTCATACAGGGGGTAAATGCACCACTTATCGCCCTGACGATGATGCGTTGCACGCATGATGCGGTAAATGGTCGGGTCACGCATATTCATGTTGGGGCTGGCCAGATCGATCTTGGCACGCAGGGTGCGGCTGCCGTCAGGGAATTCACCGGCGCGCATACGGCGGAACAGATCCAGGTTTTCCTCGGGCGTGCGGTCACGATAAGGGCTGGGGCGGCTGGGCTTGCCGGCATCATCGCCGCGGTAAGCACGGGCCTCTTCACGGCTCAGATCGTCCACATAAGCCTTGCCTGCCATGATCAGCTTTTCGGCGTAGTCGTAGCAGATATCAAAATAGTCGCTGCCGTAAAATACACCGCCGTTGGGGTCAGCCCCCAGCCAGTGCAGATCCTCCTGAATGCTGTCTACAAACTCCATGTCCTCGTGGCTGGGGTTGGTATCGTCCATACGCAGGTTGAACTTGCCACCGTATTGCTTGGCAATGCTCCAGTTGATGTAAATGGCCTTGGCACTGCCAATGTGCAGATAGCCGTTGGGCTCAGGCGGAAAACGAGTGTGAATTTCTTTCACAGCACCCGCAGCCAGATCGGCATCAATGATCTCCGTTAAAAAGTTGGTGTTTTTCTCTTCCATGGGGCATTCTCCTCACTTGACACGGACTGCGCGGCGGCAAAATGCAGCGGCAGCCGGAACAAATATAATACCTATAGTGTACTATGTTCGGTACATTTTTTCAAGAAAAAAATGCGCGCGAAAATGCGCGAGCCACCGGGAAGAAAAAATGCAGAAAACGGGAGCGAAAAATGAATTGACAAAAGTTACAAAAGTGGTAAGCTATGTTCAAAGAATGTTCAAATTTTTCTGTTAAAATTAAACAATTCCATTTTTTCCAGACGATTTCATTTAAATGTAAAATGACACAGTGCAATCTGTTTGTGCAATCTGTACTATTGAAACGGCTGAAATTTGTGATAAAATGATAAGCGGTGTACGATTGCCATTTACTATTTAAATAGGAAATAGGAATTTTCCTGGGCGTTTTCAAGAACGCCCAGGAAAATCAAAGAGAGGTTTATTCTATGAGAGTCGGTTTAGATATCGGTTCTACCACCATCAAGTGTGTAGTGCTGAACGAAAACGACGGTATTTTGTACAGTACATACGAACGACATTTCAGCCATATTCTGGAAAAGGCCAAAGAGCTTTTGCAGCGTGTGGAAAAGGAATATATTCAGGGGCAGGTTGTCAAGCTGGCCATTTCCGGCTCGGCGGGTATGGGCCTGGCCGAAAGCTGCGGCGTGCCCTTTGTGCAGGAAGTGTTTGCCACCCGCGTGGCCGTGAACAAGCTGGTGCCCGGCACAGACTGCGTGATCGAGCTGGGCGGCGAGGATGCCAAAATCCTGTTTCTCACCAACGGCACCGAAGTGCGCATGAACGGCAGCTGCGCAGGCGGCACGGGCGCTTTTATTGACCAAATGGCCACCCTGCTGAAAATGAGCGCCGAGGAAATGGACAAGGCTGCCCAAAAGGCAGAGCGCACCTACACCATCGCCAGCCGCTGCGGCGTGTTTGCCAAAAGCGATATCCAGCCGCTGATCAATCAGGGCGCACGCCCCGAGGATGTGGCTGCTTCGATTTATAAAGCCGTGGTAAACCAGACCATTGCCGGCCTGGCACAGGGCCGCCCCATTCGGGGCAAGGTGCTGTATCTGGGCGGGCCGCTCACCTTCAGCACGGTTTTGCGCCAAAGCTTTGACGAAGCGCTGAACACCACCGGCATTTGCCCCGAAAACAGCCTTTTGTTTGTGGCCATGGGCGCCGCCATGTATTCCGACCAGCGCTTTACGCTGGGCGATGTGGTGCAAAGGCTGGAAAACTATAGCGGCAAGGCCACCTATGCCAGCCAGCCGCCTTTGTTTAAAAATCAGCAGGAATACGAAGAATTCCACGCTCGCCATGAAAAGGCCAGCGTGCCCCGCGCTGCCTTTGACGAAAACTGCGGCCCGGTGCATATTGGCATCGACAGCGGCTCTACCACCATTAAAATGGTGGTGATCAACGAAAAGAAAGAGGTGCTTTTCAGCAGCTATCAGCCCAACCTTGGCAACCCGCTGCCGCTGATCCGCGATGTGATCCAGAATTTGTATCAGGAGCATCCCGGGCTGGTGATCGCCAGCGTGACCACCACCGGCTACGGCGAGGAGCTTGTGAAAGAAGCATTGGAATGCGATTTCAGTCTGGTGGAAACCGTGGCGCACTTTACGGCAGCCAAATATTTTATGCCGGATGTGGATTTTATCATCGACATCGGCGGCCAGGATATGAAGTGCTTCAAAATTGAGGATGGCGCCATCAGCAACATCTTTTTGAACGAAGCCTGCTCCAGCGGCTGCGGCAGCTTTCTGCAAACCTTTGCACAGGCACTGGGCTATGATGTAAAGGAATTCGCCAAGCTGGGCCTGTTTGCTGACCGCCCGGTGGATTTGGGCAGCCGCTGCACCGTGTTTATGAACTCCAGCGTAAAGCAGGCCCAAAAGGACGGCGCTTCGGTGGAAAACATCAGTGCGGGCCTTTCCATCAGCGTGGTGAAAAACGCTTTGTACAAGGTGATCCGCGCCAGCAGCCCCGAAGAGCTGGGCCGCAAGATCGTGGTGCAGGGCGGCACCTTCTATAACGAGGCCGTGCTGCGCGCCTTTGAAAAAGAAATGGGCGTAGAGGTGATCCGCCCGGATATTGCGGGCCTGATGGGCGCTTACGGCGCGGCACTGTACGGCCAAAAGCAGGCCGAGCCCGGCCGCCGCAGCACACTGCTTACCCCTGCGCAGCTGCGCGCCTTTAAGCAGGAGGTGCGCAATGTCAAGTGCAACGGCTGCGGCAACAACTGCCAGCTGACCATCAGCAACTTTGCACGCGGCAAGCGCTATATCAGCGGCAACCGCTGCGAACGCCCCGTTACCGGCAAGGCCGGAAACGACGATCTGAATCTGTATGATTACAAGCTCAAGCTTTTGCGCCGCTACAAGCCCATGGGCGGCAGCCGGGGCCATATCGGCATTCCCATGTGCCTGAATATGTACGAACTGTTCCCGTTCTGGTTTACCTTCTTCAGCAAGCTGGGCTTTGCGGTGCACACAAGCCCCGAATCCAGCCGCGGGCTGTATCTGGCGGGGCAGGGCACGATCCCCAGCGATACGGTGTGCTTCCCGGCCAAAATGGCGCACGGGCATATCCATGCCCTCAGCCAGATGGGGCTGGATGCCATTTTCTACCCCTGCATGAGCTATAACATTGATGAGCATCTGGGGGATAACCACTACAACTGCCCGGTGGTGGCCTATTACCCCGAAACCATCGCAGGCAACTGCCCCGAGCTGAAAAACACAAAATTCATCTATGATTATGTAGGCATTCATCGCCCTCACGATTTTGTGTATAAAATGACCGAGATCCTGAATAAGTATTTTCCGGGCATTCCCAAAACGCTGGTGCAAACGGCATCCAACGAGGCCTATATGGAATACGACCGCCACATGGCGCAGATCCGTGCCAAGGGCGAGCAGATCATTGAGCAGGCCCGCAAGGAGGGCAAGCGCATCATCGTGCTGGCGGGCCGCCCCTATCATGTGGACCCCGAGGTGAACCACGGCATCGACAAGCTGATCACCCGCCACGGCGCTGCGGTGATCACCGAGGACTCCATCAGCGAGCGGGCAGGGCTGGTGCACACCAGTGTGCTGAACCAGTGGACCTATCACAGCCGCCTGTATGCCGCTGCCAAATATTGCACCACCCAGCCGGATATGGACCTTGTGCAGCTGGTCAGCTTTGGCTGCGGGCTGGATGCCATTACCACAGACGAGACCCGCGAGATCCTGCAGGCGGGCGGCAAGCTTTATACCCAGCTCAAGATCGACGAGATCACCAATCTGGGCGCGGTGAATATTCGCCTGCGCAGCCTTTTTGCCGCATTGGACGAAAAGGATGAGCTGCGCCGGAAGGGAGAGTGCTGAACCCATGGAATACAATTATCCCAAGTTCACCAAGGAAATGAAGCAGACCCACACCATCCTGATCCCCAACATGGCCATTCTGCAGTTCCGCATTTTAAAGGCGGCGCTGGAAAAAGAAGGCTATAAAGTGGAGATTCTGAACAACTGCGGCAGCGAAGTGGCGCAGCTGGGGTTAAAATATGTTCACAACGACACCTGCTATCCGGCCCTTTTGGTGATCGGCCAGTTTTTGGATGCACTGAACAGCGGCAGGTATGATCTGGACCGCACGGCGCTGCTGATCACCCAAACCGGCGGCGGCTGCCGTGCCAGCAACTATATCCATTTGCTGCGCAAGGCACTGGTGAAGGCGGGCTATCCGCAGGTGCCCGTGGCAAGCCTGAATTTTTCCGGCCTGGAAAAAGACAGCGGCTTTAAGCTCACGCTCAAGCTGGCCCGCAAGGCCCTGGCCAGCGTTTTCTACGGCGATCTGATCATGGCGCTGCGCAACCAGTGCAAGCCCTACGAGGTGCATGAGGGCGACACACTGGCCATGACCGAAAAGTGGATCGCAGCCTGCCAGAAATGGATGAAGGCCGACTGCAACTATTCTGCGCGGGACATGAAAAAGCAGTTCCCTGTGATCTGCCGTGATTTTGCTTCGATCCCGCTGAACCGTGTGCCCAAGGTAAAGGTGGGCATCGTGGGCGAAATTTATGTAAAATACAGCCCTCTTGGCAACAACGAGCTGGAAAAGTTTTTGGAATCGGAAGACTGCGAAGTGAATATGCCCGGCCTGATGGGCTTTTTGGAGTACTGCATTTTCAACATGGGCGAGGATGTAACGCTGTACGGCGGCAAGGCAAACACCCGCAGGGTGATGAACCTGCTGCTGCGCTATCTGGACGGCATTGAGATCGCCGCCGGCAAGGCGCTTTCGGAAAACGGCTTCCATGCGCCCGCCCGCTTTGCCGTGCTGAAAACCCTGCCGGAAGGCGTGATCGGCATGGGGGCCAAAATGGGCGAGGGCTGGCTGCTGACCGCCGAAATGATCGAGCTGATCGAGAGCGGCTACGAAAACATTGTGTGCGCACAGCCCTTTGGCTGCCTGCCCAACCATGTGGTGGGCAAGGGCATGGTGAACCGCCTGCGCGCCATGCACCCCACCTCTAATATTACCCCCATTGACTATGATCCCAGCGCCACCCGGGTGAATCAGGAAAACCGCATCAAGCTGATGCTGTCGGTGGCGCGCGAGCGCCTGCAGCAAAAAAATGCCCCGGTGCAGCCCATGGAGCTGTACGGCGAAACGCCCCGCGTGGAGCATCACATTCCCGATGCCATGGCGGGCAGCGCACTGTAAATGTGCCTGCCGGGGGGACTGAAAACAGATTTTTTGCACAAAATAACAGCGACCATATCAAACAAAACAATAGAATTGAGGATTTATGCTGACTTTCCGCGAACTTACTCTTGCCGATAAGCCCGTGGTGGATCGTTTGACCGCACTGGAAAATGACCGCCTGTGTGAACACTGCTTTGCGGATATTTTTATCTGGCGCGGCCACTATAACACCCAAATCGCCTTTTGGAAGGACTATTGCCTGCTGCGTATGCAAAGCCGCATGGACGGCAGCTATGCATGGCTGGCCCCCATCGGGCAGGGAGATCTGGCCGAGGCTGTGGCCCTGCTGGAACAGGATGCCCAAAGCCTGGGCGTGCCCTTTTTGATGTGCTCGATCTCTGAGAGCATGAAGGAAAAGCTCGAGAAAGCCCTGCCGGAGCGCTATGTGTACGAAACCAGCGAGGATGCGTGGGATTATATCTACCTTGCCGAAAAGCTCAAAACGCTTTCGGGCTCTAAGCTGCAAACCAAGCGCAATCTGGCCAACCGTTTTCAGAATGCTTATGAGGGCCGCTGGTCCTTTGAGGCCATCACCGAGCAAAACAAGGCCGAAGCCTATGCGTTTCATCTGGAATGGGGCCAAAAGAATGACCATATGTGTACCGCGGATTTCCATGGCGAAACCTGTGCTGTGCGCATTGCCATAGATCATTTTGCCCAGCTGCAGATGCAGGGCGGCATTCTGCGGTTGGACGGCAGGATCATTGCGTTTACGCTGGGCTGCCAAAGCGGCCCCGATACCATGGTGGTGCAGATCGAAAAAGCCGACGGCACGATCGACGGCGCTTATCAGATGATCAACCGTGAATTTGTGAAAACCTTTGCTCCGCAGATCGTGTATGTGAACCGGGAGGAGGATCTTGGCCTGCCGGGGCTGCGCCAGGCAAAGCGCGGCTATAAACCCGTGATGATGGGCGTTAAGTACACGGCATCGCGCAAGCCGATCCCCACCGAGGAGATCAAGGAGCTGTTTTAAGGCAGCGGCGCACCCTGCCTAAGCACGCTGAATGCAGATCTGGCAGCAAAGCTCTGAAAAATCATCAAAGCCCTGCGGAACCTGAGAAAAAATCAGTCCGCAGGGCTTTTCTTTGCAGCATATATCCTGTATAATAAACTGATGTGCCGTTTGCCGGAAAGCAGGCGGAGTGCAAGAATCTCGAAATAGAAATGAGCTTTAAACATATGAATCTGATCGTATTTGATCTGGAATGGAATATCGGCTATCAGCCGAAAACCTTTGATTATCACGGCACCGAGCAAACTCTGCGCGGCGAGATCATTCAGATCGGCGCAGTGAAAATCGATGCAAACGCCCATGTGCTGGATACCTTTCGCATCAATCTGAAGCCCCGCATTTTTAAAAAGCTGCAGCACCACATTGCCAAGGTGACCGGTATGACCCAGAATGATCTGGATATGGGCGTGCCCATTCGCGAGGGCCTGCAGCAGTTTGTGCGCTGGGCAGGCCCTGATGCTGCGTTTGCCGAATGGGGCATGGACGATGTGCCCGTACTCAAGCAGAATCTGTATCTGTGCAAGCTGGATGAAAGCTGGCCGAACCGCTGGTACGATCTGCAGCGCGTATTTTTAAGCCAGTTTCCCCGCAAAGAGGGCGAGGGCATGACGCTGGAAAGCGTTGTGACCCGGCTGGAGATCCCCACAAGCCGCCCGTTCCACGATGCACTGGCGGATGCGCTGTACACCGTGGATGTGTGCCGCAGGCTGGATCTGGAAAAAGGGCTGGCCGAATATCCCACTGAGGAAGCACAGATGCTGGAAAGCCTTTGCCCGGACCCGGACGGTGACTATCGCGACATTCGCTATTTCTTTGGTTATCTGGAGCGAGAGACCTTCCGCGATGATGCCAAAATGCAAACCGCGCCCTGCCCGGACTGCGGCCGTGCGCTCAGCCCCGATGAATTCTGGTTCAAGCGCGGCAACACCGGCTATTACACGCTGGCCGAATGCGAATGCGGCAAAAAATGGTTCATCCGATTTAAGCTGGCCCGGCGTGACGGCCTGCACTGGAACTTTGCCCGCTGTCTGGAAGCCCCCACGCAGGAGGGGCTGCAAAAGTGGACCAAGCAAAAGCACCAGCAGCAGGAGCGCTTAAAGCGCCGACTGGAAAAAATGGGCGAACAGCAGGAAGAAGCATAAGGCAATCCCGCATAATTCTAAGTGCCGATACGACGAGCGAGGTGCCGCAGCCGCCGGAACGGCGCTTAAGCCGTAAGGCGGGAATTGTGCGGTGTTGCCATAAAAACAGCACGAACAAAAGCGGCCCCCAGCCGCTCCGAAGATCCGGAGCGGCTGGGGGCCGCTGTGCTTATCAAGATCAATAGGCAACGATCATGCCCCTATCCTGTGCATAGAAGCTGGTCAAACCGGCGCAGGGCAGAATGGCCACGGGGGCATCGGGCCACAGCTCGTGAATGCCATGCTCCAAAAGGTGGGCACCCTCGGCGTTGTTGCAATGGCTGATCACCACGGTGCGCTGGCCGTGGTAATCCATGGCCTGCATCTCTTCCAGAATGCGGGCCAAGCCGCGGCTTTCTCCGCGGGTCTTAAAGAAAAACTCGATGGAGCCGGTGTCGGTGGCACGGCCCAGCACACGCATATTCAGCTTGCCGGCAATAAAGCCTACCACGCGGTTCACACGGCCGTTTTTGGCAAGGTTTTCAAAGCTGGCCAGCAGAAACATCAAATGCGTTTCATTGCCGTACTCGCGGGCCTTTTCCACAACCTCGGCAAAGCCGAGCCCCTGGCCGATCCACTCGTTGATCTTCCAGATGGTCGAGGCAAGTTCACCGCCGCAGGAAAGCAGATCCACCACGGCAATGCGCTTGTCGGGGTATTCCTCCAGCACCATATCCCGCGCCACGCAGGCGGCATTGTAGCTGCCGGAAAGATTCTGGCTGATGGTCAGGCAGATCACATTGTCGGCCTGCAGATAAGCCTGGGCATATTCCTCGGGGCTGGGGCAGGCGGTGGTGGAAGCACCGTTGTAGTTGTCCATGGCGGCCATCATTTCGGAAACATTCAGCATGGAGGTGTCGGTGAATTCGCGGCTTCCCACGCGAATTTTAAAGGGTACAACAGCAAACGAAACCCCCGGAGCGGGGTTTTCAAGGGTGCGGATCTCACAGCAGGAATCGGAAACGATCAGCCAAGAAGCCATACACAATTACCTCGGTTCTACAAATATCGTGGGCGCAAAAACGCCCCGGTGATAAAAGCCGCAAAAGGCTTTCATCTGGTTTTAAAAACTATGTTGCAATCATTATAACGGCTTTGGCGTATGCCGTCAAGAATACAAGCCCGAAACCGCACAAAAAGCCTTGCACGGCGGCGCAAAACGGCCTATAATATTACTGTATATGGTCCGGGCAAAAGGTGCCCGAAGCGAAACTTTTCTGGGGGCGGTGATGCCGCCCCTTGCGATATTGCGAGGAAAACAAGTATGGCAAAAAAAATCATGGGTGCCTACGAAATTGCCAGCCACCGCCGTGTGCGCCGCGCCCAGCTGCGCGTGTGCGTGGCGGCGCTGATCACGGTGGGCCTGCTGGGGGCTGCCGGGGCGACGATGGAGCTGCGGGACCGCATTCCCACCACGGCCCCGGAAAGTGCGCCCGCCCAAAGTGAACCTGCCCAGAGCGAGCCCGCCCAAAGTGAGGCACAGCAGCCGGCCCCGGCGGAGCCGGTGAACAAAAGTGCGTGGAATGTGGGCACTCCGGTGGCGCAAACCCTGGACGCCGCCCACTATTCGCCCGATTGGCGCATGAACGCCCTGCCGGCTGTTCCGGCGGTGGAGCTTTCGTATTTTGACACCGCCACCTTTGTGGGCGACAGCCTCACCCAGGGCCTTGAGCTGTATTCCACGGGCCTGCCCAATGCGCATTACTGCGCCTATAAGAGCATTGGCCCCAATGCGATCGTGAATAAAATGACCCTCACCCGCGCAAACGGCGCACAGGAGGTGGCATTGGATGCACTGGTGGCCAGCCAGCCCGACTATGTGTATATGCTGCTGGGCACCAACAGCCTTGTCAGCGTGGGCAATGATGACAGCTTTATAGCCTACTACAGCGCCATGATCGATATGTTTAAGGAGGCCCTGCCCGAGGGCGTGATCTATTATGTGCAGGCGATTCCTGCCGTGGCGGCCGATGTGGTGCGCGCCAAGCCCGGGCTGGACAATGCCCGCATTCAGCAGATCAACTGCCGACTGGCCCAGCTGGCCATGGAAAAGGGCTGCTATTTTATCGACCTGCAGGAAGCGCTCACAGGCCCCGACGGCAACCAGATCGCCGAGTATGCCGCCAGGGATGGCATCCACTACAACGCACAGGGCTATCAGGCATGGGTGGACTATCTGCGCACCCACACGGCCTACAACAAGCGCAATCCCTATGTGGGCGGCAACCCGTATAAGATCGACCCAGAATATCCGAACGCGGTGTTTGAATACACAGTGTCCACACCGGAGCCCGCCCCTGAAGAACTCCCCGCCGAAAGCGAACCGCCTGCAGCCGAGGGGTAAACCAAGCCAAATAAAGCAGCCGCACGGAAAGCGCTTTTCCGTGCGGCTGCTTCGTTTTTTACTACAATATATAATATTGCAATAAAATATTACAATTTGTAAAAGCTTGCGCCGGGCCATTCGGCGGCGGCAGAGCCCAAACGGGGCAAAAGCGAGTCGGGGCTCAGCGCAATGCCCAGCGCGGCTTCCAGGCCGCTTGTCAGCTGCGGCAGAGCCTCGGCATCAAAGGCGTCGTCCAGCGGGGCGGCAGCGGTTTCGGGCAAATGCAGCACCTCGCACAGCTCGGCACCGTCGCCGGGCTGGATCTCGTCCTCCTCAAACCAATAGTAGGCTTCGCAGTCCTGTTCATCGTCTGCGGCGCACAGGGTCAGGTTACAGCCCAGATATACGCCGATGCCCAGCACGGGCAGGCCGGTCAGGGCGGCATAGCGGCGCACCTGTTCGTCCAGATTGTCGGTGCGGATCCGGTCGCCCCAGTACAATGCGGCAAAATCGCCCTGCTGTACCAGCAAAGCCTTTTCGCCGCTGGCCATGCTTTGCAGGGGCATGCTGCCCGCAAGCTGGCGCAGCTGTGCCTGCTGCACGGCGCGCTGGGCGGGGGTGTGCTCACCATCCATATTTTTTTGCAGCAGCGAGCCCAAAAGCCCCAGCTGGTTGCGGGTTTGATCGTCCAGCGCGGGGGCGGAGGAAAACTCGGCTTCCAGCGTTTGCAAAAGGGTGTGCAGATCGGTGTCGTTTTCAATGCGGAAATAAAGGCTTGCCATGAAAAAAACTCCTTGCGGTTGTTATAATGTGTCTAACAGCGACTGCGTGATGCGCGCCGTCAGCCCCCAGATGCCGTGGGAGTCATACTCCCAGTAGCGTGTGCGCAAAGTGCGGTCGTAATGCTGGAAAAAGCCCTGCAAAATGGGCGGCGTGTCGGGGGCCGGGGCACCGGGCACATGGCTGTACCACCGGGCCGGATGGGCGCGCAGCCATGCCAGCGGCACCGTAAAAAACGAGGCCACCTCGGCATCAGCAGGGCAAATTTCCTGCAGGGCCTCGGCGGGCAGTGTGCCCACCACAGGCTGCACCCGGCGGCCGCCCGCAAGGGTGTCTGCCGGCAAAAGCCCCGTCAGCGTGATGCAGTGGGGCGCAAGCGCCATCTCCTCATAGGTTTCCCGCAGGGCGGTGTCCACCGGGTTTTCACCGGGCTCCACCCGCCCGCCCGGAAAGCATATTTCCCCCGGCTGATGCACGCTGCCCGAGCGCACTTCGTATAAAAGCGCAGGCCCGGAGGAAAGCTGCACCAGCGGCACCAGCACAGCGGCATCGGCGGGGGGCACAGGGGCACACAGCTGTGCGCGCAGTTCGGTAAGCGTGGGCATGGCTCAGCGAATAAAGCTGGTAAATTGCTTGGGCTCAGCCACGGGCTGCTCAATACCGGCGGCCTTGCCTGCCGCAATGCATTTCAGCATCCAAGCCATATTGCGGCCAATGGCGCGCATGGTCTGCAGGCCCTCGGCATCCTGGGCGGCATCCTCGGCCTTGCCGTTGGCGCCATGCACCATGGGCCAGTAGCAGCCGCTCACCAGCGGCATATTGTGATAGGCGGGAATTTTAGCCAGTGCATCCAGCGTGGCGGTGGTACCGGCGCGGCGGGCACTGGCCACAATGGCGGCGGGCTTAAACTGCAGGTGCTGGCCGCCCGCAATGGAAAGGCGCTGCATAAAGCCCAGCATGCTGCCGTTGGCACAGGCATAGTATACGGGACTGCCAAACACAACGCCGTCGGCCTCGGCCAGCTTGGGCAGGGCTTCGTTTACGGTGTCGTCAAAAGCGCATTTGCCCAGCTGCTTGCAGGCCCAGCAGGCCACACAGCCGCCCACGGGCTTGGCGCCAATGTGGAAGATCTCAGTTTCCACGCCGTTTTTTTCCAGCTCGGCGGCCACCTCGGCCAGGGCAGTATAGGTGCAGCCGTTTTTGTGAGGGCTGCCGTTGATCAAAAGAACCTTCATAGTGCATTCTCTCCATTTCTTATTCGGTGCGGCCATGGGGCCGCAGTGTGCAGGGTGTATAAAAATATTGTATCATATTTTATGCGCAGAAAAAAGCATTCACCCCCACATTGCGGCGTCGTGCAAAAAACGATATAATAAACCCAAAGCAATACCGCACAATTCCCGCCCGGCGGCCCGGGCAGCGGTATCACTCCGAAAAAATTAGGGCAATACCGCATAATTCTAAGTGCCAATACGGCGAGCGAGGTGCGGCAGATGCTAAGCCAAAAGCACAGATAATACTTTGTTGTATTATCGAGCATTTTGGCAACGCAGATGCCGTGCCGCAGACTCCGGAGCGGTGCTTAAGCCGTCAGGCGGGAATTGTGCGGTGTTGCCTTAGGCAACACGAACAGGAGCAGCCCACCATGGAACAAAATCACAAAACCGAACCGAAAACCTGTGCCCTGCAAAAAAAGCATTGCGGCGGCTGCCCTTTGCTTTCGCAGCCCTATGCTGCACAGCTGGCTGCCAAGCAGGCACGGCTGGAAAAGCTTTTGGGCCGGTTTGCCAGGGTGCGGCCCATCCTTGGCATGCAAGAGCCGTGGCATTATCGCAACAAGGTGATCTCCACCTTTGCAGCGCAGGGAAAGGGCCTTACCAGCGGCATTTATGCCCGCGGTACCCACCGTGTGCTGCCGGTGGAAAGCTGCCTTTTGCAAAACGAGACCGCCGATCAAACCGTGCTGGCGGTGCGCGCTGCCGCCAATGCCTGCCGCCTGCCGCCCTTTGAGGAAGACCGCGGCACCGGCCTTTTGCGGCACTGTGTGGTGCGTGTGGGCAAAACCAGCGGTCAGGTGCTGGTGGCCATCGTTACCCCCGGAAAAGAATTCCCGGGCAGCCGGAATTTTGTTTCGGCCCTGCGCGCCGAATGCCAAAAGCGCGGCGTAGATCTTGTCACGGTGGTGCAGAACATCAACCCGCGCAAAACCAGCGCCGTGCTGGGCACCGAGGAAAAAATCCTGTTTGGCCCCGGCGCCATCACCGACACCCTGTGCGGGCTGCAGTTTGCCATTTCGGCCCGCAGCTTTTATCAGGTGAACCCCGTGCAAACCGAAATTCTGTACCGCACGGCCATAGAATTTGCGGGGCTGAACGGCACGCAAACCGTGATCGATGCCTACTGCGGCATTGGCACCATCGGCCTGTGCGCCGCAGCCAAGGCCAAAAGCGTGCTGGGCATTGAGCTGAACCCGGCGGCTGCCCGGGATGCAGCGGCCAACGCCCGGCGCAACCGCGTGGCAAATGCACGCTTTTTGTGCGCCGATGCCACCGAATACATGGTGCAGCTGGCCGCCGAGGGCGTGCGCCCCGATGTGGTGTTTTTGGACCCGCCCCGTGCGGGCAGCACCCCGGAATTTATTGCCGCGCTGGCAAAAATGGCCCCGAAAAAGGCCGTGTATGTAAGCTGTGACCCCACCACCCTTGCCCGCGATCTGGCCCTGTTTGCAGCCAAGGGCTACAAAGCCCGCGCTATTCAGCCCGTAGATATGTTCCCGCACACGGAGCATATAGAGGTGGTGTGCGAATTGTGCAGATAACAGCCATGCTGCACCCTGCTGCGGCCGGATGATCGCAAATGCACCCTTTCAGAAACGGAACGGTTTGCCATGAACGGATATTTTTATGTACTAACAGCCATTGATCTTTTTGTGCTCATCTTTATGTGCATTCTCACAAAGCTGAGCGAATCGCTGAATCAAAAGCAAAAGCGCGGTTTTTTTCTGGCCTTTGCGCTGATCGCGGGCATTTCTGTGCTCGAGGTCATCACATTGGCAGTGGACGGCGCGCCGCCGCGCTATCGATGGCTGAACATTGCGGCAAACTATCTGGGGTTTGGCCTGTCGCCCGCCGTGTCGGTGTGCCTTGCCTATGTGCTGGATAGGCAAACCGCCGTTACACGCTGGGGGCAGGCGGCAGCCTGGTGCGAGGGGGCCTATCTTGCGCTTTTGGCGCTTTCCATTCCGCGCGGAAGGGTGTTTTCGGTAAGCGCTGAAAATATTTATTCGCGGGGCGAGCAGTTTTACATTTATGTTGTCGTGTATTTTGCGGCTATTTTATATCTTGCTGTTTCCACGCTCATCACGGCGCGGGAGTTTCAAAACCGCAGCCGGGCGCTGATCTATCCGCTGATGGTTTTTGTGCTGGCGGAAACCATCATACAGGTGGCTTTGCCGGAGCTGCATGTCACATGGCTGTGCGTAACGCTGCTTTCGGTGCTGTATTATATCTATTGCAGCGAAATGTGGAACCAGTTGGATGCACTTACCGGCCTTTTGAACCAAAACAGCTATCTGAACCGCACCGTTGAAATGCGCCGCAGCGGTGTGCTGGTGGTGTTTGATGTGGACGATTTTAAACAGATCAACGATCGCTATGGCCATTTGCAGGGCGATGTGTGCCTTGCAGAGATCGCAGGCTGCATCAAAAAAGCCTATGCGCACTGCGGATATTGCTACCGCGTTGGCGGCGATGAATTCTGTGTGCTGATGCCAAACGGCGCAAGGGAGGCCGAGTGTACACAGGAGTTTTTGCAAAGGCTTGGACAGCGGCGTGAAAAAATCGATTTTCTGCCCATGGTCTCGTTTGGCTCGGCTGCCTTTTTGGGGGAGGATGTGCAGGCCGTGAAGGCCCGGGCTGACCGTGAAATGTACCGCTACAAACAAGAGCGAAAACGCACTGCCGCCCCCGGGCAATAAAAAACAATATCGCCGCCGTGATCTGCTTTTCAGCAGGTTGCGGCGGCGATGATTTTATGCGGTTTTACGAGCGGTCTTTTGTGAAAAGCACCGTGAAGATCGGCCCCCACAAAACGCCTATGGCAAAGCCCGTCATGTTGCTTGGCCACAAGTGCATGCCGTTCAGCACAACGCCCAGCATGGGCCCCAGCGCAAGGCCGGAGGCAAGCCGTGCCCCGGCTTTGTGAAGGCGAGGCCATTTCAGCACCCAAATGCACACCGCCGGGCACAACAGCACCCAAGGCAGAGCCGCTAAAATTCGATCCATGATAAAAGCACCTCTCATTCTAAAGCAAAGGCATTGCCGCGCGTTGTTCCCTGCGCCGCTGCTGCTTTCAGTATAAAGGCGCAGGCGGCCCCCGTCAATAGGCTAAGGCAACCCCTCCCAATTCCCGCCTGACGGCTTAAGCACCACTGCCGCGGCTGCAAAGCAGCTTGCACTTCTCGCACGCTGCATCGGCACTTAGAATTATGCGGTATTGCCCAAAAAATACGGCGGCAGTTCTAAGCGCGCTGGGCGGCGGCATACCAATGGAGCATAGACAAAAAGACAAGCTGTCGGCACGAAGGCAGGAGGTTAAATGACAAGGCGGTTAAAATTTCTGGATGACGAAAAAACTTACCTGGGCAATCAGCTGGAATGTGAATTCGGCGGTGAGCGCGTTTTCGGCGTATTGGCGGATATGGAGTTTATTCTGGTAGCTACCTACAAAAAAGACGGAACAGCGCCGGAATTGGTTCTATATAAAAAAGATAATCAACTGCGCCCTCTGCCGCACAAAACGGCAGGGGGATTTTGAATGCCTTTTGCTTTTTAAGAGAATACTCTTGAGGGGAGTAACCCAAAGTACAAAAAGAAAAGCGAGGACATTCAACCATGGAGCAAAAAATGTTTTGCAACCAGTGCCAGGAAGCAGCCGGGTGCATTGGATGCACGCAAGTGGGCGTGTGCGGTAAGCAGCCGGGCACTGCTGCCTGGCAGGATCTGCTGGTGTATGTTACAAAAGGTCTGGGCGCGGTCGTGCAGGAATTGCGGCTCGAAAATTTGCCGCCGGAACCGGAAGTGGCCGAGCAGATTTACCGCAATCTATTTATCACGATCACAAATTCCAATTTTGACGATGCCGTGATTCTGGAATCCATTCAGGAAACACTGAGCCTGAAGCAATATCTGCTGCAGCAGGTCAAATCTTCCGGCAGGCTGCCTGCGGCGGCATTCTGGAATGCCCCGCACGAGGAATACGCGGCCAAAGCAGCCCAGGTGGGCGTTACCGTGGGGGCCAATGCCGATGTTGTTTCGCTGCGGCAGCTCATCACCTACGGGCTAAAGGGTATTGCAGCATACAGCCAGCACGCCAATCATTTAAGGCTGCACAGCGAAGAGGTGGATGCCTTTGTGCCGCGTGCGCTGGCGGCGCTGCTGGACGATTCCCTGACGGCAGAAGAACTCGTATCACTCACACTCGAAACCGGCAGTTATGGCGTAAAGTGCATGGCCCTTTTGGATAAAGCCAATACCGACACCTACGGCAACCCGGAGATGACCCAGGTGGAGCTGGGCGTGGGGCAGAATCCGGGCATTCTGGTTTCGGGGCATGATCTGCGCGATTTAAAAATGCTGCTTGACCAGACCAGCGGCACGGGAGTGGATGTGTATACCCACTGCGAAATGATGCCGGCGCAAAGCTACCCGGCGTTCAAAAAGTACCCACATTTCCGTGGAAACTACGGCGGTTCATGGTGGCAGCAACGCGAGCAGTTTGAGGCATTTAACGGCCCTATTCTGATGACGACCAACTGCATTGTGCCGCCGCCCGAAAGCTATAAACAGCGCTTGTATACCACGGGCGCGGCAGGCTTTCCCGGCTGCGTGCATATTAAGCAGGACAAAATGGGCAACAAGGATTTTTCGCCTTTAATCGAGCAGGCAAAGCACTGCCCGCCGCCCCGGCAACTGGAAGAGGGCAAGATCCCGGCGGGCTTTGCGCACGCGCAGGTACTGGCGCTGAAAGAAAAAATCATCGCGGCGGTCAAGAGTGGCGCCATCAAAAAGTTCGTGGTCATGGCCGGGTGCGACGGCCGCTTTGCCAGCCGCGAGTATTACACGGCTTTTGCCAAAGCCCTGCCGCAGGACACCGTGATTTTAACGGCGGGCTGCGCCAAGTTCCGCTACAATAAACTTGACTTGGGCGAAATCGAGGGCATACCCCGTGTGCTGGATGCCGGGCAGTGCAACGACTCGTATTCGCTGGCCGTGATTGCGCTCGAACTGCAAAAGGCGTTCGGCCTGGAAAGCATCAACGACTTGCCCATTGTGTATAACATTGCCTGGTACGAGCAGAAAGCCGTGATCGTTTTGCTGGCGCTGCTTTCGCTGGGCATTCAGAATATTCACCTGGGGCCAACCCTGCCCGCCTTTTTAAGCCCCGGCGTTGCCAGGGTACTGGTCGAAAAATTCGGTATTGCCGGAATCAACACCCCTGAGCAGGACTTAAAGATCTTATTGGACGCATAAGAAAATTTATAAAGAACCAGCCGCTGCAAGAAACTCCGTGCAGCGGCTGGTTCTTTTGTGTTTACTTAAGGCAACACCGCACAATTCCCGCCTAATGGCTTAAGCACCGCTCCGACGGCTGCGAGTTGCCATCTGCTTTGCAAAAATGCTCGCCAATACAAAAAGTATTGCCTGCGCTTTTTGCCTAACAGCTGGCAACTCTCGCTCGCCGTATCGGCACTTAGAATTATGCGGCGCTGCCTTAGAAGCTGTTTTCATCAGCATTTCACACTGTCTTGCCGGTCTTTTTGCTGGTATGCTGCGTTGCTTTCCGCAGGAATCCGTCAGGATTCCTGCGGAAAAGTGCCTTTTCTACCAACAAAAATTCCTGGCAATCCAGCGCACGCTGCTTATGAAAACAACTTCTTATAAAACTGGCTCCCAGGGTTCTAAATGCTTTGTCAAAGGGCATACCAATGCAGTAAAAGCAAAAAAGACAAGCCCAAAGTTTGTAAATGAACAAAATGATGTAAAAGAGAAAAATCACACAAAAGAAAACGAAATGTGAAAGTATATGTATAAAAAGATTGACGAATGTTTAAAAAATTGGTATTTTATAACCAACAAAACCGCCGCTTTGTGCGGGTAAAAGTACGCCGCTACTATTTACACAACTCCAAAGGAGGAATGAACTGTATGGCAAAATTCGTTATGGCATTGGACGCCGGCACAACTTCCAACCGCTGCATTCTGTTTAATGAAAAAGGCGAAATGTGCAGTGTGGCACAAAAGGAGTTCACCCAGTACTTTCCCAAACCCGGTTGGGTAGAGCATGACGCCACCGAGATCTGGCTCACGCAGTATGCCGTTGCAGCGGAAGCCTTGAGCAAGGCAGGGGCCACCGCAGCCGATATTGCGGCCATTGGTATCACCAACCAGCGCGAAACCACCATCGTTTGGGATAAAAATACCGGCGAGCCCGTGTATCACGCCATCGTTTGGCAGGACCGCCGCACCGCTGAATATTGCGATTCGCTGGTGGCAAAGGGCTTAAAGGAAAGCTTCCGCGCCAAAACCGGTCTGGTGATCGACCCGTACTTCTCCGGCACCAAGATCCGCTGGATCCTGGAAAATGTGGAGGGCGCCCGCGAGCGTGCCGAAAAGGGCGAGCTGCTGTTTGGCACCGTGGAAACCTGGCTGATCTGGAAGCTGACCGGCGGCAAGGTGCATGTGACCGATTACTCCAACGCTTCGCGCACGATGCTGTACAACATCATTGACCTGAAGTGGGACGAGGAGATCCTGAAAGAGCTGAACATTCCCGCCTGCATGCTGCCCGAGGTTCGCCCCAGCAGCTGCGTATACGGCGAAACCACCGAAGATCTGTTCGGCGGCAGCATTCCCATTTCCGGCGCAGCAGGCGACCAGCAGAGCGCTTTGTTCGGCCAAACCTGCTTTAACCCCGGTGAGGCCAAGAACACCTACGGCACAGGCTGCTTTATGCTGATGAACACCGGCGAAAAGCCCGTGTTCTCTAAAAACGGTCTGGTTACCACCATTGCATGGGGCTTGGACGGCAAGGTTGAGTATGCATTGGAAGGCTCGATCTTTGTGGCAGGCTCGGCCATTCAGTGGCTGCGCGACCAGCTGCGTCTGGTGGATTCTGCCCCCGATTCTGAGTATTTTGCCAAGAAGGTAAAGGATACCAACGGCTGCTATGTGGTGCCCGCTTTCACCGGTCTGGGCGCACCCCACTGGGATCCCTATGCCCGCGGCGCTATTCTGGGCCTTACCCGCGGCGTGAACAAGTATCATGTGATCCGCGCAACCCTCGACAGCCTGTGTTATCAGGTGAACGATGTTCTGCAGGCCATGAAGGCGGACTCCGGCATCGAGCTGGCAGCCCTGAAGGTGGACGGCGGCGCTTCGGCCAACGATCTGCTGATGCAGATCCAGTCTGATATTATTCAGGCTCCCGTACATCGCCCTGTTTGTGTGGAAACCACCGCTATGGGCGCTGCCTATCTGGCAGGCCTGGCCGTTGGCTACTGGACCAGCAAGGAAGATGTGATCCGCAACTGGAGCATCGACAAGGTGTTTAATCCCGAGATCTCTGAGGAAGACCGCAACAAGCGTGTTGCAGGCTGGAACAAGGCCGTGCGCTGCGTATATGGCTGGGCTAAGGACGAAGAGTAAGCCCCAAAGTGGCTTCGCTCTTGGATTTTAGCGTGATCCCCCCGATGGCTGCTTTTCGGCACGGCCTCCCGTTTTTCTCTTTTTCAGGGCGGCAGTGCCGCAGAGCAGCGGGCGAGCAAATGTGAAGGAGGAATCTTATGTTACCGTATATTGCTGAATTTTTAGGCACATTGCTGTTGATCCTTTTGGGCGACGGCGTGGTTGCCAATGTCACCCTGAATAAATCCGGCATGAAGGGCGCAGGCCCTGTGCAGATCACACTGGCTTGGGGCCTTGCCGTTATGGTGCCTGCATTTATTTTCGGTGCAGCCTCCGGTGCGCATTTTAACCCCGCACTGACCATTGCACTGGCCGCCGATGGCTCTATGCCCTGGTCGCAGGTGCCCGGCTACATCATTGCGCAGTTTGCCGGTGCCTTTGTGGGCGCTTGCATCGTGTATGCCATGTTCAAGGGCCAGTTCGACGCCACCGAAGATGCCGGCACCAAGCTGGGCGTTTTCTCCACCGGTGCTTCCGTTCCCAGCAAGGGCCGCAACATCTTCTGCGAAGCAGTTGCTACCTTCGTTCTGGTATTTGCCATTAAGGGCATTCCCGCCGGCACTGTGGCAGGCGTGGAAAAGTTTATGGTATTCGGCATCATCGTTTCCATTGGTATGTCTTTGGGCGGCCTGACCGGCTACGCTCTGAACCCTGCGCGTGACCTTGGCCCCCGCCTGGCTCACAGCGTTCTGCCTATCAAGGGCAAGGGCTCTTCCCACTGGGACTATGCCGTTGTGCCTCTGACAGGCCCCATTCTGGGCGCTCTGGCCGCTGTGGCACTGTATGCCGTGATCCCTTGGTAACACCGGCTCTGCTTTTGCCTTGAAGCGTTTGCTTGCGTGCCGCAAAGCGGCGTGATCCAAAACGCCGCGCTCTTCCCACGGCGGTACACAAAAATGCCCCAAACCGGAAAATCAGCTGGTATAATCTGCCCCCGGCAAGCCTATACTTTGGTATCAGGCTGCCGGGGGCAGACCGCATTTTGGCGCAAAAAAAGCCCCTTGGCCCCAAAAAAGGGGATGAGAAAATGTTAGTTCCGGTTTTGCTGTTCTGTTTGGGGCTGATGCTGCTGATCCGCAGCGGCGGGCAGTTTGTGGAGCAGGCCGCCGCCATTGCGCACAGGCTGCGAATGCCGCAGGCGCTGATCGGGGCAACCGTTGTTTCGCTGGGCACCACTTTGCCCGAGGTAATGGTTTCGGCAGGCTCGGCGCTGGGCGGGCACGGAGAAATCGCCTATGGCAACGCGGTGGGCTCGGTGATCTGCAACGCCGCGCTGATCGGCGGCATTGCGCTTTTGGCACAGCCCGGCGCGGCAAACGGAAAAGCCCTGCGCCTGCCCATGCTGTTTTTCTTTACGGCTGCTGCCGTGTTTGGCGTAACGCTGTATACAAGCGGCTGGTTTTCGCGCAGCATCGGTGCGGTGCTGCTGGTGCTGCTGGGGGTGTATCTGCTGCTTTCGGTGGGTGAAATGCGCACCCCGCCCCCGCAAGCAGCCCCGGCACAGGATGGCACGGCGCTGCCGATGCGCTTTTTGCGGCTGGGGCTTTCAGCGGCGCTGGTGGCCGTGGGGGCCGATCTTTTAGTGGATAACGGCATTTTGATCGCCCAGACCGTGGGCGTGCCGGAATCCGTGATCGGCCTTACATTTGTGGCGCTGGGCACCAGCCTGCCCGAGCTCACCACGGCGCTCATCAGCCTTGCGCGGGGCCATGCTGCGCTTTCGCTGGGCAATATACTGGGGGCCAATCTGTTAAACCTTACTTTGGTCAGCGGGCTGTCGGCGGTGTTAAAGCCCTATGCCGTGCCGCAAAGCGCCGCAGGCATGGGGCTGAATCTGGCGCGCTGGGTGGATTTTCCGCTGATGCTGCTGGCTATGGCGGTTTTATGCCTTCCGGCGGTGCTGCAGCAAAAAGGTAGCCGCTGGCAGGGCGGGGTGCTTTTGGGGCTGTATCTGGCCTTTTGTGCGGTGCAGCTATGCGGTATCTAACGCTCTTGACCAGTTTTTTCAATAAATCTCTTTTCTTTTTTGGTAAATTGCGCTATAATAAAGCCGAAGGACCGGCGATAAATTTTCAGAAAGGTTCTTTGGGCAGAAACGCCGAATCCGGAAAGGAGTTTTTATATGAAAAACCGTATCATTACGATCAGCCGTCAGTTTGGCAGCGGTGGCCGCACCGTGGGCCGTGAAGTTGCACAAAAGCTGGGCATTCCCTGCTATGACCATGAATTGATCGAACGCCTTGCCGAGGAAAGCGGATTTGCCAAGGAATACATTAAAAATGAGAGTGAATATCGCCCCTTTGGCAGCCGTTTGGCCAGCGCATTGAATGTTGGCACCGGGTTTGACCCTCTCACCAATCAGGACCGTTTGTGGATCGCCCAAAAGCGCATGATCCTGGAGCTGGGCGCAAAGGAAAGCTGCGTGATCGTGGGCCGCTGCGCCGATGCCATTCTGGAAGATCAGGCCGATTGCCTGCGGGTGTTTATCCATGCCAGCTTTGAGCAGCGCGCCAAGCGCATTGTGGAGGTTTACGGCGAAACCGAAGTGCCCACCGAGCGCCGCCTGCGTGACAAGGATAAGCGCCGCATCAGCTATTACCAGTATTACACCGACAGAACCTGGGGCGACATCAACAACTACGATGTGGCCTTGGATGCCGGCCGGCTGGGCATTGACAAGTGCGTAGAGATCATTGCGGGGCTTTACTGAGAAAAAGCCTGCTGAATTTGCAAATAACAGCGCTCCCGGCGAGGGGCGGGCCGCCCGGCCCGCGTAACCCCCGGCCGGGAGCATATTTTTATGGCGGCACACGATGCCCCGGCCGCCGCTATGGCGAAAACCGGGGCTGCTGCCGGTGCAAAAGGGGAGTTTTGCAGCATGGCATCGATTCTGGATTACCTCGACTGGCGCGGAGACATTGCGTTTTCCACATCGCCCTTCAACGAAGTGGATAACCTGATCTTCAGCGAGCTGGCCTATATGGATTTTCAGGGCATCGCCACCGATCAGGGGCTGGCGCTGCGTGAGGCGGCACGCCTGTTTTTGGCACAGGGCCGCGGAGAAATTATTGAAAATGTGGCGCTGTTTCAGGCCGACAAGCTTTGCCCGCTGCTGCGCGCGGCGGCCCAAAGCGAGCGTTTTGGCGGCGTGCAGGTGCTCACGCCCGTGCAGCTGGTGGATGAAAAGGCGGAAACGCAGTTTGCGGCCACCGCATTTGATCTGGGGCAAAGCGGCATCTATCTGGCCTACAGCGGCACCGATGATACCTTGATCGGCTGGAAAGAGGACTTTAATCTGAGCTACATGGAATCCGTGCCTGCCCAGCGCATGGCACTGGAATATCTGCTGCAGATGGCCGCCGCACATCCGGACCGCCCGCTGATGCTGGGCGGGCATTCCAAGGGCGGCAATCTGGCGCTGTATGCGGCGCTCAACGCACCGGAGGAGCTGGCCGAAAGGATCACGGCAGTATACAGCAACGACGGCCCGGGTTTTCGTGAGCACGCCTATGAGGGCCCGGCATACCGCCGCCTGCAAAGCCGCATTCACAGCATTGTGCCGCAGGAATCCATTATCGGTATGCTGCTGGAGCATCCCGAGGATTACAAGATCGTGTGCAGCCAGCAAAAGGGCATTTTGCAGCACGATGCCTTCAGCTGGCAGGTGATGCGAAACGAATTTGTGCCCGCGGTGGAAAAATCGGAGGAGCTGGAGCTCAACGAACAGATGCTGCGCGGGCTGGTGGGCTCGCTCACCGAGGAACAGCTGCGTGATCTGACCAACGCTCTGTTTGAAATTTTAACGGGCAGCGGTGCTACCACCACCACTGAGCTGCGGGACGAAGGCATTGTGCGCAGCCTGCCCGCCATGCTGAAGGCCTATGAAAGCCTGGACGAGGACACCAAGCGGCTGGTATGGGTGTCGCTGGAAAAACTGGCCGGGGAGGGCGCACAGCTGAAGCTGCGGCGCTTAAAGCGCGAGGTGTGGGCGTATCTGAGCGAAAATGCCCTGGAGCCGCTGCGCCGCAAGGGCCCGCTGGGGGCACTGCGGGAGCTGCAGGGGAAAAAATAAAGGCAATACCGCATCATTCTGAGTGCCGATGCAGCGAGCGAGAAGTGCAGGTTGCTAAGCGAAAAGCGCAGATAATACTTTGCGTATGATCGAGCATTTTTAGGGCGCAGATTGTGCTTTGCAGCCGCGGCAGCGGTGCTTAAGCCGTCAGGCGGGAATTGTGCGGTGTTGCCTATAGAAAAAATCATCGCCCCGTGTGCTGCAAAAAAGCGCGCGGGGCGATGCCTTTTGAAAAAATTATTTTTGCGCGGCAGGGGCGGTTTGCTCCATATAGATCGAGGTGCTGGGAAAGGCGAAGGAGCAGCCGTTTTTCTCCATCACATCCATCAGAGAAAGGTTCAAATCGTTTCGCACGGCGTTGAAGTCGGCCAGCTGAGGAGTGTCGACCTGGGCACGGATCCAAATGTCGATGCTGCTGTCGCCAAAGGCTTTCACCTTTACCTGCACCGTGTTTTCCAGCACGTGCGGGTTGGCTTTGAGCATGGCCTCCACATCGGCCATCAGCTGTTCCAGCTGGGCGCGGGTGGTGGAATAGGTGACACCCAGAATAAAATCAAACAGGCGCGTTTCGCGGCGGTTGTAATTTTCAATCACACCGCTGCACACGCTGCGATTGGAAAGCGTGACCAGCGCGCCGTCGGCTGTGCGCAGGCGTGTGGAGCGGAAGGAAACCTGCTCTACCGAGCCCTCGGTGCCGCCGATCACCACCCAGTCGCCCACGGTAAAGGGGCGTTCCAGCACGATCACCAGGCCGGAGAAAAAGTTTGCGGCGGAATCCTGCGCGGCCAGCGAAACCGTCAGACCGATCAGGCCCAAGCCGGTGATCAGGCTGCTCACATTAAAGCCAAACAGATCCAGCGTGCTGATGGCGGCAAAAGCGGTGATCAGCGCTTTCCAGATATTGCTTAAAAAGCTGTCGATGGTGTTCAGCGTGCCGGTGTCACTGGAAGCAGGCGCAAACTGATGCAGCAAAATGCTGCACACCGGGCTGCTGGCCCACAGGCCCCGGGCCAGCAACAGGATGCAGGCGCTGCGGAACACGGGGGAAAGCAGGGCCAAAAACGGGGGCTTCAGGCAGTTCAGCGCACTCCACAAAAGTGTAAGCAGCGCCAAAAAGCTGACCGGGCGCGCAAAACCGTTGAATAAGATTTTCCAGCCCGGGCGGCTGCGGCGCTCGGCATAGCGGGCCAACGCCGGAAAAATGATTTTGCGCAGCAGCGCACAGGCTGCCACCGCCAGCACCGCCAGCACCGCAGCGGCAATGTATCGCACAGAAACGGAAAAGCCAAACAGAGCCACCGTTTTTTGCAGATCGGAATCGGAAAGAATAGAATTCATAAAAGCCTCGCATGGGTATGTTTTGCCCAAATCATACCATAGTTTTTGCCAAAAATCCATGCTGCACAAAAATTTCATATTGCAAACTCCTGAAAAGAGAGTATAATACCTATTATGAAGTCTGTTTCAGGGCGGGGTGAAATTCCCCACCGGCGGTGAGCAGCCATGCGCTGTACAGCCCGCGACCATCCGGCATCTGCCGGGTGCTGATTCGGTGAAAATCCGAAGCCGACGGTATAGTCCGGATGGAAGAAACGGCGGCGGCATAGCCACTTTAGATTCGTTTCGCCCTTATTGCGCCTTTTTTTGGCGCGGTAGGGGCGTTTTGTTTTGTATCGGCATTTCTCCCGCAGCCCAAAACCATGGATCGGCCTTCAAAAAAATTTGAGGGGGCAGCCAATCTGCCCGAAGGAGAAAACCTATGACTAAAGCAACCAAACACACCCGCGCACTTACCGGAACTGCCATGCTGGCAGCAGTGGCCACCATTTTGATGTATATGGAATTTCCCATTCCCATTATGCCCGGCTTTATCAAAATGGACATTTCCGAGCTGCCGGCACTGATCGCCAGCTTTGCCTACGGCCCGCTTTCGGGCATTGCCGTGTGCCTGATCAAAAACCTGATCAAGCTGCCCAGCACCAGCACCGCTGCAGTGGGCGAGCTGTTCAACTTTGTAATGGGCGCACTGTTTGTGGGCGTGGCCGGTATCGTGTACAAGAAAAACAAAACCCGCAAGGGCGCTATCATCGGCGCAGTGGCCGGTGCGCTGATCATGGCGCTGGTAAGCCTGCCCTACAACTACTTTGTGGTGTATCCCGCCTATGTGGTGATGTATCATCTGCCGCTGGAAGCGATCATCGGAATGTATCAGGCCATCAACCCCAATGTGAACGGCCTGCTGGCCTGCCTGGTCACCTTTAATGTGCCCTTCACCTTTGCAAAGGGCATGGTGGACGCTTTGCTGTGCTTCTTGATCTACAAGCCGCTCAGCCCCATTCTGCACGGCCGCAAGTAACTCATCGGGCAATGCCCGAAAACTCCATCTTATATCTCATCCGCAGCAGCGCCCCGGGCTTTGTTAAAACTGCTCATTGACAAAGCCGGGGCGCTGTGTTATTATATTGGATGCAAAAACAGAATAGCAACTTATCAAGAGCGGCTGAGGGAACAGGCCCTGTGAAGCCCGACAACCTGCCATAACGGCAAGGTGCCAAATCCTGCGGGAAACCGGAAGATAAGCGTTGATACGCTCGCTGCCTTTCGGCTGCGAGTTTTTTTGTTTCCGACGAGTTGCGCTTTCTGAACCTGTTATTTTCCCCGGCGGCACACTGTGCGGCCACAACCGAAAAGGAGACAAACTATGCGTAGATCCCTGTTTACTTCGGAGTCCGTTACCGAAGGACATCCCGACAAAATTTGCGACCAGATCAGCGATGCTGTGCTGGACGCCATTCTCGCCGAAGATCCCGATGCCCGTGTGGCCTGCGAAACCACCTGCACCACCGGCCTTGTGCATGTGATGGGTGAGATCACCACCAAGTGCTATGTGGATATCCCCGCCATTGCCCGCAGCGTGATCGCAGACATCGGCTATGTGCGTGCCAAATACGGCTTTGATGCCGAAACCTGCGGTGTGATCACCAGCATTGACGCCCAGAGCGCCGACATTGCGCTGGGCACCAACGACGAAGTGGGCGGCGCGGGCGACCAGGGCATGATGTTTGGTTATGCCTGCAACGAGACCCCCGAGCTGATGCCCATGCCCATCAGCCTGGCACACAAGCTTTCCAAGCGCCTTACTGAGGTGCGCAAGAGCGGCCTGATGGATTATCTGCGCCCGGACGGCAAAAGCCAGGTGACGGTGGAATATGACGACGGCAAGCCCGTGCGCGTGGACACCGTGGTCATCTCCAGCCAGCACGGCCCTGAGGTGAGCAACGAAAAGCTGCACGCCGACATTATGGAAAATGTGATCCGTGCCGCCATTCCCGCCGAGCTGCTGGACGAGCACACCAAGTATTACATCAACCCCACCGGCCGCTTTGTGATCGGCGGCCCGCAGGGTGACTCCGGCCTGACCGGCCGAAAGATCATTGTGGACACCTACGGCGGCTATGCCCGCCACGGCGGCGGCGCTTTCAGCGGCAAGGACCCCAGCAAGGTGGACCGCAGCGCTGCCTATGCTGCCCGCTGGGTGGCCAAGAACATCGTGGCTGCCGGCCTTGCCGACAAGTGCGAGGTGGAGCTGGCCTACGCCATCGGCGTGGCCGAGCCCGTAAGCATTCTGGTGGATACCTTCGGCACCGGCAAGGCGGCCGACGATGTCATCGAGGCTGCTGTGCGCAAGGTGTTTGATCTGCGCCCCGCCGCCATTATCCGCGAGCTGGACCTGCGCAAGCCCATCTACCGCAAAACCGCTGCCTACGGCCACATGGGCCGCGAGGATCTGGGCGTTGCATGGGAAAAAACCAACAAGGTGGATGCCCTGCGCGCTGCCCTGTAAACAAACAACTGCATCGCTGCCGTGCGCTTTTTGCAAAAAGAGCTGCGCGGCAGCTTTTTTGCGCTTTCGCCCTTTTCGCAGGGGAAAAGCTTTGCTATAATACTATTATGAATGCCATAAGCAAGCCGGGAGGAAACACGCTGCCATGAACAGGGAATTGCAAAAGCTGGAAGGAACCGTAGATCGTTTGATTTACGAAAATCGCGATACGGGCTACAGCGTGGTGGAAGTGTGCGCGGGCGATGATTACATGGTGGCGGCCGGCAGCATGGGCGAAGTGTATGTGGGGGAAAGCATCGTGGCCTACGGCTGGGTGGAAACCCACCCCACACACGGAGAGCAGTTTAAGGTGCAGTCGTGCCAGGCCAGTATGCCGCAGGACGAACAGGCCACGCTGGCCTATCTGAGCAGCGGTGCGCTGCCCTATGTGGGCCCGGCTACGGCCAAAAAGCTGATGAAGCATTTCGGCGCGGATATTTTGCAGATCATTGCCGAGCAGCCCGCCCGACTTACCGAGGTGAAGGGCATCACCCCCGACAAGGCCAATGCGATCTCCAGCGAGTTTCGGCGTATGTTCGGCGTGCGTGAGGTGGTGGCGTGGCTGGCGCAGTATGGCATTTCGGCCCAGCAGGCCGTGAATGTGTTTCGGGCGTTTGGCCCAAAAACCATAGAGGCGCTGTCGCAAAATCCGTATCTTTTGTGCGGAGAACCGCTTTTTATGAAATTCGCGCAGGCCGATCTGATCGCCGCAGAGCTGCAGCTGGCGCAGGAGGGCAGTATGCGTGTGTGGGCCGCGCTGATCTATGTGCTGCGCCGCAATGCGGGCAACGGCCACACCTGTCTGCCGCGCCGCCAGCTGGTGGCCACCACGGCGGATTTTATCAAGGTGTCCCCCGAAACGGTGGACGAACAGCTCACGGCGGCCATCGAGCAGCGGGAGATCGGCGCCTATGTGCGGGAGGAGCAGGTGTATCTGTATCTGCCGGATCTTTTGCTGGCCGAGCGTGAGATCGCGTTTCGGCTGGCCATGCTGGCTTCCTCCAGCCCCGAGCCGCCCAAGGATCTGGAGCAAAACATTCGCGCGCTGGAATTCGCGCAGGGGTTTTCCTATGCGCCCTTGCAGCGAAAAGCCATGGAAACTGCGCTTTCCAGCAACATCATGGTGCTCACGGGCGGCCCGGGCACCGGCAAAACCACAGCCATCAACGCCATTCTGGCCCTGCTGGAAAATGGGTATGACCGTGTGGCGCTGTGCGCCCCCACGGGCCGTGCCGCCAAGCGCCTGAGCGAGGTGACCGGCCACAAGGCCAGCACGATCCACCGTCTGTTGGAGGTGGATTATTCCAGCGGAGAGGTGCGGTTTGTACACAACGAAAAGAACCGCCTGAAGGTGGATGTGGTGATCCTGGACGAAATGAGCATGGTGGACTGCAAGCTGTTTCAGGCGCTTCTGAACGCCTTAAAATACAGCTGCCGCCTGATTCTGGTGGGCGATATCGACCAGCTGCCCAGCGTGGGGCCGGGCAATGTGCTGGGGGAAGCGATCCGCAGCGGCATCCTGCCCACCGTGCGCCTTACCGAAATTTTCCGTCAGGCGGAAAAAAGCCTGATCATCACCAACGCCCACCGCATTGTGGAGGGAGAAATGCCCGTAAAGGGCAAGCGCGAGGATGACTTTTTCTTTTTGGAGGCCGGCGGCCTTGCCTGCCAGAAGCTGGTGGGCGACCTTGTGAGCGCGCGCCTGCCCAACAGCTACGGCATCGACCCGGTGCGGGATATTCAGGTGCTGTGCCCCACCAAGGTGGGCCCGGCGGGGGCGGCGGCGCTGAACCGCTGTTTGCAGCAGCTTTTAAACCCGCCCATGCCCGATAAGCCGGAGCTGCAGCTGCCCGGCGAGCGCATTTTCCGCAAGGGCGACAAGGTGATGCAGATCCGCAACAACTACGATATCCCCTTTGAACGCGACGGCGGCGAAGCCGGTGTGGGAGCATACAACGGCGATATGGGCATCATCACAGAGGTGGATCTGTCTACCCGCAGCCTTACGGTGCAGATGGACGACAAAAAGTATGTCTACCCGGCCGAGCATCTGCCGGAGCTGGAGCCCGCCTACGCTGTGACCATTCACAAAAGCCAGGGCAGCGAGTTTCCGGTGGTGGTGATCCCGGCAGCCGAGGTGCCCGCCAAGCTGTGCTACCGCAATCTTTTGTATACGGGGGTCACCCGTGCCCGCAGGCTGTGTGTGATCGCAGGCCAGCGCACCACCCTGCAAACCATGGTGGCCAACCGCCAGCAAAACCTGCGCTATTCCTGCCTGGCGGATATGATCTGTGAGGAAAAGCAAAAGGGAAGCACCGTATGAATCTGCATGGAAAAAGCCTGCTGTTTCCGCCGGTGTGCCCGTTGTGCGGGCGGCCAACGCCGGGGCTTTTGTGCCCGGATTGCGCCCGGCGCGAGAACGATTGGAGCCTGAGCCGCTATCGCCTTGCCACAGGCAATTACCACCTGCTGCACCTGATGGGGGCGGCGGCGCTGTGCCGCTATCGGGGGCCGGTGCGCCATGCAGTGCGCCGCATGAAATACGGCGGAGAGCCGTGGCGGGCAGCCGGATTTGCCCGGCTGATGGCATCGCGGATTTTTTGTTGTAATTACAGGGCCGGTTATGGTATAATTTTACCGTGTGAAGCCATGCCTGTAGGGGTGGAGTTTTCGGCGATCGTGCCGGTTCCGCCCACACGGCAGGGCGTGCATATCCCGGGCCTGCAGGCAAAGCAGCTGGGGTGCGATCTGCGGCTGCCGGTGCAGAATGCGCTGTACAAAAGCCGCCCCACGCCCCGGCAGGAAGAGCTTGACCGGCAGGGCCGCCTGCAAAATCTTTGGGGCAGCTATGCGATCAGCCCCGGCATGAGCGTGGAGGGAAAATACATTCTGCTGGTGGACGATGTGATCACCACCGGCACCACGCTTTCGGCCTGCGCGGGCACCTTGATGAAGGCCGGGGCCGCCGGTGTGTTCGGCGTGTGCGCCGCCGCAACGGAATTTAACAGTAAATAACTGATTTTACGATAGATTTTCAGAAGCGAAAAGGAGAAATGTAAGATGGCGCTCAATGATATCGGTATCGATCTTGGTACAACATCGATCATTATTGCAATGGAGGGCAAGGGCGTGGTGCTCAACCAGCCCAGCATCGTGGCGGTAGATACCCGCCAGAACAAGGTGTTGGCTGTGGGCGACGACGCACTGGCCATGGTGGGGCGTACCCCCAGCTATATTTCCGCGATCAGCCCGCTTAAGGACGGTGTGATCAGCGATCATATGCTCACGCGTGAGCTGATCTGCCGCTTTATCCGCAAGGTGAATGCTTCACGCATCAAGCCCCGTGTGGCTGTGTGCGTGCCCGCAGCCATCACCGGCATTGAAAGCGATGCCGTGGTGGAAGCTGTGATCGCCGCGGGTGCCCGTCAGGTGTATCTGATCGACGAGCCCTTGGCTGCCGCCTTGGGCAGCGACATCGACATCACCGCCCCCGAGGGACACATGATTGTGGATATCGGCGGCGGCACCACCGATATTGCCGTGATCAGCCTGGGCGGCAAGGTGAAATCCACCAGCGTGAATGTGGCCGGCAACACCTTTGACGATGAGATCCTGAAATATATCCGCGTCAAATTTAATATTGCCATTGGCCAGCGCATGGCCGAAAGCCTGAAAAAGCAGGTGGCCTGCTGCCCCGAGCTGGATTTCCACGGCGAAATGGAGATCAAGGGCCGCAGCCTGATCACCGGCCTGCCCCAGCGCCTGACCATCACCACGGACGATCTGTACGAGCCTGTGTGCATGCTGGTAGAGCAGATCGGCACGGCAGCGCATCAGGTGCTGGAAAAAACGCCCCCCGAGCTGGCGGGCGATATTTACAGCCAGGGCATCATGCTTACCGGCGGCGGCGCACAGCTGAAAGGCCTGCCGGAGTATATGAGCAAGGCGCTCAAGGTGAAAACCCGCGTTTCGCCCGACCCTGTGAACTGCGTGGCTTTGGGCACCTCCAAGAGCCTTTCCATGGAAACGCGCTTGGAAACCGGCTTTGTGGACGCCACCCCGCATCTGAGCCACTTCGGCCGCCGCTGATCCTGCGCGGCCCGCAAACAAAAGCCCCCTGCGCTGCAAAATACAGTGCGGGGACTTTTTCGTGAAAAACTTTTGCGGTTTTCTGTATTAAAAATACTTGTAGATTGGTAGATAAAAAACATGGCAATGGCAAACGCTGAAACAAAAGAATTCATCGCCCTGCGCGACCGATATATTGAGGCCCGGTTTGGCAAGCTGAACGACAGGCAAAAAGAGGCCGTGTTCACGGTGGACGGCCCGCTGCTGATCCTGGCCGGTGCAGGAAGCGGCAAAACCACCGTTTTGGTCAACCGTGTGGCCAACATCATTCGTTTTGGCTCGGTGCATGGCACCGACTGGATGCCCCGCCCTGCCACCGCGCAGGAGCTGCAGACCCTGCGCGATGCCGTGCAAAACGGCACCGAGCTGCCTGGCTCGATGCAGGGGCTTATGAGCAACAGCCGCATACACCCGTGGAATGTGCTGGCCATTACTTTTACCAACAAGGCAGCCGGAGAACTGAAAGAGCGCCTGGTGCGTATGCTGGGCGATACAGCCGGGGCCGATGTGAACGCCAGCACCTTCCACTCGGCCTGTGTGCGTATGCTGCGCCGGGATGCCGAAAAGCTGGGATACCCCAAAAGCTTTACCATTTATGATTCCGACGATCAGCAGCGCGCCATGAAAGAAGTGTATAAAGAGCTTGGCGCCGACGATAAGTTTATTCCCGTAAAAAGCGCCATCTCGCAGATCAGCCATCTGAAGGATCAGCTGATCGCCCCCGAAGAGGCCGCCGAAAATGCTTCGGATGCGAAAAGCCGTTTGGTTTCCAAGCTGTACACGGCTTATGCGGCGCGCCTGAAAAAAGCCGGTGCTATGGATTTTGACGATCTGATCTTCAACATGGTGCTGCTGCTCAGGCAGGATCAGGAAGTGCGCGAGTATTACCACAACCGTTTCCGCTATGTGCTGGTGGACGAATATCAGGATACCAGCGTGGCACAGTTTGAGCTGGTGCGCCTGCTGGGCAGCGGCAGCGGCAATGTGTGCGTGGTGGGTGATGACGACCAGTCGATCTATCGTTTCCGCGGTGCGACCATTGAAAATATTCTGAACTTTGAAACGCATTTCCCCGGCGCAAAGGTGATCCGGCTGGAACAGAACTACCGCTCTACCAGCAATATTCTGAACGCCGCCAACTGCGTGATCCAGAACAATCTGGGCCGCAAGGGCAAAACCCTGTGGACAGACAACGGCACCGGCTGCAAGGTGCAGCATTTTACCGCCGCCAACGAGCAGGACGAAGCCGAGCATATTGCCGCCGAGATCGGCCGCCATTTAAAAGAGGGCGCAAAGCTGCAGGACCATGCGGTGCTGTATCGCATGAATGCGCAGTCCGGCCCGGTGGAAACCTATTTTGCCCGGGCAGGCATTCCGTATAAGATCGTGGGCGGCCAGCGCTTTTATGATCGTAAGGAAGTCAAGGATATCCTTTCGTATCTGTCGGTAATCGCCAACCCGCAGGATGATCTGCGCCTGCGCCGTATCATCAACGAGCCTGCCCGCAAGATCGGCGCCACCACGGTGGACCGTGTGGCCGAGATCGCCTCCGGGCTGGGCTGCAGTATGCTGGAGGTGTGCGGGCAGGCCGTGCAGTATCCCAGCATTGGCCGTGCCGCCGGGGCGCTGAATGCGTTTTATGCCCTGTATCGAAAGCTGGAAGAAAAAAGCACCGCCCTGCCGCTGGATGAATTTGTGCAGGATGTGATCGAGGATACCGGCTACAAGGCCATGCTGGAAAAGGAAGGCGAAGAAGGCCAGACCCGCTTGGAAAACATTGGCCAGCTGGTGAGCGCCGTGAAAACCTATCAGCAGGAGCGCGGCGAGGAAGCTACGCTGGCAGGATATCTGGAGGAAGTGGCGCTGATCAGCGACATTGACAGCTACAACGGCGATGCAGATGTGGTGGTTATGATGACCATGCACGCTGCCAAGGGCCTGGAATTTCCGTATGTGTTCATCATTGGCATGGAAGAAGGCATTTTCCCCGGAGAAATGGCAAAATATTCCGAGGAAGATATGGAAGAGGAACGCCGCCTTTGCTATGTGGGCATCACGCGCGCCAAAAAAGAGCTGTGCCTTTGCAGCAGCCGCAGCCGACTGCTGTTTGGCCGCACCCAGCGCAATATGCCCTCGCGCTTTGTTTCCGAGATCGACGAGGATCTTTTGGACGAACAGGAAAGTGATAAGCTGGCAGGCGGCTATGGCTATGCCGAACGATATGACCGCACGATCCCCGGCGGGGCCTCGGGCTACAGCGGCCGCAGCAGCGGCTATACGCCCTATCACGCCCCCGAAGGCCGGGCGGCCCGGGCCGAAAGCGGCTATACGCCCTATCGTGCGCCCGAGGGCGGCGGATGGAGCGGCAGCCCCCGCAGCGCCTATCTGAACAGCGAATACAACCGGTATGTGCCCAAAGGGCCAAGCCCCTTTGGCGCAAGTACCGTTTCGGCAGGAAGCTGCCCCCCGCCCAAGCCCAAGGCCGGTGCGGCCAAGCCTGCCGATGCACAGGATAAAAGCTTTGCCCTCGGCGATATCGTGGTACACAAAACCTTTGGCCGCGGCCGCGTGGTCAAGGTGACCCCCGTGGCGGGCGATCATATTGTGGAGATCGCCTTTGAAAAGGTGGGCACCAAGAAAACCATGGCCAACTATGCCCCGCTTACCAAGGAAAGCAACACACAGGAATAAGGAGAATTTTTCATGCTGAAAGTGGAACTGATCGCGCATACGCCCGAGCCGGAAAAGGTGGTGGCAGCGGCAGCCAAGCTGTGCTATTCGGATGCCCACATCGACACCCTGCTGGAAGGGCTTACCCCTGAAAAAACCACCAATTTCTTAAAAATGCTCTCGGATCTGGGGCACGCCAGCCCCACCGAGCACGCCAGCTTTACCTTTGGCATCGAGGGGGTTTCGCGCACGCTGCTGGCACAGATCACCCGACACCGCATTGCAAGCTTCAGCGTGCAGAGCCAGCGCTATGTGCGGCTGGATGATTTTCACTATGTGATCCCCCCCGAGATCGAAAAAGACCCCGAGGCTAAAAAAATCTTTATCGACAGCATGAACGAGGAGGCCAAGCGCTATTTAACGCTGGCCGCACAGCTGGAAAAAACACATTTTGAAGCCCTGACCGCCGCCGGAATGAATGAAAAAGCCGCCCGCAGCAAGGCAAGCAAAATGGCAAACGAGGATGCCCGCTTTGTGCTGCCCAACGCCTGCGAAACCAAGATGGTGGTCACCATGAACGCCCGCAGCCTGCAAAACTTTTTTGATCTGCGCTGCTGCAACCGCGCCCAGTGGGAGATTCGCGCCTGCGCCGAGCAAATGCTGGCATTGGTGCTGCCCGTGGCCCCCACGCTGTTTGCCCAAAGCGGCCCGCGCTGCCTGCGCGGTGCGTGCCCCGAAGGCCGCATGAGCTGCGGAAAAGCCCAAGAGGTGCGCCAAAGATACCGCGCCCTGCGGGGAGAGGAGCAAGCCTTATGAAAGGCAAACTGATCGTGATCGAAGGGCTGGACGGCAGCGGCAAGGCCACGCAGGCGGCGCTGCTGGCCGAGGCCCTCAAGGCACGGGGCTGCCGTGTGATGCAGGTGAGCTATCCCAATTATCAAAGCGAGGCCGCAGGCCCCGTAAAAATGTATCTGCGCGGTGAATTCGGCCAGCATCCCGACGATGTGAACGCCTATGCGGCCTCCAGCCTGTATGCAGTGGACCGCTTTGCCGATTACAAAAAAAACTGGCAGCAGTTTTACGAGCAGGGCGGCATTGTGATCGCCGACCGCTACACCACCAGCAACGCTGTGCACCAGTGCAGCAAAAAGCCCCCCGAGGAATGGCAGGACTTTTTGGACTGGCTGTTTGATTTTGAATACGAAAAAATCGGCATTCCCGCCCCGGATGCAGTGGTGTATCTGCGGGTAGACCCCACGCTCAGCCAAAAGCTGATGACCGGGCGCTACCACGGCGATGAAAGCAAAAAAGACATTCACGAAAAAGATCTGGACTATCTGGCCCGCAGCCGCGCCGCCGCCGAGCATTGCGCCAAAGCCTTTGGCTGGCGCGTGGTGGAGTGTGAGCGGGGCGGTGAAATGAAAAGCGTGGAAAGCATTGCACAGGCGGTTCTGCACGCTTTGCAGGATCTGGTGTGACCGCATTTGAACCAAACCCAAAAAGGGGGAAAGTATATGGCACGAAAAGCAACCCTGCAGGATCTGGAGCGTTATCAGCTCATCTGGGCCGAAGCCTTCGGTGATCCTGCCGAATTCAGCAAAATGGTTTTTGAAAAGTTTGCCGGGCCCGGCAATGTGTATGTGGAGGAAGCCGAGGGCCGCGTGGCGGCCATTCTTTCGGCGGTGCCCTGCACATTAAAAGGCCGAAAGGGATTTTATTTTTACGGCCTTGCCACCGAAAAAAGCCAGCAGGGCAAGGGCCTGATGAAAAGCCTGATGGCATTTGCCGAAAACGCCCTGCACACCGAGGGGGCCGAATTTGTGTGCCTGATCCCGGCTTCGGAAAGCCTGTTCGGCTTTTACGAAAAGCAGGGCTGGCAGCGCGCTTTCGCCCTGCGCAGCCTCACACGCCCCATCAAAAAGAATCTGTGGGCGCAGGCTGAATTTGACAGCTGCACCGCAGGCCAGCTGCTGGAGCTGCGCAAACAATACAGCCCCGACAGTGTGCTGCTGGACAAAAACCGCATGATCCAGGTGCTTACCAATTTGTACTCCGGCGGCATCACAGTGGTTTCTAATAAGGACGGCTACGCCCTGTATTTTGAAAAAGACGGCGTGCTGGATGTGATCGAGATCTTTGCCGAGGGCGAGCGCGCAGCCGAAAAACTGCTGGAAGCCGCCCGTGAAAAGGTGGGGGCGGAAACCGCCCGCATCACGGTGGGCACAGGCTCGGTGCTGTTTTTGGGCGAAGGCAAGCCGCAGGACTACGGCATGATCAAGTTTTTGGGCCAGCCTTTTGATATTTTCGAGTGCTATATGCGCTTGATGCTGGATAACTAAGGCACTGCCGCCAACACCCCCGGCGGCGCTGCCCCAATAAAAGAAAAGAAGGAAAATCATGGATCAGCAAAATAAAAACATTGCAAACGACCGCAAGAAAAAACGCGGCTTTTCCAAGGGCCGCGCCGTGCTGCTGGCAGTGGTGGCCGTGGTGGCGGTGGCCGCTGCTGCAGCCGCCAGTGCGCTGGGCGAAATTGACGGCCGCCACGCCGATGAAAGCGCCGAGATCACCGTTTCGGTGCCCCAGGGCGCAGGCACGGGCACGGTGGCCAGACTGCTGGAGGAAAGCGGTGTGATCCGCCATGCCTCGCTCTACAAGCTGTACATTCGCCAAACCGGCCAGGGCGGGCAGCTGCAGTACGGCGATTTTACGCTGTATAAGGGCGAAAGCTATGCCGATATCACGGCGGCGCTCAGCCAGTATGCGGCGGCCGACACGGTGCGCATCACCTTCCCGGACGGCAACACCGCACTGGATTTTGCCGCCCGCATGGAGCAGGCGGGCCTTTGCACTGCCGAGGAGTTTTTGGCCTGTGCCAACGGTGAGGACGGCAGCGATTTCAGCCAGTACCGCTTCTGGAACGAAATGCAGGACGATAAAAACTATTTCATGCGCTGCGAGGGATATCTGTATCCCGAAACCTATGAGTTCTATAAGGATGATACCGTGTACAACTATGTGGACACATTCTATTCGCATTTTAACAGCAAGGTAACGGACGATCTGTATACCCGCATGGACGAGCTGGGCATGAGCCTGCACGACACCATTGTGCTGGCCAGCTTTGTGCAGGAGGAAGCAGGCAACGAGGAAAATGCCCATGTTTCGGCGGTGTTCCACAATCGTTTGGCCCCGGGCTCGCCCTATCCCCGCCTGGAAAGCAACGCCAGCAGCTATGTGCAAGACCCCGACGACAACAACTATATCTACAACTGGATCGCACCGTATTACGGCGGATGGGATAATATTCCGGCAGAAATATACAACGCGTATAACACTTATGAGATCAGCGGCCTGCCCGCAGGCGCTATTTCCAACCCCGGCTACGATGCCATCTATGCGGCGCTGTATCCCGAAGAGCCTGATGCAAACGGCCCTTACTATTTCTTTGTCACCGATAAAACCGGCCGCTACTACTATGGCCGCACGGTGGAGGAGCACAACCAAAATTGCAGCAAGGCCTGGGCTGTGAATGCTAAACTGAAGTAAAAAGGAGAAAAAATTATGCTGCCGGTTCCGGAATTGCTTTCCCCGGCTGGGGATCTGGAAAAATTGCAATATGCCTTCCGCTTTGGTGCGGATGCCGTTTACTGTGCGCTGCCGGAGTTCGGTATGCGTTCTGCCCCGCAAAACTTCACGGTGGAGCAGCTGGCCGAGGGCTGTGTGTATGCCCATGCCCGCGGCAAAAAGGTGTATCTTACCATGAACACGCTGCCCACCAATGCCGAGGCAGACCGCTTGGAGGAAACCGTAAAAAATGCAGCCGGTGCAGGCGTGGATGCTTTTATCGTGGCCGACCTGGGGGTGCTGGAGGCGGTGAAAAAGCATGCCCCCGGCGTGGATATCCATTTTTCCACCCAAACGGGCATCACCAACTACGCCAGCGCCACGGCGGCGTATCATCTGGGGGCCAAGCGCGTGGTGCTGGCTCGGGAAATGAGCCTGGAGGATATTGCCATTCTGCGCGACAAAACACCGCCGGAGCTGGAGATCGAGGCCTTTGTACACGGCGCCATGTGCATGAGCATTTCGGGCCGCTGCCTGATCTCCAACTATCTGGCCGGGCGTGACGGCAACCGCGGCCAGTGCGCCCAGCCCTGCCGCTGGAAGTATTACCTGATGGAGGAGACCCGCCCCGGGCAGTATTTCCCCGTTGGAGAAAACGAAAACGGCAGCTATATTCTGAATGCCGACGATCTTTGCACAGCGCCGTTTATTGACCTTATCTGCAAAGCGGGCGTGGACAGTTTAAAAATTGAGGGCCGTGCCAAAACGCTGTATTATGTTTCCAGCGTAACGGCGGCCTATCGCAGGGCGCTGGATGCCTTTTTGGAAAACCCCGCCGCCGACTACGATGTGCCCGATGAAGTGGTGGACGAGCTGGACAAAACCAGCCACCGCCATTATTCGCCCGGGTTTTACTTTGGGCCAAAAGGCGCAAAGCAGCACAGCGAAAACGGCCTTGGCTATGTGCGCAACTGGGAATTCATGGGCATTGTGGACCACTGGGAAAACGGCATTGCCCACTGCATTCAGCGCGGGCGCTTTTTTGCGGGGGATGAGATCGAGGCCCTTATGCCCGGCAAGGGCAGCATGAGCCTGCGCCCGGAATGGATCAAAAACGAGGAGGGCGAAGCCGTGCCCAGCACCAACCGTGCGGAGATGCGCTATACGATCCCCTGCGAAGCGGAGCTGCCGCCTTACACCCTGCTGCGCAAGAAAAGCGAAAAGTAACACCTTCAGAAAAGGCCGGATCAAATTCGGCCGAACAAAACACGGCTGCATCCTATATAAAACAGCAAGCCGCTGCTCCTGTAAAAAAGAGCAGCGGCTTTTTGCGTAAAAAGGCTTTGCGGCACAGAACAAACGAACGGGCCCTCTTGCCATAAAAGGCAAAATACAATATAGTAATAACAATATGCGATTTACACAGGATCTGTTGAAGGGCTGATGGGATGGAACAAAAACAAATTTTCAAGGGGGCAGCGCTTGCGTGCCTGGGCGCATTCGGCTGGGGCATATCCGGCATTTGCAGCCAGTATCTTTTTATGCACTATGATCTTGCGGCCGACTGGCTGACGGCGGTGCGAATGGTGCTTTCGGGGATCGTGCTTCTTGCCACGGCGCTTCCCAAGGAGCACACACGGGTTTTCAAAATCTGGAAGGTGCGCCGCGATGTGCTGTGGCTGCTGGCCTTTGCGCTGACGGGGCTTTTGCTGTGCCAATACAGCTTTTTGGCGGCCATCAAATATACCAACTCGGCCACAGCCACGGTGCTGCAAAGCCTGAATGTGGTGCTGATGGCGGCGGTGATGGCGGTTTGGAACCGAAAGCGCATGGAAAATGTGCAGATCGCAGCGGTGGTTCTGGCGCTCAGCGGCACCTATCTCATCGCCACCAAGGGCAGCCTTACCAGCATCAGGCTTTCGGCGGCAGGGCTGATCTTCGGCATTCTTTCGGCGGTGGGCGTGGTGACCTATACGCTGCTGTCGCGGCCCATCATTGGCACTTGGGGCAACGTCACGGTCACCGGCTGGGGAATGCTGGTGGGCGGCACGGTGCTTTTTGCACTCACAAAGGCGTGGAACCTTCCCCAAAATCTGGATGGCATGGCGTGGCTGATGATCGCGGTGATCGTGCTGGTGGGCACGGCCATCGGCTTTTCGGTGTTTTTGGAAAGCGTTCGCTACATTGGCCCGGTAAAGGCTACGCTGATCGGCTGCCTTGAGCCCGTAACGGCCACAGTTTTATCTGCGGCTTTGTTCCAAACGCGTTTTTCCTGGGCTGAGCTGCTGGGCTTTGGCTTTGTTTTGCTCACGGTGTTCCTTTCGGTTTTCCAAAAGAAGCACTAAACCGGTTATACGATCAAAAATGCCCGAAGCACTGTGCGCATCACAGCAGCTTCGGGCATTTTTCAGCAAAATTTATGCCTCGGGGGCATCGGGGTCATTGTCCAGATAGCCGTAGGGCAAAACATCCACGGCCTCCACGATCTTATCGCGCATCCACATGGCGGTGTCACACTGCACGGTATAGCCGCAGCCGGGGTCAGCCATCCAATCCTCCGGCTTGTGCTGGGGAATGGCGTGCTGGGCCAGCATATTCATCAACACGCCGCCGTGGGTCACGCAGGCGGCCTCGGTGGTGCCGGTTTTCATCATAAACTCAAACATCTGCATCAGCACCTCACCGCTGCGCTTATAAAAGGCCACGCGGTCCTCAGCGCCCTCGGGCACGGTTTTGCAGGTGGGGTCCATCCAGGCAGCAAATTCCGGGTCCTTGACCAGCTCGGTCACGGGTCTGCCCTCAAACTTGCCGAAATTCATCTCTTTTAAATTGGTGATCTCATAGGTGTGCCTGGCCTCAGGGAAAAGGATCTCGGCGGTTTCCTTAGCGCGCAGCAGGGGCGAAACAAAAACCGTATCCACACGGGGATAGACAAAATCCTTGCACAGGGTCTTCAGCTGGGCGCGGCCCTCGGCGCAAAGGGGCAGATCGGTGGCGCTGCCCACATACAGCCCGTCTAAATTGCCTTGGGTAAGCCCGTGGCGGATCAAATGCAGTTTATAGTATTTCAAAATCGCAGCCTCCAATGGTTACAAAAAGATTACAAACGAATTTTGCGGGAACTTTACGCTTTTTACAAAACACAACATTTAGGGCTCTGCCGCCCACAAGGGGGCATATATCCGCTTTTTGTGGTGAAATGGGCAAAAATGGCAAAATTAGCAGGCGAATCTTGGCATTTTATGTATTTACAAAGTGTTTTCCCTGTTTTATAATTTACCATAAGTAATGATGACAGGCAATAGGGGAAGTGCCCCTTTTTTTAAAAAAACAAGGATGGAATCGTTTTATGGAATTCAGTCGGATCATCACGCTGCTTCGTAAGGAGCGCGGGATCACGCAAAAGCAGGCTGCGCAGGATCTGGGCGTTTCGCAGGCGCTGCTTTCTCACTACGAAAAAGGAATCCGAGAGTGCGGCTTGGATTTTGTGGTGCGTGTGGCAGATTACTATGGGGTGTCCTGCGATTATCTGCTGGGCCGCAGTGCCGAGCGCACCGGCCAAACCCTTTCGGTAGAGGATATTCCCAACCCTGAAAGCGTAAAGGATAATGTATACCGGGGCAGTGTGCTGCCCACCATGAATAAAAAGCTGATTGCCAACAGCATGAATATTTTGTTCGACAAACTGGCCGCCTGCAACGATAAGGCCATCACCACCGAGGTGAGCGCCTATCTGATGCTGGCCGTGTACAAAATGTTCCGCCTGATGTATTCGGCGCACCCGCGCAATGCACAAAGCCTGTTCAGCGTATCGGCCACCCGTTGGCAGGGCTACAGCAGCGCTGCCATGCAAACCTGCGAGGCCAATGTAAGCGCAGCGCTGGCGGGCGAAGAGCTGGAGGAAGGCAAGCCATTTAAGGATGTGGAACGCCTTGGCATGACCACCGAAACGCTGAGCCGCGAATATCCCATGTTTGCCAGCAGCCTTTTGAACCTGATCAAAACCAGCGAAAAGCAGATCGGCGCCCAGAACGCCGGCCACTGAAAGCAAAATCAAAAGCGGGGAGAAGCTCCTGTACCTCAAGGCTTCTCCCCGCTTTTTTCATGCGCACAGCCTTACAGTTGGCCGATCTTTCGGCGGCAGGCGGCACAGATATGCGCCGAGCCGAAAACCGCCACATCGTCGCTGATCTCACCGCAAAAATCGCAGGCTCCGGCAGGGTGGTATTTTTTTAAAAGAATATAATCGCCATCCACAAACATTTCCAACGGGGTGTTCAGGTCGATCTTCAGGCTTTTGCGCAGTTCAACGGGCAGCACGATGCGCCCCAGTTTATCCATTTTGCGAACGATTCCGGTTGATTTCATTTCCTCTCCTTTTCAGGCGCCGCTTTGCGCCCCTTTGCCCCGTTTCTGGTTGTGAAGTGTTCTCACTTCGACACGATGCGTTGTATTTAGTATAAATACTTTATCCAAAATTGTCAATAATTGGAAACTGTCGAAACTTGCCGCAAAAGCAAAAAATCCCCAAAACCGGCTCTAAACAGCAGGTTTTGGGGCGAAATAAAATTTTATTTAATTACAGATTGTTATATCGTGTGTCCTCAAAAGGGGCGGCGCTTACAGCTGCATCAGGCCAACCTTACGGTAAACTTTTTGCATGGTGCGCCCGGCAATGCGGTTTGCACCCTCGGCACCGGCGGCCAGCACGCTGTCCACATAAGCCTTGTCGGCCACAATGCGGTTAAACTCCTGCTGGATGGGGGCAAGTGCATCAATCACGCTTTGGGCCACGGCAACCTTAAAGTCGCCATAGCCGCAGCCGTCAAACTCGCGCTCAATGGCGGCCACATCCTTGCCGGTGAACACCTGATAAATGCTCATCAGGTTGGAAACGCCGGGCTTGGCGGCAGGGTCGTAGCGCACAATGCCCTCGCTGTCGGTCACGGCGCGCTTAAACTTGCGCATAATGGTGTCGGCATCGTCGCTCATCAGGATAAAGCCGTTCACATTGGTGTCGCTTTTGCTCATCTTTTTGGTGGGCTCCTGCAGGCTCATGACCTTGGCACCCTCTTTGGTGGTGTAGCCCTCGGGCAGCACAAAGGTGTCGCTGTAGGCGCTGTTGAAGCGCTGGGCCACATTGCGGGTCAGTTCCAGATGCTGGGTCTGGTCCTGCCCAACGGGCACCAGGTCGGCATTGTAGATCAGAATATCCGCAGCCATCAGGCAGGGATAGGTGAACAGGCCGCCGTTTACATTGTCGGGGTGCTTGGCGCTTTTATCCTTAAACTGCGTCATGCGGCTCAGTTCGCCAAACTGGGCATTGCAGCACAAGATCCAGTTCAGCTGGGTGTGGGCGGGCACATGGCTTTGCACAAACAGCAGGCTCTGCTTGGGGTCAATGCCGGCGGCCAGCAGCATGGCGGCTGCATCGCGGGTGTTGCGGCGAAGATCGGCCGGGTTCTGGCGCACGGTCAAAGCGTGCAGATCGGCCACCATATACAGGCACTCAAATTCATCTTGCAGCTTGGCCCAGTTGCGCACAGCGCCAATATAGTTGCCCAAAGTAAAAGTACCGGTGGGCTGAATGCCGGATAAGATCCGCTTTTTGCGGGGTGTAGTTTCCTCCATGAGAAAAGCCTCCTGTAAATTGCAACAATTCCAATGACGCCCATGGGGGCGGCGTGGGATGGTTTAATATGGATTTTATTATAGCATACTTTTTATAAAAGAAAAGGCTTGCCGTGCCAACAGATTGACAAATTGCCCGCTGGGCCTTAATATATGTAGTATAAATCAAGAGAAAGACAAGAAGCAGCACCGCCGCGTATGCGGCGCTTTTGCGGGCTATTTTGCCCCATTGCAAAGCAGCGGTGCTGCCGGGAAACTTTCCCCAAAAAACTTAGGAGTGGAACCGTATGGCAAACAACACTGTTAGAACCCGTTTTGCACCGTCGCCCACGGGCTATATGCATGTGGGCAACCTGCGCACTGCGCTGTACACCTATCTGACGGCCAAACATCAGGGCGGCACTTTTATCCTGCGCATCGAGGATACCGACCAGGGGCGTTTGGTAGAGGGCGCAACGGATGTGATCTATAAAACCCTGCGTGAAACCGGCATGAATTGGGACGAAGGCCCCGATATCGGCGGCCCTGTGGGCCCGTATGTGCAGAGCGAGCGCATGGGCATCTTTAAAAAGTATGCGCTGGAACTGGTGGAAAAGGGCGAGGCTTACTATTGCTTCTGCACCAACGAGCGTTTGGAAGAAATGCATCAGCAGCAGAAAGCCGCCGGTGAAATGACCCATTACGACGGCCACTGCCGCGATCTGCCGAAAGAAGAAGTGGAGCGCCTGCTGGCTGCCGGCACCCCCTATGTGATCCGCCAGAAAATGCCCCGCGAAGGCGTGACCGGCTTTGACGATATGGTTTACGGCCATATCGAGGTGAACAACAGCGAGCTGGACGATCAGATCCTGCTGAAAACCGACGGCATGCCCACCTACAACTTTGCCAATGTGGTGGACGATCACCTGATGGGCATTACCCATGTGATCCGCGGCAGCGAATATCTGAGCAGCACCCCCAAGTACAACCTGCTGTACAAGGCTTTCGGCTGGGAGATCCCGGCCTATATCCACTGCCCGCCCGTGATGAAGGATGCCCAGAACAAGCTGAGCAAGCGCAACGGCGATGCCAGCTATCAGGATCTGATGGCCAAGGGCTATCTGAGCGAGGCTGTGCTGAACTACCTGCTGCTTCTGGGCTGGAGCCCCGAGGGCGAGGAGGAGATCTTCAGTCTGGATGAAATGATGAAGATCTGGAACCCTGCCCGTATCAGCAAGAGCCCTGCCATTTTTGACACTCTCAAGCTGCGGGCCATCAATGCCGAGTATATCCGCCGCCTGCCTGCCGAAAAATTTGTAGAGCTGGCGACCCCGTGGATCGACAGCGTGGTCAAGAGCAGCATCGACAAGGCCGTTCTGTGCGGCTGCCTGCAGCCTCGCTGCGAGGTGCTGAGCGATATCCCCGAGCAGCTGGATTTCATTGATGAAATGCCGGAATACGATGTTGAGCTGTACCGCAACAAAAAGCAGAAAACCACCCCCGAAAGTGCTGCCGAGGCACTGGGTGTGCTGCTGCCCCTGCTGGAAGGCGTGGAAAACTGGAACCGCGATGCCATTTTTGAGGCCTGCCGTGCCAAGGCCGAAGAGCTGGGCGTAAAGAACGGCTGGATGCTGTATCCGCTGGGCGTGGCCCTGAGCGGCAAACAGCGCACCCCCGGCGGCGGCACCGAAATGGCCGCCTATCTGGGCAAGGAAAAAACACTGGCCCGCGTGAAGGCCGCTGCCGAAAAGCTGGCTGGCGCACAGTAAGCGCAGATCCTTTATAAATGACCCAAACGATCCGCTGCCGGAGTGATCCGGCAGCGGATTTTTTGCTGCTTTGGCACGAACCATAAAACCCGGCAAAATCAGCCCCCAAACGATGATACCATCAACAAAAAGCATTCTTTGTGTGTGCAGAGAATGCTTTTTGCAAAAATGTGGCAAAGGGGGATCGGGCTATGCTTCGATCAAAAACCGCGCCGACACGGCTTTGCGCGGCGCTTGGGCCCTATGCGGCGCACGCGCTGGCCCTGGGCGCAGGGGGCGTGTTCAGTGCAGCGGTGCTGCCCGGCGGTGCGGCGCCGCTGGGGCTGGCGCTCACCATCGGCATTCCGGCAAGCTTTGCCCCGGCGGCCGGTTTGGGAGCGCTTTTGGGGAGTCTTGCGTTTTTGCCCATGTTTACGGGGCTGCGCCTTACCGGGGCCATTGGGGCGGCAGTGCTGGCGCGGGGACTGGGAAAAAGCTGGTGGCTGGGGGCGGCTGCGGGCTGCGGCACGCTGATGCTGATCGAGTGTATGCTGGGCACAGCGGCGGTGCCGTCTGACTGGCTGTGGGCGCTCAGCACGGCCCTGGGCGCAGGGGCGCTGGGCTGGGCCTTTCGGCGATGGCCGCCGGTTGCGTCGGGGCACGATGCTTTATGGCTGGCAGCTTTGGCGGCAGGCGCACAGGGGCTTGCCGTAGGCTGGCTGCAGCCGGGGGTGGTGCTGCTGGGGTTTGCGGTGCTTGCCGCGGCTGCCGGGGGCAATGCCGCCCGCACGGCGCTGCTGGGGCTTTGCATGGGGGCAGGCTGCACATTGGCATCACCGGGGCTATGCGCCGGGGCGCTGGGCCTTGTGTGCGGCGCTTTGGCCGGGGCAGTGCTGGCACCCGGCGAGCGCTTGGGGCAGGCGGCGGCGTTTCTGGCCGGGGGCCTTGGCGGCGCACTGGCCATGCAAAGCATAGACAGTGCGCTTTCTCTGGGGCTTTCGGCGGCGCTGTCGCTGTTTCTCTGGCGGGTCATACCGGCGCGCTGGCTGCCGCAGGCCGAGGAAGCGGAAGCCGAGAAGGCAAGGGCACAGGGCATCGGCCACAGCGCTGCCCGGCAGCTGGAACAGGCGGCCGGGGCGCTGGCCGACATTGCCGACACGGTGGACAAGGTGTGCCGCAAGCTGCCGCCTCGGCAGGAAGGCTTTGACCATGTGATAGAATACACCTGCAATGAGCTGTGCGCCGCCTGCAGCAGGCGGATGAACTGTTGGGTGGATCACTACGGCGATACCATGGAGGGAATGCTGCAGCTGCGGGAAACGCTGGAAAGCACTGCCCGGCTGGAGGTGGAGCAGCTTCCGCTGCGGTTTTGCGCCTGCCTGCACCCTGCCGAACTTTGCGCCACGCTCACGCGCGGGCAAGCGCTGCGCTGCACGCGGCGGGAAGAGCGCATTCGCTGCGCCGCCCTGCGCAGTGCGCTTACCGAGCAATACAGCGCCATGGCCGGTGCGCTGGGAGCCATGGCGGAGCAGCTGCGCACAGCAGGCGCCGAGGATGCCGCCCGGGGCAAACGGCTGGAAAAGCTGATGCAGGGCCTTGGGCTTGCACCGCTGGAATGCCGTGTTGTGCTGAACGAAAAAGGCTGGATGCAGGCCAGTGTGCTGGTGAGCCGCATCAGCCCAGGCCCCGAGGAACTGCAGCTTTTGACAGATGAGGTGAGCCGCCTGTGCCGCCGCCCCATGGAGCTGCCGCGCGTGGAAAACAGCCGTGCGGGCACGCTGCTTTCGTTTTCGGAAAAGGCGGTGTTCACCCCGTGCTTCGGCCTGGCCGGGCAGGCGGCGGGCGAGGTGAGCGGCGATGTGGCCGAGCAGTTTTGCGATGCGTTCGGCAATGCACGCATGATCCTGTGCGATGGCATGGGCACCGGGCGCGCCGCAGCAGTGGACGGCGCTATGGCGGCCCGCCTTACCGGGCAGCTGCTGCGGGCCGGGTTTGGCAGCGGCTCGGCGGCAAGGCTGGTGAATGTGGCGCTGAGCCTGAAAAGCCAAGAGGAATCCTGCACAGCGCTGGATCTTTTGAGCGTGGATCTGTTCAGCGGGCAGGCCGAAATGTTCAAGGCCGGGGCAGCGCCCAGCTTTTTGGTGCAGGGCGGGCAGGTGAGGCTGGCCGAAGGGGCAAGCCTGCCCATTGGTGTGACCGAAAATGTGAGCAGCCGCGTGCAGCGATTTGTGATGCAGCCCGGAGATGTGGCGGTGCTGGTATCGGACGGAGTGCTGGCCGACGGCACCGAATGGGTGGTGCAGCAGTTGGAGCTGTGCGCCAAAGCGGGCAGCACGCCGCAGCAGATCGCCCAAAGCCTTGTGGAGGGCGCAGCGCGAAGGCAGCATGCGGCCCGCCCCGATGATGTGACGGCGGCGGTGCTGCGATTAGAGCATACATAAGCGAAAAAACGCCTTGAGGCACAAAAACAGGCACAGCCCCGGCAGGCTTTGGGCAAGCACAGCGCGCCCTTGCAAAAGCTGCCGGGGATTTTTGAAAAATTCCCGAAAAAAGCATTGACAAAACAGCTGCGGTTTGCTATAATCTAAAAGCTGTCAAATTTATACATGTGCCTGTAGCTCAGCTGGTAGAGCACCTGACTTTTAATCAGGGTGCCCGGGATTCGAGTTCCCGCAGGCGCACCATAAAAGCTGTTGCATATTTTGCAACAGCTTTTTTTGTAACCTAAGGGAGGAATTCAAATGGATCGCGCGCCTCAAAGGGAAATCGGATTGGATATTCTTCGCGGCATGGCTGCCTTTTTGGTGGTTTGTATACACTTTCCTCTGGAAGTGCGCGGCGGCAACTATTTGGATGGCCTTGCTCGTGTGGCGGTGCCGCTTTTTTTCGTATTTAGCGGATATTTTTACCAGAATACAGTAAAAAGGAACCGAGAAGCCGCCCAGATCAAAAAAATGGCAAAGATCTTTTTGGGCGGAAACCTTTTGTATTTCGCCTGGCGGGCGTGGATGCATATTCTGAATGGCACCGCAAGCGAATGGCTGAACGGCGTGTTTTCCCCCGCGGCGGTCAAGGCATTTGTTTTCAAAAATGAATCGCCCGTGGGCGTGCATCTGTGGTATCTTGGCGCGGCATTGTATGTGCTGATCCTTGTATATTTTCTCAGGAAATGCAGCCTGATGAAATGGGCCTGCATGTTGTCGATTCCGCTGTTGGTGATCAATATCTGCTTTGGAACATGGAGTACGCTGCTGCTGGGAAAAACGATCCCGAACAACTGCACCCGCAATTTTCTTTTTGTGGGGCTGCCGTTTTTCTGTATGGGATATGCGGTGTTTGCAAATCAAGAAAAACTGGCGAAGATGGTGCAGAAATATAAAAAGCTGCTTTGGCCCGCCATGGCGTTGCTGTGTGTGCTGAACTGTGCCGAGCAAATGTTTTTGTTCCGAAACGATCTGCTGGTAAATAAAGATCTTTATATCACAACGCCTTTTTTGGTTTTTGTGCTATTTGTGTATTTTGCATTTGGCTGTAAAAAATTCTTTGCGGGAAAAATGCTGGCACAGATCGGGAAAAAATACAGCTTGACTATCTATTTGCTGCAATGCATGGCAGACGAAATTCTTTTTCCCATCATTCGTGCCTGCGGTTTGCAGAATATTTATCTGAAGATGCACGCAGTGGTGGTTTTTGCTGTATGTCTTGGAGCGGCCGTTTTGGTTGAAAAGCTGCAAAAGCGATACAAAAATTCCGATGCGGCATATTGAAAATAATACGACGGAAAGAAGCCTGCTTCACGGCAATGAAGCGGGTTTCTTTTTTTAGGAGAAATACGATCGGAAGAAAAAGAATTACAAAATATTTACAAACGAAGAAGGATACGGTATAATACATTTAATCTCACAGCGCGGCACACCCCGCTGAACCAAGGAGGGAAGACAATGCGTATATCCAAGCTGGCAGCTTTGAGCATGGTGATGATCCTGGCGGCAGGTGCTGCGGCCTGCGGCCAAAGCACGGTGCAAAGTGAGGCCGTACAGCCCCCGGTACAAAGTGAGTCTGCCGCCGCCCCGCAGCAGGAAGAGGCCGAACGGCCGGAATTTTATGCCGCTATTTCCCCCGATGTGAACCCCTATACCGGCCTTGCCAAAACCGAAAACTACCCGCAGGGCACCCGGGGCGTGGCGGTAATGATCAACAATGTGCAGGCGGCGCTGCCGCAAAGCGGCCTGAATGCAGCGGATCTTGTGTATGAGATGGAAACCGAAAGCGGCATTACGCGCCTGATGGCGGTATACCGCGATTATACAGCCATGCCCACTGTGGGGCCGATCCGCTCTGCGCGGGATCAGCACGTGCAGCTGATGCTGCCGCTGAACGCACTGTATGCGCACATTGGCACCTCTACTTATGCGGCAAGTATGCTGGATACATATCATTTTACGGATGTTCGCTCGCTGGACGGTAAATACCGCAACTATTACTGGATCGACGCCGAGCGCCGTGCCACCCGCGCACAGGAGCACTGCGTGTATACCGACGGGGAAAATTTTGCCGAGGCCGTAGAGCGGTATGGCCTGGATACCGCACTGGGCGAAGAGCCTGCACCGGTGTTCAACTGGGTGCCGCTGCAGGAGCCCCGGCGTGAGCTGACAGGCGGTGCGGCCCGCAGCGTGTATGTGCGTTTTTCCAGCTATGCCTATTCCGAGTTTGTATATAACGAAGCCGCCGGAACCTACACCAAGTATGAGTTTGGCGGCCCGCAGCAGGATATGGCCGAGGGCGGCAGCCCGTATACGGCGGATAATCTGTTTATCCTGTTTACCGAAATGGAAAAATATCCCGATGGTGTGCTGACGCATGTTTCCATGGAAAACGGTGCGGGGCTGTATTTCTGCGGCGGGCGCTATGAGGTGGTTCGCTGGAAAAAAGGCCGCCCCGAGCAGCCGCTGCGCATTCTGGACAGTGAAGGCCACGAAACCGACATCCGCGTGAACCCCGGGCGCAGCTATGTTGCCATGGTGGATTCGGCGCAGATCGAAAATATGCACATCGACCGCAAAACCCTGCAGGAGCTGGGTCTGTGAGCCCCTTGCCACAAATTAGTATCCGGAATGTAAAAAATTGCACTTTCGGCTTTACATCGAGGCCTAAAGCAAGTAGAATAGTAGAAAAGCGCCCTGTGTGAAAGGGCAAACAAAAAGCCGCCTGCGTATGTGAAAACGAGTTTTTCCTGTGTGGGCTGCGAAGAAGAGAGGAATAAAACATGTCTATTAAGCGTATTGCGGGTGCAGCACTTGCCTGCGTGATGGCAGCCGGTATGCTGGTCGGCTGCGGCGGCGGGTCTGCTTCTAACGGCGGCTCGGCAGCCAAGCCCTCGGCTACGGCGGCCCCCACCCCCACTCCCGAGCCCCCCTATGAGGCCAATGTGCTCACCGGCGAGCCCCGCTCGGACAGCTATATCCCCGAGCGCATCACGGGCGTAATGGTAAACAACCTTACCGCTGCCCGCCCCCAGCGTGGTCTTTCGCAGGCGGATATTCTGATGGAGATCAAGGTGGAGGGCGGCATTACCCGCTTTATGGCCATGTATTCCAATTATCAGGATATTCCCGAAATCGGCCCCATCCGCTCGGGCCGTGACCAGTTCTTCCGCCTGCTGCTGCCCTTTGAGGGCCTGTATGTACACGAGGGCGAAAGCGTTGTGATGAAGCAGTACGCCATGGACTATAATTACGGCGACTGGAACATCAACAACGGCGCTTACGGTTATCGCGATTACAGCCGTGTAAACTGGCAGGGCAGAACGCACAACACCGGCCTTGCCACCGAGCATACCATGTACACCACCGGCGAAAACATTGGCAAGTACATCAGCTCCAACGATGTGGATATGAGCCGTGACTACAAGAGCACCTTCTTTAAGTTCCGCGATTACCGCTTTAACAGCGAGCCCCGGGTGATCGAGAACGGCGAAGAGGCCGGTTTGGTGACCATCACCCATTCTGCCAGCTATAAAACCCGCTTTATCTACGATGAATCCACCGGGCTTTACAAAATGCAGCAGTACTACGGCACCGACGGCCAGTGGCGTGACAGCGTGGACGAAAACAACAACGAGAACCTGAAGTTCACCAACCTGATGGTGCTGTATACGGATATTCACACCTATCCCGGCCACGAAACCAAGGATCTGCAGTATGTAGACTATGACTTTGGCGGTGTGGGCTTCTATTTCACCGGCGGCAAGTGCGAAAAGATCTACTGGCAGAAGGGCACCCCGCTGGAGGCCCTGCGCCTGTATTATCTGGACGAAAACGGCCAGTGCAGCGATGAGATGGTGGAAGTCAACATGGGCAAAAGCTATCTGAGCGTGGTGGATCTGGACGAGTACGAAAAGGGCTTCAGTTATTCTTCGGCTGAGGGCACCAACACCACCTCGGCCGGTCAGCCTGCCGCCAACACGGTGGTGGACAACGAGGTGGAGATCGGCGAGGAGCCTGAGGATGTTTCGGACGGCGCAGATCAGCCCGTCGACAACACCGCCGCAGGCGAAAGCACCGAGCCTGAGCTGATCTACTCGGAATCGGCAGGCTAAGGCAGGACAAACAGATTTTGCGGGCAGGATCTGCAGCGTGGGCTGCGGGTCCTGCTTCCTGCACTTTATGCAGCTTTTTTGAACGAGGTAAAACGCATGAAAAAAATTCTGGCGGCAGCGGCGGCACTTTCTTTGGGGGCGGCCCTGCTGAGCGGCTGCGGCAGCAAGGCAGCCGATGGGCAAAGCAGCAGCGCAGCGGTTTCGGAGGCGGAAAGCACCCCGGTGCGGCAAAACAATGCGGCGGTGCAAACCGAGCAGCTGACAGCCGATCCGCTGACGGGCTTTGAATTACAGTACAGCGGCAAGCGCCCGGTGGCCATTATGATGAACGCAGATTCCAGCGCAGCGGGCCAGTGGGGCGCAGGGGCGGCCTCGGTGATGATCGAAGCAGTGACCACCGGCCAGCAAACGGCCATGATGTGCCTGTATCCGGCCGTGGATGCCGTGGAAAAGGTGGGCCCGGTGACCAAGGGGGATGACCTGTTTTTGCAGTTCTCACTGCCCCTGAACGCCATCAACCTGCAGATCAACAAAACCGTGTACGCCGCAAACCTGCTCAACACACTCGGGGATCAGGACCTTGACGGCTATTACTGCGGCACCACCTGCTTTGATTATGACAGTGAGCGCGGCGCAGCCATGGGCAACGAATTCTGCTGGTACACCACAGCCGATCTGATCCGCAGCGGGTTGGATCTGTATGGCCTTTCCGCCGAGGGCGGCACCCGCAGCTTGTTCCGTTTTGGCACCGAGCAGCGCCCTGACCCCAGCGACCGCACGGCCCAGCAGGTGACCATCCACTACGGCACCGGCTGTGATGTAACGCTGCATTACGATGATTTCAGCGGCCGCTATCTGCGCACCGGCGCAAACGGCGCCGATCAGCAGGATGCCGTTACCGGCGAACCCGTAAAGTTCCGCAATGTGTTTTTGCTGAAAGCTGCCACCGGCGTAAAAGACGATAATGCGACCCGCGATTACGATCTTTCCGGCGGCGACGGCGTGTATCTCACGCAGGGCGGCTGGGAAAAGATCACATGGACAAAGGGCGATGTGCGTGATCCGCTTAAAATTTTTGCGGCCGACGGCACCGAGCTTGTGGTAAACCCCGGCCCCAGCTATATTGGCATTCTGGGGGATTTCAACGGCCAAAGCAAAACGATCTATGATGCCGATGGCAACGCGCAAGGCGATTGAGAAACCATAGCCGCGTGTCTTATAAAAAAATCAGGCCCCATGCCGCACCGAATAGGCGCGGCATGGGGCCGTTTGCATAGAAATAACCATTGGCAAAATTATGGGAATTTAAGGCAACACCGCACAACTCCCGCCTGACGGCTTAAGCACCGCTGCCGCGGCTGCAAAGCACAATCTGCGTTGCAAAAATGCTCGATAATACAAAAAGTATTATCTGCGCTTTTTGCTTAGCAGCTTGCACTTCTCGCTCGCTGCATCGGCACTTAGAATTATGCGGTATTGCCTTAAAAAAGATGGATCAAAAGAAAATATAAAGCTGCAGCAAACCCGGCAGACAGCAGCAGGATCCATGCAAAGCAGCCGATCAAATGCTGCGTGGAGGCAATGCCGGAAGAAACGGGTACAGAGCTGGTTTTGGAATCAGGTGTTTTGCGGTGTGTGCTGTGCTGCTGGTTTTGGGATAAGCGCTGCACGGTGGCAAGTGGGTCCTGCCCAGAAAGGATACTTTGATAGATGCGAATCACATCGGTGATATCCTGTTCGCAGCAGATCAAATTTTCCCCCGGAGTGTGTGCGATTTGATTTCGCACCCAGCGCAGATGCTTGAGTGTTTTGTAGGTGTCTTTCCACGAGGAAACCGCAATTTGCCTGTTAGGCGGAGTGCTTTCCATATGTTCAATGTACCGGCTGACACCGCTTCGGCTTTGATACATATCCGAACAAAGACGATCTAAGCGTTTGTATTCCTCGAAAAATTGATGATCCAGTTCCTGCATACACACCAATCTCTTTCTTTGCGATACATAAATCAAAATTTTGTATGCAGCGCCGAGCACGGCGGCAATACGCTGTTTGGCCTTGCTGATTTGCCCAAAAGACTTCCCCGCGGACTAAAAACCGCCCGATTTCGGCATTTTTTGCGCACTGGGGTGCGCCGTCCTGTTCAAGCCCACGGCCCTCAGTGTAAAAAACCGCCCGCGCCGGTGCGGCGTGGGCGGTTTTTTGGTCGGAGTGACGGGACTTGAACCCACGGCCTTCTGGACCCGAACCAGACGCGCTACCAGCTGCGCTACACCCCGAATTCAAAACAAAAAAATCGCAGCAACATGAAAGCTGCTGCGATTTTGGTTGGGGATGATGGAATCGAACCACCACAAGTAGAGTCAGAGTCTACCGCACTACCACTATGCAAATCCCCAATGACATTCGCTTGGAGCAACAAATGCTCTCAACAGTTATTTATTATAGCGGCTGAATGCGTGTTTGTCAACAGATTTTTTAAATTTTTGCTAAGGCAATACCGCATCATTCTAAGTGCCGATGCAGCGAGCGAGAAATGAAAGCTGCTAAGCAAAAAGCACAGATAATACTTTGTGTATTATCGAGCATTTTTGCGACGCGGATTGTGCTTCGCAGCCGCGGCAGCGGTGCTTAAGCCGTCTGGCGGGAATGGTGCGGGGTTGCCTTAAATTCGCAAAGCCCTGAGAAAGTTTCTGCAAGGCTGGCTTTGGCACGCGGATCCAGGCGAAAATAGCCGGGCCGGGCGGAATATTTGAAAAGCCTATTTTACTTGCGGCGGATTTGTGCTATCATAGCGGAAGTGAAGTCCGTAAAAAACCAATACGGAAATGTAGGGATACTGATAGGTAAGGAAGAACCGTAGTATGCAGGAAAAAGAAATCAGCCGATTTTTGCGCGTTCTGATCCGCATGGGCGGCGCACTCAAAAATTGCGGGGCAGAGATTTACCGGGTAGAGGATACCCTGAACCGCATAGCAAAAGCCTATGGTGCGCAGGAGGCAAATGTGCTGGTGATCACCAGCAGCATTGTGGTAACGCTTACCATGCCGGAAAACGAACCGCTCACCCAAACCTTGCGCCTGCGCAAGGGCGGCAGCACCGATCTGCTGCTTTTAGAGCAGCTAAACGATCTCAGCCGTAAAATTTGCGCAGCCCCGCCCAGTGTGCAGGAATTTGAGCGCAGGCTTGACGAGGTGCTGCACAATAGGCCCGACCCTCACCTTTTTTTGCTGGGCAGCATTTTGGGCGCCAGTGCCTCCACCGTGTTTTTCGGCGGCACTCTGGCCGATGCGGCATTGGCTGGGTGCATTGCGGTGCTGATATGCCTGATGCAGCAAAAGCTGGCGGGCTTTTTTATGAATCAGATCGAGTTTCAGTTTGTGGCCTCCTTCATCGGCGGTGCGGCGGTGTTTTTAATGTGTGAGCTGCTGCCCATGCTGCATGCCGACAAGGTGATCATTGGCGATATCATGCTTTTGATCCCGGGCATGATGCTCACCAACTCGATAGGCGATATTCTGCTGGGCGATGTGATCTCGGGCTCCATACGCCTGATCGAGGCTGTGATGCTGGCCGCATCGCTGGCACTGGGCATCATGGCGGCCATTATACTCATGCAGGGGGTGATTTTTTGACAAAGGTCATCATACAACTGATCAGCGCGGCGGTCACCTCCGGCGGGTTTGCGCTGATCTACCACACTGGCCGCCGCTTGCTGCCGTATATCGTGGTGGGCGGTTCGCTGGGCTGGCTGGGCTATCTGGTGGGCTTTCATTATTGGGGCGGCGTTTTTCTGCCAAACCTTTTGGCAGGCTTTACAGTGGCTGCCTATGCTGAAATAATGGCCCGCGTAAAAACAGCCCCGGCAACCGCATTCTTTTTGCCGTCCGCCATTCCGCTGGTGCCGGGAAGCACTCTGTATTACTGCATGAATGCCATTGCCAACAGCCACTACACCGAGGCGGCGCAGCTGGGCTGGAAAACCGCCATGTGTGCGCTGGGCATTGCGGGCGGCATGGCCATTGGTTGGGGCCTGGCTGATTTTAACCGCAAGCTGCGCATGATCCACATTCGGCATGAAAAATAAAGCGCAAAACACAAAACAGACCATAAAAGCGCCGTATCCGGCAGGGAAATTCCTGTTTGGATACGGCGCTTTTTATCAAATAGGTCACGGCAGCCTGGCCTGCTGCTTTACATACGCTTGAAAGGCAGCGTAATCGCGAATATAGTCGCTTTCGTCATAAAACTCGCTGGCAGCCACACACAGCACCGAGCCTTCCTGTTCCCAGCGCATTTCCCGCCACATGGCGTGCTCCACGATCAGGCCCTTGGTGGGGGTGTCCAGCTTCACTTCGGCTTTGTCGGTGCCGTCGTCCAGCAAAATGGTAATGCTGCCGTAGGGGCACCACAAAAGCTGGGTGAGCTGCTTGTGGGCGTGCCCGCCGCGCACCGTGCCCACCGGCACATGGTGAATATAATAAATGCGCTTGATGGCAAAGGGCAGATCATGCCCGCTGCCCTCAAAAATAGAAAGATCGCCCTCGGCTTCATCGTGAATGTTTTTGATGGAAATGATTCTGGGGTTCATAAGCATTCTCTTTTCTCTTGAATGTTTTTCAGCCGTCAAAGCTGTTGACCGCCTCGATCACGGCTTGGATCTGTGCATCGGTCATGCCGTAATACAGGGGCAGGCTCAGCTGGGTGCGGCTGATCTTTTCGGCCTCCGGCATACTGCCTGCGGAAAGGTGCAGCCCCTCATAGGCGGGCTGCAGATGCACCGGAATGGGATAGTGCATATTGCTGCCGATGCCCCGTGCGGCCAAATGGGCGGCCAGTGCATCGCGGCTTTCGCAGCGAACGGCAAAAATATGATACACATGCTCGCAGCCGGGGGCCTCGGCCGGAAGCTGCACCAGCGGATTGTGCATACCGCGGCGATACAATTCCGCCACGCGGCGGCGCTCGGCGTTCATGCGGTCAAGATGCGGCAGCTTGGCAGAAAGAAACGCAGCCTGCAGTTCGTCCAAACGGCTGTTCTGGCCCATATAAATATGGTGATATTTGCGGTCGCTTCCGTAGTTGCCCAATTCGCGGATCTTTTGGGCCAGTGCGGCATCGTTGGTCACCACGCAGCCGGCATCGCCCAGCGCGCCCAGATTTTTTCCGGGGTAAAAGCTGAAACCGGCAGCAGCGCCCAGCGTGCCCACGCGGCGGCCCTTATAGCGTGCGCCCTGCGCCTGTGCGGCATCCTCAAACACCTGCAGGCCATGCCGCTGTGCGATCTCGCAAATGGGGTCCATATCAGCGGGCTGGCCGTACAGATGCACCGGCAGGATGGCCTTGGTGGCCGGGGTGATCTTTTCCTCGATTTTGGCAGGGTCAATGTTGAAGGTGGCGGGGTCAGGGTCTGCCAGCACGGGGGTGGCCCCGGCATACGAAACCGCCAGCGCCGTGGCAATAAAGGTGTTGGCAGGCAGGATCACCTCATCGCCTGCGCCGATGCCGCTGGCCTTTAAAATCAGGGTCAGCGCATCCAAACCGTTGCCGCAGCCGATGCAGTAGTTCACACCGCAGTATTCGGCAAAGGCTTTTTCAAAGGCTGCATCTTCTTTGCCTTCAATATACCAGCTGGCCGTATACACGCGCTCAAAGGCGGCGCGCAGGTCCTGGTCCAGCTCATGCTCCATGGGCAAAAAAGAAACAAAAGGTACTTTTACCTGATCGGGCATAGGGGGCCTCCTTATTTTTTAAAGAACGGCGTAAAGTCAAAGGTGGCAAAATAATCGGCAGGCGTTTCGGCGCGGCGGATCAGCTGATGCGAGCCGTCCTCACGCAAAAGTACCTCGGCGCTGCGCAGCTTGCCGTTGTAGTTGTAGCCCATCGAGAAGCCATGCGCACCGGTATCGTGAATGTAAACGATGTCGCCCTTTTCCATTTCGGGCAGCATACGGTCAACAGCAAATTTATCGTTGTTTTCGCACAGGCCGCCGGTCACATCATACTTATGGTCGCAGGGGGCGTTTTCCTTGCCCAGCACCGTGATGTGATGGTATGCGCCGTACATGGCAGGGCGCATCAGGTTGGCGGCGCAGGCATCCAGGCCCACATATTCCTTGTAAATGTGTTTAAAGTGCAGCACCTTGGAGATCAGCGCACCGTAGGGGGCCAGCATAAAGCGGCCCAGCTCGGTGAAGATCTTCACATCGCCCATGCCGGCGGGCACAAGAATCTCCTCAAACTGTTTGCGAACGCCCTCGCCAATGGCCATGATATCGTTGGCGGGCTGCTCGGGGCGATAGTCTACGCCTACGCCGCCGGAAAGATTGATAAAGGCAATGTGCGCACCGGTGGCCTTGTGCAGGCGCACAGCCAAACGGAACAAAATTCCGGCCAGAGCGGGATAGTACTCGTTGGAAACGGTGTTGCTGGCCAGAAAAGCGTGAATGCCAAAGTGCTTGGCACCCTTGGCCATCAGCTTTTTATAGGCTTCGACCATTTGCTCCTCGCTCATGCCGTACTTGGAGTCACCGGGGGTGTCCATCACCTGAAACCCCTCTTTGCTTTCGCCCAGCGTAAAGGTTCCGCCCGGGTTATAGCGGCAGCAGATGGTTTCGGGAATACCGGCCACTTCCTCCAGAAATTCCACATGGGTCAGATCGTCCAGATTGATATTGGCATGCATCTGATAGGCCTTCTGCATATCCTCAACAGGCGTATCGTTGCTGCTGAACATAATATCGCTGCCCGTAAAGCCGCAGGCCTCGCTGAGCATCAGCTCGGTGTAGCTGCTGCAGTCCACACCGCAGCCTTCCTCCTGCAGGATCTTCAGCAGATAGGGGTTGGGGGTGGCCTTTACGGCGAAGTACTCTTTGTAGCCTTTGTTCCAGCTGAAAGCTTTGTTCAGTGCGCGTGCACGCTCACGAATGCCTTTTTCGTCGTATACATGAAACGGCGTGGGCACATCGCGAATGATGGCCTCGGCCTGTGCCTTGGTTAAAAACGGTTTCTTTTCCATGAATTTGTACCCTCTTCTTTCCATTGATATTCCCGGCGGGCAAAATGCCGCAGATGATCAGAATCAAAATTGATATATATCTTTAAGTATAAGACAATATCGCTATTCTGACAAGCTTTTTCGCCTGCTTTTGGTGCTGAAAAACAAAGCCGGGGCATAAAATGCCAGTGAAACGGTGCATGGGCGGCAGGCCCTTGGGCCGGGCCTGCCGCCCAAGGGCCTGAAAAACCGAAAAAACAACACGGCAAGGCGATAAGGCATGGCCAAAAGGGGGGCTTTGTGTGCGGATCATAACAGAACTTGCCTCGGCAGGGGAGCTTGGTGCGCTGATGCAGATCGAGAATGCGTGTTTTCCACCGACCGAGCGCTGCACACCTGCCATGATGAAAGCGCGCCTGCAGCAATTTCCCGAATGGTGCCTTACGGCCCGGCGGGGCGGCAGCATCGTGGGCTTTATTCACGGAATGAGCATTGGGCAGCCCGCTGTGCAGGATGCCTTTTATTATATTCCCGCACTGCACAGGCCCGGCGCCTCGTGGCAGTGCGTGCTGGGGCTGGCGGTAGCGCCCGCATTTCGCGGCAAGGGGGCAGCGCACAGCCTGATGAAGGCCTATGCTGCCAAGGCCCGCAAAGCCCGCAAACAGGGGATCGTGCTGGCCTGCCGGGCAGAGAAACAGGCGTTTTATGAGCACATGGGCTTTGTGTGCGCCGGAATTTCACAAAGCCGATACGGCGGGGGCGTTTGGCTGGATATGGTGCAGCGCTTTTAGCCTGCCCTGCGGGCTGTGATATTGGAGATTGCGCATCCGCAAAAAATAGGGTAATATAAAAAGGCATTGCGCCAAGCCGACGGAAGGCGCGGCACCTAAAAAAGCAGGAGTAAAACCAATGGATGATAAAGAGTATTTTTCGTTTCACAACTGGCCGGGCCTTGTGCTGAAGCACAGCGAACAGGGCTATGCCGAGCTGGAAATGCCCATGCTGAAGGAATATTTAAATCGGGGCGGGCGGCTGCACGGCGGCTTTTTGTATACGCTGGCCGATATGACGGCGGGCACCGCCGTGATGAGCTATGGCCACCGCACCACCACCGTGAGCGGCAGCATGGATTATCTGCGCCCGGGCATCGGTGTGGAAATGCTGCATTCCCACGGGCGCGTGGTGAAGCACGGCAGCACGCTGAGCGTGGTAGAGGTGGAAATACTGGATCAGAACGAAACGCTGATCGCCACAGCCCACATGACCTTTTTTAATTTTGATGAGCCCATTCCGGGCAAGCTGGAAGACCGATTTATACCCATTGCGGACTGAAAAACAAAAACTGCAGGGCCGACCGTAAAGTCATAAGCCCTGCAGTTTTGTTTTGAGGCTGTGAAAAATCCGGCTTGCTGCCGCCAGAAGCAGAATACCCGCCAGTGCCCCCAGCACATCCAGTGCCACATCACGCATTTCGCAGCTGCGGCCCGGCACAAAATACTGGTGCCATTCATCGCAGGCCGCTGCAGCTGTGCAAAACACAAGCGGCAGGGCGAAATGCTGCGCCCGGGGGCCAAGGGGGCTTAGGGGGGCAAGCAGGCGGCAAAACGCCGCGCAAAGCCCGCCCAAAAGCAGATAAATATAGGTGTGGGCCCATTTGCGCACGGCCTGCTGGGCACCCAGCAGCCCCAGGCCCGGCGTGAGGCTGTTTAACCCTTTTTGCTGCAGATCGCTTTGCACGGCCTGAGAAAGGGCGTTGCTCTGCGGCCCGGGCTGGGCGGAGAAAAACCAGATGAGCGCCAACAGGCCCGCTATGAGAAGGCCCACCAAAACGGCGGCGGCTTTTCGTTTGGCTGTCATACAAGGCTCCTTTCCTGCGGCAGACTTATGATTGCAGCGGCCAAAGAACAAAGTTATTTTGCAGCAAAATCATAGATAACACTATATCATTATCCAGCGAAAATTTCCAGCCCGATCTTAAAATAGAATACCTGATAATAAAATAAATAAAAACAATAAAAATCTTAATTAAATCTGCTTTTTGCACAGAGAATCTTTCTTGTGCAAAGATATTTTATTCACAATGCGAAAAAGGTTGAAAAAATCTTTCAAATTGGTTAATATAGTTACAGAATACGGTTTCATCAACTACTCGGAACCAAATCGGATGAAAGCATCGGGAATCTTAAAAAACAGAATTTTTCTGCGTTTTTTGGGGCTCCCGGCTTTTTCGGAAGGCCCGAAAAAGTGAAAACCTCATATTGGAAAGGAACGAATACAATGAAGTGCCTGATTATTGATGATGTGTACGCCGGCATTCAGGAAACCCTGAGCCAGAAGATGGATGTTGAGAACCTCTACGAGGCAGAGTGGGAAGGCAAGCCCGCCAAGACTCCTCTGACCGCAGCACAGCTGGCTGAGAAGATCGGCGACTGCGACATTCTGATCATGCGTGTTGACCCCGCCATCAACGCTGATGTTCTGGCTGCTGCCAAGAACCTGAAGTTCATCGGCGTGTGCAGCGTTGGCCTGAACCATGTGAACATGGAGATCGCCAAGGAGAAGGGCATCATCGTGCAGAACGCTCCCGGCCTGAACGGCAACGCTGTTGCTGAGCTGACCATCGGCAAGATGCTGGATCTGGCTCGTCAGTCCATTCCCGCACACCGCGATGTCTGCGACAACCACAACTGGGATAAGTACGCATTCATGGGCCACGAGCTGCGCGGCGCTACTCTGGGTATTCTGGGCTTCGGCCGTATCGGCCAGCGCGTTGCACACTTTGCTCATGCTTTCGACATGAACATTGTTGCATACGATCCCTACCTGCCTGTTGAGCTGTTCGGCAAGAACAACGCTACCCGCATGGAAACCATTCCCGAGCTGCTGAAGGTTGCTGACTATGTGACCATCCACATGCCCCTGAACGCTGAAACCAAGAACCTGATCAGCGCTGACAGCATCAAGACCATGAAGCCCAACGCTGTGATTCTGAACATGGCTCGCGGCGGCATTGTCAACGAGAAGGATATGTGCGAGGCTCTGAACGAAGGCCGCATCGCTGGCTACGGCACCGACGTGCTGGAGCAGGAGCTGAGCGAGGGCGACGGCGTGAACAGCCCCCTGTTCGAGTGCAAGAACTTTGTTGTCACTCCTCACCTGGGCGCACAGACCTACGAAGCAAGCCGCGACATCGGCAACTTCATGCTGGAGAAGATCAACGCTGCTTTCTTTGCCTAATTAGGCGCCCCGCAGCCTGCCGTAAGGGCTGGGCTGTATAAGAATGCATAAACCCGGCCCGGAAAAGCTGATTTTGGCTTTTCCGGGCCGGGTTCTTTTTGTTTAAATTATTTCTGCACAGCAAAGGGCCGGGGCCTGCAGCAAAACTGCTGCGGGCCCCGGCCCGGTTTATTAGGGCAATACCGCATAATTCTAAGTGCCGATACGGCGAGCGAGGTGCGGCAGATGCTAAGCCAAAAGCGCAGATAATGCTTTGTGCATTATCGAGCATTTTGGCAACGCAGATGCCGTGCCGCAGCCGTCGGAGCGGTGCTTAAACCGTCAGGCGGGAATTGTGTGGTGTTGCCTTAACTATGGAAGAGCGGAGATCACTTCATCAGCTCGCAAACGGCCTCGGCGTAGGCAACGGGGTCGTCCACAGGCATACCCTCGATCAGCAAAGCCTGGTTGTACAGGATCGAAGCGTATTTGTTCAGCTTATCGGTGTCACCGGCCTGCTGTGCGGCCTTCAGCACGGCAAACACGGGGTGCTTGGCGTTCAGCTCCAGCACCTTTTCGCTCTTTACACCCTCGCTGCCGGGCTGCTTGCGCAGCACCTTTTCCATTTCGATGGAAACAGGGCCGTCGCTGCTCAGGCAAACGGGGTGATCCTTCAAGCGGGTGCTCACCTTTACCGCCTTGATCTTATCGCCCAAGGCGGCCTGCATGGCATCAAACAGGGGCTTGTTTTCGGTGGTGGCCTCCTCGGCTGCCTTCTTTTCCTCTTCGGATTCAAGGCCCAGATCGCCGCTGTTGATGTTCTTGAATTCCTTGTCCTTGTACTTGTTCATGATCTGCAGGCAGAATTCATCCACATCCTCGCTGCAAAGCAGCAGATCGTAGCCCTTATCCAGCACCAGCTCGGCGGTGGGCAGCTTGGCCAAACGGTCAGCATCGTCACCGGCGGCGTAGTAGATGCACTTTTGCTCCTCGGGCATCTTTTCTACATACTCGTCCAGCGTGACCAGCTTCTTTTCCTTGGCCGAGTAGAACAAAAGCAGATCCTGCAGCACATCCTTGTGCATACCGTAGTCGCTGTAGCAGCCAAACTTCAGCTGGCGGCCAAAGTTCTTCCAGAATTCCTCGTATTTTTCGCGGTCATTCATCAGCATGGCGTGCAGCTCGTTTTTGATCTTCTTTTCCAGGCTGTTCTTGATCAGCTTCAGCTGGTTGTCCTGCTGCAGCATTTCACGGCTGATGTTCAGGCTCAGATCCTGACTATCCACAACGCCCTTTACAAAGCTGAAGTAATCCGAAAGCAGGTCGCCGCATTTTTCCATGATCAGCACACCGCTGGCATACAGCGAAAGGCCCTTTTCGTATTCCTTGGTGTAGTAATCGTAGGGGGCGTGGCTGGGAATAAACAGCAGTGCGTTGTAGGTGGCGGTGCCCTCGGTGCGGCTGGTGATCACACGGGCGGGATCGGTGAAATCATAGAACTTGTTCTTGTAGAACTCGTTGTATTCCTCGTCGGTCACTTCGCTCTTGGTCTTTTTCCAGATGGGCACCATGCTGTTCAGAGTTTCCAGCTCGGTGTAGGTTTCGTACTCGGGCTTGTAATCCTCGGGGGCATCGGCGGGCTTATCCTTCATACGGCTCTTTTCGCGGTACATCTGAATGGGATAACGCACATAGTCGCTGTATTTCTTAACAAGAGCGGCCAGAGAATACTCCTCCAGGTAGTTGTCATAATTTTCATCGTCGGTGTTGTCCTTGATCACCAGAATGATCTCGGTGCCGGGCTCTTCTTTTTCGGCGGGGGTGATGGTGTAGCCGTCAGCGCCCGAGCTTTCCCACTTAAAGGCCTCCTCGCTGCCCACAGCGCGGCTGATCACGCTCACGCGGCTGGCCACCATAAAGGCCGAGTAGAAGCCCACGCCGAACTGGCCGATGATGTCAATGTTTTCGTTCTGGTTGTTCTGCTTAAAGTCCAGACTGCCGCTCTTGGCAATGGTGCCCAGATTCTGCTCCAGCTCGTCCTTGGTCATGCCAATGCCGTTATCGCTGATGATCAGGGTGCGGCCCTTTTTATCGGGGGTGATCAGAATGTGCAGATCGTCCTTGTTGATCCGCAGCGAGGTATCGGTAAGGCTGCGGAAATACAGCTTATCCAGTGCGTCGCTGGCGTTGCTGATGAGCTCACGCAGAAAAATCTCTTTGTTGGTGTAAATAGAGTGGATCATCATGTCCAGCAATTTTTTGCTTTCGGCCTTAAATTGTTTTACTGCCATAATGGAAACTCCCTTTCTTATATGAAAATTATTTTGTTCATTTTGGCACTCTATACTTATGAGTGCTAATATACTATAAAACATTTTTAAGGGAAATGCAAGGGGGAAATGCAAGGCTTTACAAAAAGTTCAAGAATCTGTTAGTATAAAAGCAAACACGATCATTGCGCCGGTTCGGCAGAAAGGAAAAAGAGCATGAAAAAAATCATGGTGGTGGGTGTTGGCGGCGTTGGCGGTGTGCTGGCTGCCAACCTTGTGAAAAAATACGGCGAAAGCGTAAGCCTGATCGCGCGCGGCCCGCGCAAGGAATCGCTACGGCAAAACGGCCTTACGCTGCACAGCGATCTGTACGGCGAATTTACCGTGCATCCCGCCTGCATAGAGGAGGACCCCGCCCTGTGCGGCGTGCAGGATCTGATTCTCATTTGTGTAAAAAACGGCGGGCTGCAAAAGGTTTGCCAGCAAATTTTGCCGGTGGTGGGTGAGCACACCGCCGTGATGGCTGTGATGAACGGCGTTTCGGCCGGGCAGGAGCTGGCACAGCGCCTGGGCAAAGGCGTTTTGGTGGACAGTGTGATCTATACGGTTTCCAGCGCCGGAAGCGACTATTCCATTACCCAAAAGGGAAGCTACACCTATTTGAATATCGGCAGCCATACCGACAGCGAGGAAGGAAAAAAGGCCGCGCAGGAAATTGCCGACCTTTTGAATGCAGCAGGGGTAGACTGTAAGGTGAGCCGCAATGTGCAGGCAGCTATTTGGAAAAAATATGTGCTGAACTGTGCATTCAATGTGGCCACGGCCCGCTGGGGCTATACCATTGGCCAGCTGGCAGCCGATGCAGCCAAGCGGGCAGACTGCCGCGCATTGATGGCCGAGGCTGCGGCGGTGGCCGCCAAAATGGGCGTGCCGCTGCCCGAGGATCTGGTGGATAAGCACATGGTCACCATGATGGAAAACACCACCCCCAATTCCGACAGCTCGCTCAGCCGCGATTTTGATGCAGGCAAGGTGGGGGAAATGGAAGTATTCAGCGGGTATATCGTGCGCAAGGCGGCCGAACTGGGCGTGCCCGCCCCGGTGAGTCGCGAATATTACGAGGGGCTCAAGGCAAGGGCCGCGGGCTTTATTTGAAAAGCTGAACACAGCAGCGAAAAACGGCATATCGGAATGCAGCAAGAGTCCGCTTTGGCGATGAGCCAAAACGGACTCTTGCTTTGCAAAAAGCAGCTCATTGGCCTTTGCATTCGTAGGCATAAACCAGATCCCAATAGAGGACCCAGCTAAAGCACAAAGCGGCGGCAAGCCAGAAAAAGGCAAAGCCGGAATAACTGTATTCGTTTCCCAATGCGTTATAGCCCTGGATCTGCAGCAAAGAAGCCGCGTGAAACAGCGGATAGAAGCCCAGCCACTCGATGCCGTTTTTCATGCCGGAAAGGCATAGCAGTGCAGGCAAGCAGAGGGCTGATGCGCCAATAAACAGCGCAGGCAGCATTTCTCCCAACCGATGGCCAAGCCAAAGCACAGCCCAGCCCATGCACAGGCAGGCAGCAAAACGGCACAAAAACCAGAACAGAAAAACATCCGAAAGCGTAACGGCGCGAGGAATCAGCCCAAACTGCCGTATGCTGCAGGCCGGGGCACTCATGGCGGGCAGGCCATAGTCACGCAGGACCTGCCAGATATGGGGCAAGGCTGTGCCTGCGGCGATCAGCAAGGCCGCAAAAGCACTGCAGCGCAGCTTTGCCTGCACGGTGCGGCACCCTGTTCAAGTCCACGGCCCTCAGCGTCAAAAAAACCGTCCACGCCGGGATACGGCATGGACGGTTTTTTGGTCGGAGTGACGGGACTTTCCCGCGGACTAAAAAATGCCTGATTTCGGCATTTTTGCGCACTGCGGTGCGCCGTCCTGTTCAAGTCCACGGCCCTCAGCGTCAAAAAAACCGTCCACGCCGGGATACGGCATGAACGGTTTTTTGGTCGGAGTGACGGGACTTGAACCCACGGCCTTCTGGACCCGAACCAGACGCGCTACCAGCTGCGCTACACCCCGAACTATGATATAAAAAACGCAGCAGCACAAAAGCTGCTGCGTTTTTGGTTGGGGATGATGGAATCGAACCACCACAAGTAGAGTCAGAGTCTACCGCACTACCACTATGCAAATCCCCAAAGATTTTTGCCGAAAGCGTTGTTTGCTCTCAACATTGAGTTATTATAGCAAGCTGCGGCCATTTTGTCAACGCTTTTTTTCATAAAATTTCTTTAAAAAAACAACACCGCCCAAGGGCAACAATCATGTGCCGGTGTGCAGACAGAAATCCGCCGGGCAAAGCCTTTTCTCAAAAACTGCCCCCACCGCCCGGTGCGCAGCATTCGGCTTTGATCTTTCCGCCGAAGAATTGCTGCACGAGGTTCAGAGATCCAAATAACTCAAAAAATATACTTTGCAGTGTTGACAAGCCCCGGGCGGAACGATAAAATATATAGTACGCAAATAGCGAAAAATGCAATGCGGAAGAGTGCGCATGGAACCGCTTTTCTCAAGAGAGCCGGGTAGCTGCTGAAAGCCCGGCGGAAAGTGCCCTGTGCTGTCGCTTCCAAGCAGACTGTGCGAAAAAAACAGTAGTGCAGCCCGGCTCACCGCCGTTACACGGTGTTCAAGCGGCTTTGCAGCCCCTTATATTCCTATTATATATAGGGATAGGGCAGGCAAGGCAAGTTGGGTGGTACCGCGACCTTTTTGAAACATCACAAAGGCCGTCCCATGAAAAAGTGATTTTTCGTGGGGCGGCCTTTTTATTTTGCCCCACAAACAGCAAGGAGGAAACTATGAAGCAACTCGCAAAACAGTACGATCCCGCGCAGGTGGAAGATCGTATTTACGAATTCTGGTGCAAGGGCGGCTATTTTCACACGCAGATCGACCGCAGCAAAAAGCCTTATACCATCGTGATGCCCCCGCCCAATGTTACCGGCCAGCTGCACATGGGCCATGCCATGGACAACACTTTGCAGGATATTCTGATCCGCAGCAAGCGTATGCAGGGCTATGCCGCCCTGTGGGTGCCCGGCACCGACCATGCATCCATTGCTACCGAGGCAAAAGTGGTGGAGGCCATGCGCAAGGAAGGCCTGACCAAAGAAATGCTGGGCCGCGATGGTTTTTTGGAGCGTGCCTGGGACTGGAAAAACAAATACGGCAACCGTATCGTCAGCCAGCTGAAAAAGCTGGGCACCAGCTGCGACTGGCAGCGTGAGCGCTTTACCATGGACGATGGCTGCAGCGATGCCGTGAAGGAAGTGTTTGTGCGCCTGTACGAAAAGGGCGGCATCTATCGCGGTAACTCGATGGTGAACTGGTGCCCCCATTGCAACACCTCTATTTCCAATGCCGAGGTGGAGCATGAGGAAAAGGACGGCAACTTCTGGCATCTTTTGTACCCCGTAAAGGAAACCGGCGAAATGCTGGAGCTGGCCACCACCCGCCCCGAAACCATGCTGGGCGATACCGCCGTGGCCATCAACCCCGATGATCCCCGCTATAAGCACCTGCATGGCTGCCATGTCATGCTGCCCCTGATCAACAAGGAAATCCCCATTGTGTGCGATGAGCACGCCGACATGGAAAAGGGCACCGGCGTGGTGAAGATCACCCCCGCACATGACCCCAACGACTTCCAGGTGGGCCTGCGCCATGATCTGCCCATTGTGCGTGTGTTTACCTATGACGGTCACATGACCGGCGCCGAGGATAAGGCAGCAGCCGATGCTGTGTTTGCCGCAGGCAAAAACACGGTGAACGAGCCCCATGTGCTGGACTGCGGCAAGTATGCCGGCATGACCACGATCGAAGCCCGCAAGGCCATTGTGGAGGATCTGAAAGCGGGCGGCTATCTGAAGGAAGTGGAGCCCCTCAAGCATGAGGTGGGCACCTGCTATCGCTGCCACAGCGTGATCGAGCCCATGGTATCCAAGCAGTGGTTCGTGCGCATGGAGCCCTTGGCCAAGCCTGCCATTGAAAGCGTGGAAAAGGGCGAGATCAAGTTTGTGCCCGAGCGCTTTACCAAAAACTATATCAACTGGATGAACGATACCCGCGACTGGTGCATCAGCCGTCAGCTGTGGTGGGGCCATCAGATCCCGGCATGGTATTGCCAGGACTGCGATGAAACCATCGTGGCCAAAGAGGCCCCCTGCACCTGCCCCCGCTGCGGCGGCAAAAACCTGCAGCAGGACCCTGACACGCTGGACACCTGGTTCAGCAGCGCATTGTGGCCCTTCAGCACGCTGGGCTGGCCCAATGAGGACAGCGAGGACCTGAAGTTCTTCTATCCCACCAGCACGCTGGTCACCGGCTATGATATCATTGGCTTCTGGGTGAGCCGCATGATCTTCAGCGGCCTGGCTTACACCGGCAAGGCACCGTTTGACACCGTGTGCGTACACGGCATCGTGCGCGACAGCCAGGGCCGCAAAATGAGCAAGAGCCTTGGCAACGGCATCGACCCGCTGGAAGTGATCGACCAGTACGGCGCCGACGCATTGCGCTTTATGCTGATCGACGGCTCTACGCCCGGCAATGATATGCGCTACAGCGAAGAAAAGGTAAAGGCTGCCCGCAACTTTGCCAACAAGCTGTGGAATGCTGCCCGCTTTGTGCTGATGAACATCCCCGAGGGCTTCCAGGCCGGTATGCCTGCGGTGGAAGATCTGGACATGAGCGATAAGTGGGTGCTGAGCGAGCTGAACAAAACGGCCCGCGATATGACGGCCAACATGGACAGCTATGATATGGGCCTTGCCGCAGCCAAGATCCAGAACTTTATCTGGGATGTATACTGCGACTGGTATATCGAGATCTGCAAGAGCCGCTTGAACGGCGGTGACGACAAGCAGGCCGATGTGGCCCGCAAGGTGCTGGTGTATGTGCTGGACCGCGCACTGCGTCTGCTGCACCCCATCATGCCGTTTGTGACCGAAGAGATCTATCAGGCTCTGCCCGGCAGCGCCGAAACCATTATGAATCAGAGCTGGCCTGTGTTTGATGCGGAGCATGACTGGCCCGAGGAATGCGCCGACTTTGAAAAGCTGATGGATTACATCAAGGCTGTGCGTGCTGCCCGCAACGAAATGGGCGTACACCCTGCGAAAAAGACCACGATGGTCATTGAAACCGGCGCACCCGAAGCATTTGAAAAGGGTCAGGCGTATCTGGCCAAGTTTGCTTTTGCCACCGAGGTGACTCTGGTGCCCAAATACGAGGGCAGCACCGACGGCATGGTGCAGGTGGCCACCGATTCCGCACGCGGCTTTATCCCCATGATGGAGCTGATCGACCGCGACAAGGAGTTGGCTCGTTTGAACAAGGAAAAAGAAAAGGTTCAGAAAGAGATCGACCAGTTCACCCGCCAGCTCAGCAACGAGGGCTTTGTGAACAAGGCTCCCGCACAGCTGGTGGAGGATATTCGCCAAAAGCTGGCTGCACGCCAGGATAAGATCGCCAACATTGAGCAGGCACTGGCTGCTTTGGGCTGATCAAGATAATTTTCACGCAGCAAGGCTCCTTTGCTTCCCGGCGGGCACAAAGGAGCCTTGCTTTCCCTATAGCATATTTTCAAACGGTTTTCCCGGCGGGCAAAGAAAAATGAAGGAATCCTCACAATTTGTTCATCCTTTGATCAAAAAATGTGCTATGATGTATGCACCGCGAAAGCGGAAAAAACGGCATGGAAAATAAAAGGAGAACAAATTTTGAAGCAACAAAAATACTCCCCATGGCTGATCGTGTTTCGTGTGCTGTTCACGCTGCTCACCGCTGTGCTGATCGTGTTTATTTTTGAACGCTCGCTGCAAAACGGCGCAATTTCGGCACAGGAAAGCCAGCGTATGCTGCTGGCAATGCAGCGTGTGCTGGCCAAATTTACCGACCGTGAGCTTTCACTGCACTTTGTGCGCAAGCTGGCGCATTTTGCTGAATATACGGCGCTTGGCTTTTTGCTGCAAATGTGTCTGCGCGTGTATACCCGGCATTATGTAAAGCATATCTCCTGGCCGCTGCTTGGGGGAATTGCGGTTGCGCTGGCCGATGAAACCATTCAGCTGTACACACCGGGGCGCAGCAGCAGCGTTTGGGATGTCTGGCTGGATTTTTCGGGCGTATGCAGCGGAGTGTTTGCAGCGCTTTTGGTGTTAACATTTTTTCACATGATGAAATGGTTTATACTGCATGATATGGAAGGGTGAACAAAATGACGGCAGAACAGGCGATCGAAAAAATTCATGCACTGCCTCGCATGAGTGAAACCACGCTGGAGCGCATGAAAAAACTATTGAGCAAATTGGGCGATCCGCAAAAAAAGCTGAAATTCGTACATGTGGCCGGCACAAACGGCAAGGGAACGGTGTGCAGCCTTACGGCGGCCATGCTGCGGGAAGCCGGGCTGAAAACCGGCCTTACCATCAGCCCCTATGTGCTGGATTTTCGCGAGAGAATGCAGATCAACGGTGAAATGATCCCCAAGCGCACCCTGACGGCACTGACCGGCCGGGTTTTGGCGGCCTGCGATGAAATGATGGACGAGTACGGGGAATGCCCGGTGGAGTTCGAGGCCGTCACGGCGGTGGCCCTTTTGTGGTTTGCCGCTGAAAATTGTGACATTGTGGTGATGGAAACCGGCCTTGGCGGGCGCTTTGACGCCACCACGGCGGCAACCGACAAGGACAATTTGCTGGTGAGCGCAGTTACCCGCATCGGGCTGGACCACACCGAGTTTTTGGGCGAAACGCTGGCCAAGATCGCGCAGGAAAAGGCAGGCATTTTTGTGCAGCAGCGCCCGGTGATCTGCTATCCTGAGCAGCCCAGAGAGGCCTTGGCCGAGCTGCTGGCGGAAGCATCTCAAAAGGACTGCGAATGGATCTGCCCGGAAACGGACGATCTGGAAATTTACAAAGGCCGCAAATTGGAAAACCACATCAACTACGGCGGCTACGAAGCCCGATTGGCCTATCCGGGCCGTCATCAGGCGCTCAATGCCATGCTGGCTGTGGAGATCTGCCTCACGCTGTGGCGCAACTACGGCTATGACATTCCGGACGAAGCGATCCTGGCCGGGCTGGAAAGCTGCGATCTTCCTGCGCGCATCGAAGTGATGGCGCGGCACCCGTTCCTGATCCTGGACGGCAGCCACAATGCGGACGGCGGCGAGGCGCTGGCAGCGGCGCTGGAGGATGCCGGTTTCGAGGAGGAAAGTCTGGTAGGCGTTGTGGGAATGCTGCGCGATAAAAACGTGGATGCTTTCTTGAAATCCATGAGCCGCGTGCTTTCCAAGGTATACACCGTTACCCCGGACAGCCCGCGGGCAATGTCGGCGCAGCAGCTGGCAGAGGTGGCAAAGTTTCACATGGAGGCCATTCCCTGCGAAAGCCTGCAGCAGGCTATCAAGCTGGCCCATGCAGAAAAAAGCGAGGGCGTTGTGGTGTGCGGCAGCCTGTATTTGGCCGCAGAGGCACGCCCGCTGCTGAAAAAATATGCAGATTGACCGCTGAGCGACATTCTGCAACAAAATAATGATGCTAAAACCCGTATACTGGAAATGAACCGGTATACGGGTTTTATTTTTTCAAAGGCACAGCACGCAAAAGACTGTGCGGCTTTGGATAAAACGGGGGAGAGTGAAAAAATGGCAAAGGTTGTGTTCCGGCAGGTGGGAAGCGCGCTGGTGGCGCATCTGTCGGGAGAAATCGACCATCATGCAGCGGAAAAGCTGCGGCAGGAGATCGAGCAGCAGCTGGAACGCCGCCCGGTGGAGCAGCTGTGTTTGGATTTTGGGGGCGTTGGGTTTATGGATTCCTCGGGCGTGGGGCTGATCTTAGGGCGTGCGCGCCGAATGCGCGCCGAGCAGGGAAAGCTTACGGTGGCCGATGTGCCGCCCTCACTGGGAAAAATGCTGGATCTTGCAGGGATCCCCTACACCGCAAAGGAGGACAAGCAATGAAACCGATCGATCAGATCAGCGTGCAATTTATGAGTCGAAGCGTAAACGAGGGCTTTGCCCGGGGCGTGGTGAGCGCTTTTCTGGCAAGGGCTGACCCCACGGTGGAGCAGCTGATCGATGTGAAAACCGCGGTATCAGAAGCCGTTACGAATGCCATCGTGCATGGGTATCCCGGGCACCTTGGCCCTGTGAAACTCACGCTTGCATTTTACGAAACAGGCCTTGTGAAGATCACAGTGGCCGACAAGGGCTGCGGCATCGAGGATGTGCAGAAAGCCATGCAGCCCTTGTACACCACCGGCGATCCGGAGCTGCGCGCAGGGCTTGGCTTTGCGGTGATGCAAAATTTCACGGACAAGCTTGCCGTACATTCCAAACCCGGCAAGGGAACACGGGTGGTTTTATATAAGCAGCTTGGACGGCGCGAGTGATCCCCTCTTACATATATAATATAAGGGGGAACTTCCTTTGACGGATACCAAAAACAGAGAAGAATTTATTCAGCAGAATCTGGGGCTTGTACACGCCTGCGCAGGGCGTTTTCGCAGCCGAGGCATTGAGTATGACGATTTGTATGCGGCCGGATGCGTGGGGCTCATCAAAGCCTATGATGGATTTGACTGGGGGCGCGGCGTTTGCTTTTCTACCTATGCGGTGCCGGTGATCCTGGGCGAGATCAAAAAACTGTTTCGCGATGGGGGCACCGTGAAGGTGAGCCGCTCGGTCAAAGAACTTGGCATCAAGGCATCCGCCGTAAGGGAAAAGCTTTTAAAGGAAATGGGCAGCGAACCCACGGTTTCACAAATCGCACAGCGGCTGAATGCCAGTGCGGAACAGGTGGCCATGGCACTCAAAGCGGGGCTGCCTGCAATTTCGCTTACGCCGGCAGGCGAAAACGATGGAAACCGCGAGCTGGATATTCCCATTGATTCCCCGGAAGAAGAACTGACAGACCGGATCAGTCTGCAGGAAGTGATGCAGCGCCTGAGCCCGGAAGAACAAAAGCTGATCCGGCTGCGATACTTTTGCGGAAGAACACAAAGCGAAACGGCGCGTATGCTCAATACCACGCAGGTGCAGATATCCCGGCGGGAAAGAAAATTGCTGGGATTGATGCGCCGGCAGCTGATCGGCGGCTGATTACAGCTTGTATAAACGAAGCAAAAATAAACGATATATAAAGAACTATCAAGAGAAACAAAGCCAAAAGGCCGTATAAGTTTCAAAAAAGTGGGAAACAAATTGGACAAAATGTCAAAACAGAGTAAATTGCGGAAATATAGGTTGACTTTTGTGTATGGGAATGATAAAATACTACCATGCTCTGAAACGCGTCGGTAAATCAGCCGATGACGATCAAAGCGAAGGGCTGCTTTCACTTGAAAGGCTGCTAAAAAATAATTCAAAAAGTGCTTGACAAACGAAGCACAGCGAGTTATAATAAGCAAGCTGCTTTGAGAGA
>SFIE01000059.1 GCA_004555405.1 Subdoligranulum sp.
TGCTGCGGCTGCGAAGCACAATCTGCGTTGCAAAAATGCTCGATAATACACAAAGTATTATCTGCGCTTTTTGCTTAGCAGCTTGCACCTCTCGCTCGCCGCATCGGCACTTAGAATTATGCGGTATTGCCTTATTTTAATACACAAGTATAAATAGTATAACGGATACCAGGCCCAAAGTAAAGAGTCGTACCGGATTTTTTTGCAATTCGCAGGATGCACAAAAAGTTCATAAACTGTTCAGGGTTTTACATTTGATTTTTGTCGCTGCGGGCTTATAATAGAAATAGTATGACAGCTTTGGAGGAATAATATGTCCAATTATACCGGCAACAAATGCCCTGTATGCCACAAGGCATTTACCGATCAAGACGATATTGTGGTGTGCCCGGATTGCGGCACGCCTTATCACCGCACCTGCTGGCCCGCTGACGGGCACTGCGTGAACGCTGACAAGCACGGCACCGGATTTGAATGGAAGCCCGAAAATGCCGCCCCCGGCGCCGAGGGCATCGTGTGCCCTGCCTGCGGTGCAGCAAACCCGCCTGCTTCGCGGTTCTGCAGTCAGTGCGGCGCGCCCCTTGCCCAGCAGCAGTCCCGGGCAGGCCAAGGCACTGCGCAGCAGCCCGGGCAGGCAGGCGCCAAGCGGCCCGAGGCGGAGCAGCAGCAAAACCCCAACTACCGTGTGTTTGAAATTCAGCCCGATGATCCCATTGAAGGGGTAAAAGCGCGTGACTGGGCTGCCTTTTTCGGCCCCAGCGCCGGGTATTATCTGGTGCGGTTTCAGGGCATGGCTGTTACCGGGCGCAAATTCTGCGTGAGCGTTTCGGCCTTTTTGTTTGGCCCTTTGTATTTTCTGTACCGCAAAGCATGGAAGCCGGCTTTGTTTTTCGCAGCGCTTTCGCTGCTGCTGGAGGTGCCCGGCATCCTTACGCTTTTATACATTGCAGGCGGCCTGCCCGCATGGCTGAGCAGTGCGGCTTTCATTGGCCGTCTGGCACAGATCGGCAGCTATGTAAACTGGATTCAGATGTTCTTGCGCGGTGTGTTCGGCGTATATCTGTATCGACAGGCTGTTTTGCCTAAGGTGCAGGAGCTGTGCCGGAGTATTCCCGAAGGGGCGGACCGTCAGGCTGCTCTGCGCCGTGTGGGCGGCACCAGCATGGGGGCTATGTTTGCGTATCTTGCGGTATTTGCGCTGATGTACCTTGCGGTGTATCTGTATGTGATGAGCCTGGGCCCCTCTGCCCTGACCAAGCTGACGGCCTATGCTCAGCAAATGATGAACTATCTGAGCTGATCGGCTCAGACAGAATAAAAACGGCAGCGCTGCCCGGCCTTTGCCCGGCGGCACTGCCGGAAGGTTTGATTTTTTGGGGGAAATGAACATGGAGATTGCTTATCAAATCGAACGCCTTTTGCAGTTTGCGCAAAAGCACGGCCTTGTGGACGAGCTGGATACCATCTACGCCCGCAACGCTCTGTTGGATCTGTTTGGTCTGGAGGCTCCCTTTGCGGGAGAGTGCGCCCAGGAAAACCTGACTTATCCCACGGAAATTCTGGATGCTCTGCTGGACGCCGGTGCCGAAAAGGGCCTGTTTGACGGCGAGGTGAACCAGTTCCGCGTAAACTTTGAGGCGCGCATCATGGGCCTTCTGATGCCCCGCGAAAGTGAATGCTGCCGCATTTTTGAACAGCTGCGCGCCCAGCAGGGCCCCAAAGCAGCCACCGATTGGTTCTATAAGCTTTGCATCGACACAAACTACATTCGCACTGCGCAGATTGCCCAGAATATTCAGTGGAACACCGCCACCAAATACGGCGATCTGGAGATCACCATCAACATGACAAAACCGGAGAAGGACCCCAAGACCATTGCCTTGGAGCGCCTGCAGCCCAAGGCCGGCTACCCCACCTGTATGCTGTGCCGCGAAAACATTGGCTATGCAGGCCGCATCAACTTTCCGGCCCGCCAGAACCACCGCATCATTCCCGTTACGCTAAGCGGCGATCAGTTCTATCTGCAGTACAGCCCCTATGTGTATTTCAACGAGCACTGCATCGTGTTCCACAAAGACCACAAGCCCATGGAAATGGACAGCCACACGCTGGATCAGATTTTCAGCTTTGTGCAGCAGTTCCCGCATTACACCTGCGGCAGCAATGCCAATCTGCCCATTGTGGGCGGCAGCATTCTGACCCACGCACACTTCCAGGGCGGCAGCTATGTGTTCCCCATGACCCGCGCCTCGATCAAGCGCAGCGTGCAGTGCGCCGGGCACCCTGATGTGCAGGCAGGCATTCTGAACTGGCCGGTTTCCACCGTGCGCCTGTGCGGCAAAAATGCCGAGGAAGTAAAGGCCGCCGCCTGTGATGTGCTGCAGGCCTGGCAGACATGGAACGATGAAAGCGCCGACATCCGCGCCTTCAGCGGCGATACGCCTCACAACACCGTAACGCCCATTCTGCACCGTGAAGAGGATGGTACTTATGTGCTGGATGTGGCGCTGCGCAACAATCGCACCAGCGAGGAATACCCCGACGGCATTTTCCACCCGCATCCTCAGTGGCATAACATTAAAAAAGAAAACATCGGCCTGATCGAAGTCATGGGTCTGGCCATTCTGCCCAGCCGCTTGAAGCAGCAGAGCGCCGATATCTGCGATATTCTCACCGGCAAGGCCCCCAACGAAAGCCGCACCGAAGGCAGCACGCTGGCCGTACACGCCGATTGGATCGATCAGCTGATCGCCCGATACGGCACTTCCCTTTCCCCTGCCGAGGCTGCCGAGGCCGTGCAGCGTGAGATCGGGCTGGTGTTCTCCCATGTGTTGGAGGATGCCGGCGTGTTTAAGCAGACTTCTGAGGGTGAAAGCGCCTTTATGCGTTTTTTGAATGCTGCGGGTTTCCAGTAAAAAATATTTGTAAAAAGCAAAGAAACAGTTGACATTGCCGTAATACACTGTTATAATTAATTGTCGCACTTTGAGGTGCGTATGCACATTATGCAATAATGTGCTCCTTACCCATGGTGTTTGCCGTGGGTCATAAGTCCAAAAGGAGGTGTACAGATTATGGCAAAATACGAGACCATGCTGGTTACCAGCGCTGCTCTCGATGAAGAGGCTACCGCCGCTCTGGTGGGCAAGTTCAAGTCTCTGATCGAGGCTAACGGTACCATTGATTCTGTTGACGAGTGGGGCAAGAAGCGTCTTGCTTACCCCATCAACGACGAGGTCGAGGGTGTCTACACTGTGATTAAGTTCACCAGTGAGCCCGCCTTCCCCGCTGAGCTGGATCGTGTGTACAAGATCACCGACGGTGTTCTGCGTACTATGATCGTAGCCGAGGCTGAATAAGTTTTCGCCCGCAGGAGGACAAAATGCTGAATGTTGTTGTTTTGATGGGTCGCCTTGTGGCGGATCCTCAGCTGCGCCAGACCCCTCAGGGAACCAGCGTAGCATCTTTCCGAATTGCTGTTGACCGCAACTTTGCCCGTCAGGGTGAGCAGCGTCAGGCCGATTTTATCGACATTGTCGCATGGCGTCAGCAGGCCGAGTTTGTGAGCAAGTACTTCCAGAAGGGTAGCCCTATCGTTGTGGAAGGCAGCCTGCAGACCCGCCAGTATCAGGACAAAAACGGCAACAACCGCACTGCTGTAGAAGTGGTTGCTAACCAGATCAATTTTGTTCCTCGCACAAACGGCCAGGGCTCCGCTTCCGGTGCCGCAGGTTATGCACCTGCCGCTCCCGCTGCTCCTGCCACAGGCGGTTACAGCCGCCCTGCCGTACAGGATGCCGCGCCCAGCTATTCGGCTGGCAGCAGCGAAGACTTTGCTGTGATTGACGACAACGAAGATCTGCCTTTCTAATTGAAACAGAATCAAATCTTAACAGGAGGTAACAAGCAATGGCTTTTGAGAAATCCGATCGTTCTTCTCGCCCCATGCATCGCGGCCGCAAGAAGGTTTGCAGCTTCTGCGTGGATCGTGTGGACACTATCGATTACAAGGACGTTCCCCGTCTGCGTAAGTATGTTAGCGAGCGCGCTAAGATCATTCCCCGCCGTGTCACCGGCACCTGCGCTTTCCATCAGCGTGCACTGACTGTCGCTATCAAGCGCGCACGTCACGTTGCCCTGATGCCCTATGTGAGCGACTAATCTATTGTTGCTTTCATTGTAAAGAGCATATTTTTAAAGCACCGCCTGATTTTGGGCGGTGCTTTTTTGTTTTGTATCCATAAAAAGCCAGAGCCTGCATCTAAAAAACGCAGGCTCTGGCTTTTATTCTTGGCAGTGCTGCCTTAATCCGTAATTTTCCAATATGCAATGCTGTAGGGCGGCAGCTCGTTTTGCGCAAAATCGTGTTCGGTTCCACTCAAAAGGTCCACTCCCCTGCCCGCACGGGCATCGAAGCTTGCCGCAAAGGGCTTGTCCTCTGCATTCAAAGCCACGATCACGCGCTCGCCTTGGGCGCAGCGCTCAAAAACCAGCTGGCGGTTGGTAATTTGCAAATTGCGGTAATTGCCATAGCATAAGGCCTCGCTTTGGGTGTGCGCCTTGGCACAGGCTGCTATAAACTGCGTCAGCTCGTTTTGCTGCGGCTGGGCAAAGCAGGGGCGCAGCGCATCGTCCGAGCCGGACTGTTTGGCCCCCTGTGCGCCCCACTCGCTGCCGTAGTAAATTGCCGGAATTCCCGGCATGGCAAACAGCAGCCCATACACCAACGGCAAATGGGCCGGGTTTTGCAGCACCGTGGCAATGCGCCCCACATCGTGGTTGTCGGCAAAGCTGAGCAGGTGTTTGCCCTTATAAAGCGTCCACGGCTCAGGACCGAACTGACGGTTCAGGCTGTGTGCGATCTCAAACAGGTTCATGCTGTTGAAGCTGGAATACAGGCCCTTGTAGCACTCATAATTGGTCACACTGTGGCACATTTCCTCGTTGGCCCAGCGGTTATAATCGCCGTGCAGAGTTTCGCCCAAAAGCCAGAAATCGCCTTGCTCGTTGGCGAATCGGCGCAGTGTGCGCAGAAAATCCGGGTCCAGACAATAGGCTACATCCAGCCGCAGGCCGTCAATGCGATACTGTGCCGCCCACTCACGCACGGCCTGCATCAGATGCTCCGTCACCGCCGGGTTGCGCAGGTTCAGCTTTACCAGCTCGTTGTGCCCTTCCCAGCCTTCGTACCAAAAACCGTCGTTGTATTCCGTATTGCCGTCAAAATTCAGGTAAAACCAGTCTTTATAAGGGCTTTCCCAGCGATTTTTCTGCACATCCTGAAACGCCCAGAAGCCGCGCCCCACATGGTTGAACACACCATCCAGCACCACACGGATGCCTGCGGCGTGCAGGGCATCACACACATCGGCCAGATCCTGATTGGTGCCAAGGCGGCAGTCCACCGTAAAATAATCGCGGGTATCATAACCGTGGCGATCACTTTGGAACACCGGGTTCAGCAGCACACAGTTTGCCCCTGTGGCCAAAATATGCGGCACCCAATCCTTGATCTTTGTGATTGAGTGCGACTGCTCTCCCCCATTTCGCCCGGGCGCGCCGCAAAATCCCAATGGATAGATCTGATAGACCACTGCCTGTTCAAACCACATAAACACATTCTCCTGTTCATTTGCTTTATTACGCCGTATAGGCCGTATAATCGTGCAGCGTGCTGTAGCTTACGCTGTAAACCAGCTTGCCCGTGGCGGCATCGGCCACCACGATATTCAGCCCCGGGCGATTGCGGCTTTGATCCGCCGGTTCGCCGGTTTTGGCGTCACCGGCACGCTGCACCGCAGCATTTCCGTCAGAGGATACCGTCAGGCCGCTTCCATCCTCCAACAGCGCCTGCAGCGTGCCCGTTTGCCCCGGGCCAAAGGTTGTTTGCATAACGCCCTTGCCGGCACTGTAAGAAGCCACCATCTGCCAGCCCGGCTGTGCAAAGCACTGGGCCGAAATACCGTGATTTTCCAGCGCAGCCGCCACGGCCGTGCTGTCCGCCGCAGTCAGATCGCCGCAGGTTGCCAAAAGCACCACATAGTCCGGTGTCATAGCCTTGGTGAGCAGCTCGTTCAGGTCGCTGGTCATGCAAAGGTCCATATCCTGCAGATTACGGCGTTCAAAGGCGGCATCGCTTTCCCACTGCGCATAGGCAGCCTCGCCCCGATGGTCGGGCAGCGCATAGTTGTCGTGCAGAAATTTTCCCAAATGCGCCGTCAGCTTGGCAGCACCCTTATAGTTTACATGGGCGTGCTCTGCCATATCGGTTTCGTAATCAAACCCGGCCTGCGCCGCTGTATCCTCCAGCAGATAGTCCAGGAACGGCACACCGTTTTCCTCACAGTACTGGCGGGTCCAGGCAAAAATATCGTATTCAATATCCTCGGCAATATACGGGAAATTCACAGCCACCAGCTGAAATCCCTGCTGCTTGCTCAGCTCCACCAGCTTTTGCAGGTACACCTTGCTCCACGCATAGGCCGTCTCTCCATTGGGCGTAATATCGGCGGGCTGATGCAGCTGGTAGCTTTCGGTGGTATACAAAGGGCCAAAGCCCTTGCCGGTGGTACGGTAGCTTTGCAGCGGCCAAAGCAGATCCTGTTTGGTGAGGGCTTTCCAGCGGTTGTGATAGCGCAGCAGCGAGGCATAGCGATAAAAAGGCTTATGCTCGGTTTGGCAGCGGCTCATAGCCATTGCCAACTGTATGCGGTTCAGGCTGGGCGGAATGAGCAGCGAGTAATCATCGCTGACCGAGTTCATATCCACATCCGTCATGTAGGTGTTGCCGTACACCATGCCGAACACATCCACCACCACCACCTTGGGCTTCTGGGTTTTCAGTGCCTCCAGCGTGTAGTGATAGGCTGTCCAGATGGGCTGACTCCAGGAATACAGCACATAGCCGGTGGTGCCGTATTCCTCGTAGATCTGCGTGGGCGAAACGGCCGCATTGGTGTGGCTGCCGCCCACATAGATCACATCCACAGAATTTTTTGGTTCTTCGTAAAATCCCATGATCGTGCCGTTTTTATCCCAGAGCACTCTGTCCGTGTAAGCGATCATGCCCAGCGCCAGCGCACAAAACGCTGCCAGTGCCGCCAGATGCCGCAGACCTGCCCGGGAAATGGAAAAGATTTTTTTCATGATTCTCCGTTTACTTTCTTTGGCAACACCGCACAATTCCCGCCTGACGGCTTAAGCACCGCTGCCGCGGCTGCGAAGCACAATCTGCGTTGCAAAAATGCTCGATAATGTCGGGTTGCGGTACCCGCATCGTGCTTCGGGAGCAAAAGCCCCTCGC
>SFIE01000019.1 GCA_004555405.1 Subdoligranulum sp.
GAGCTACTGGCCGGACTTGAACCGGCGACCTGCTGATTACGAATCAGCTGCTCTACCAACTGAGCCACAGTAGCATTCAGGCAAATGTACATTTCCCTGCACAGTGTAACTCATTATATAAGAATCTTGGCGCAAATGTCAAGCATAAATCTTGATTTTTTTCCGATTTCCGCAATTTGCCCATTTTGTTAAATAAATGTCAAAAACGCTCTTGCGAAATATCCGCGCGAGGTCTATAATAAAACTATACACGGAGCAAACGCGCCGCATTTTGTGTGCGTCATCTTCTATAATGTAAATAAAAGGAGCGTATGCGCAATGGCTTTAGGTAAAAAAACGATCGATGATTCCAACTACGCAGGCAAAAAGGTTTTGGTTCGCTGTGATTTCAATGTTCCCATGAAGGACGGTAAGATCACCAACGAAAACCGCATCAATGCCGCTCTGCCCACCATTCAGAAGCTGCTGAATGACGGTGCAAAGGTGATTCTGTGCAGCCATCTCGGCAAGCCCAAAAACGGCCCCGAGGCAAAGTTCAGTCTGGCCCCTGTGGCCGAGGCTTTGGCCGCAAAGCTGGGCAAGCCCGTGGTTTTTGCCGATGACGATACCGTGGTGGGCGAAAACGCCAAGGCTGCAGTGGCCGCCATGCACAACGGCGATGTTGTGCTGCTGCAGAACACCCGTTTCCGCGCCGAGGAAACCAAGAACCTGGATGCTTTCAGCAAGGATCTGGCCAGCCTGGCCGATGCTTATGTGGACGATGCCTTCGGCAGCTGCCACCGCGCCCACTGCTCCACCGTGGGTGTGACCCAGTATATTCAGGACACCGCTGTGGGCTATCTGATGGAAAAAGAGATCCGCTATCTGGGCAATGCCGTAAACGATCCTGTTCGCCCCTTCACCGCCATTCTGGGCGGTGCCAAGGTTGCCGACAAGCTGAATGTGATCTCCAACCTGCTGGAAAAGGTCGACACGCTGATCATTGGCGGCGGCATGGCCTATACCTTTGTAAAGGCACAGGGCTGCGAGGTGGGCAAGAGCCTGTGCGATGACAGCAAGCTGGACTACTGCCGCGAAATGCTGGAAAAGGCCAAGGCCAAGGGCGTAAAGCTGCTGCTGCCGGTGGATACCGCCTGTGTGACCGCTTTCCCTGACCCCATCGACGCCCCCGTTGAAACCAAGATCGTGCCGGTGACCGCTATCCCCGCCGATATGGAAGGCTGCGATATCGGCCCCGAAAGCATGAAGCTGTTTGCCGATGCTGTGAGCGCCTCTAAAACCGTTGTGTGGAACGGCCCCATGGGCGTGTTTGAAAACCCCACGCTGGCAGCAGGCACGCTGGCTGTGGCCAAGGCCATGGCAGAAAGCGATGCCACCACCGTGATCGGCGGCGGCGACAGTGCAGCAGCCGTGCAGCAGATGGGCCTGGGCGATCAGATGACCCATATCAGCACCGGCGGCGGCGCAAGCCTGGAATATCTGGAAGGCAAAGAGCTGCCCGGCATTGCCTGCATCCAGAATGCTTAATCCCTTGCAATTTTTCGCGCAGCTGTAAAAACAGCTTTTTTTCCCCCCTGCCTTTTGATGGTGCGGCGGCCACACGCCGCCGCACATTTTTATTTTTTGTCGAATGAACGAAAGAGAGGATTTTATCATGGATAAGCAGAACCGTAAGGCCGTTATTGCAGGCAACTGGAAAATGAACAAAACCGCCACTGAGGCCGCCCAGCTGATCGACGAGCTGATCCCCGCCGTCAAGGATGCAGGCTGCGAGGTTGTGATCTGCACCCCCTACACCGATCTGGTGACCGCCGTTGCCAAGTGCAAGGGCACCAACATTCATGTGGGCGCTGAGAATGTTCACTTTGAAAAGTCCGGCGCATTCACCGGCGAGATCAGCGCCGATATGCTTTTGGATCTGGGCGTGGAATATGTGATCACCGGCCACAGCGAGCGCCGCCAGTACTTTGCCGAAACCGATGAAACCGTAAACAAGCGCACTCTGGCCGGTTTGAATGCCGGTTTGAAGGTGATCGTATGCGTGGGTGAAAATCTGACCCAGCGCGAGCAGGGCGTAACCGAAGAGCTGGTGCGTATGCAGACCAAGATTGCTCTGCTGGGCGTGACCGCTGAGCAGCTGCAGAATGTGATTATTGCTTACGAGCCCGTGTGGGCCATCGGCACCGGCAAAACCGCCACCGCCGAGCAGGCCGAAGAGGTTTGCGCAGCCATTCGCAAGGTGGTGGGCGAACTGTACGGCGAAGCAGCCGCCAAGGCCCTCACCGTGCAGTACGGCGGCTCCATGAACCCCAAAAACGCCGCAGAACTGCTGGCAAAGCCTGATGTGGACGGCGGCCTGATCGGCGGCGCTGCCCTGAAGGCAGACCAGTTTGCCGTGATCGTAGAAGCAGCCACCAAGGGCTGAGCCCGCCGGGAGGGATAACGCAAAATGGCTAAAAAACCTGTTTTACTTTGCATTATGGACGGCTTTGGCTGGGTGCCCGACCATGTGCGCGGCAACGCCATTGCAGCCGCCAAAAAGCCGAATATCGATCGTTTGATGGCGCAGTATCCCTGCACCACCATCGGTGCCAGCGGCATGGATGTGGGCCTGCCCGATGGGCAGATGGGCAACAGCGAGGTGGGCCACACCAACATGGGCGCGGGCCGCATCGTTTATCAGCAGCTCACCCTGATCACCAAAAGCATTCGCGATGGAGAAATGCTGAAAAACCCCGTTCTTGTGCGCAACATGAAGGCTGCCATCGATGCCGGCAAGGCAGTTCACCTGATGGGCCTTGTGGGCGAGGGCGGCGTACACAGCCACAGCGACCACTGGTTCGGCGTGATGGAAATGGCCAAGGCCATGGGCGTCAAGCAGCTGTATCTGCACTGCATCATGGACGGCCGTGACACCGATCCGCATGACGGCAAGCGTTTTTTGGGCGACCTGCAGGCCAAGATCGACGAGCTGGGCCTGGGCCGGATCGCCACAGTGACCGGCCGCTACTACGCAATGGACCGTGACAGCAACTGGGACCGCGAGGAAAAGGCCTACGCCGCCTTTGTTTACGGCGAGGGCAACCACGCCGCCAACTGGCAGGAGTGCATTGACGCCAGCTACGCCGCCGATGTGACCGATGAATTCGTGATCCCGTGCGTGACCTGTGAGGGCGGCCGCGTGCAGCAGGGCGATACCGTAATCTTTATGAACTTCCGCCCTGACCGTGCCCGCCAGATGACCCGCATTTTCACAGATGATGCTTTCACGGGCTTCCAGCGCCGCTTTGGCCGCTTCCCGGTGCATTATGTGTGCATGGCACAGTATGATGCCACCATGCCCAATGTGGAGGTGGCTTATCCCCCGGTAGAGCTTACCAATGTGCTGGGCGAGTATCTGAGCAAAAACGGCAAAACGCAGCTTCGCATTGCCGAAACCGAAAAATACGCCCATGTCACCTTCTTTTTCAACGGCGGTGTGGAAGCCCCTTACCCGGGCGAAGACCGCTGCGTGATCCCCAGCCCCAAGGTGGCCACTTATGACCTGCAGCCCGAGATGAGCGCCCCGCTGGTGGCCGAGGAATGCGTAAAGCGCATTGAAAGCGGCAAGTACGATGTGATCATTCTCAACTTTGCCAACTGCGACATGGTGGGCCATACCGGCGTTTTCAGCGCTGCGGTAAAAGCTGTGGAGGCCGTGGACGATGCTGTGGGCAAGGTGACGAACGCCGTGCTGGCAGCAGGCGGCGCTGTGCTGCTTACTGCCGACCATGGCAACGCCGACAAAATGCTGGTAGAGGGCAGCGATGATCCCTTTACCGCACACACCACCAACCCTGTTCCTTTGGTGGTGATGGGTGCAGGCGATGTGCAGCTGCGCAAGGATGGTGTGCTGGCCGATCTGGCCCCCACCATGCTGCACATTATGGGCTTGCCCCAGCCTGCTGAAATGACCGGCAAATGCCTGATCGAAGCATAATTTTTCAGCACAGCCCCTGTTGGAGCTTTGGCACTCCCCTGTACAGACACAGTACAGGGGAGTGTTTATTTTTTACACTTTTTTCACCGTTTGTGTCTGGAATTTCAAAAAAGCCGCAGTATAATATGCATTTGGCATTAAGTATAATTGCGATATCTTGCATTTTTCTGTGTAAAGAAAGGCACCTGAAATTCCATGAAATTTTGCGATCAGCCTGTAAAAGGCAAAAAATTTCCGCCCCTTGCGCTGGCGGCTTCATTGAGCTTTTTGGTGGCGCTGTATGCGCCGCTGGAGCTATACTTCACCAACCGGGACGATTTCTGGTTTGATTTCACCTCGCTTCTTCCCTGCTGTCTGGCCATGTTTGCCGGGTGCTGGGCCGCGGGCGCTATACTGCTTTTGTTTTTGCGCCGCTGGCCCCGGCTGTACGGCATTTTGCTCACACTGGGTCTGGCCGTTTTGCTGTCGCTTTACATACAGGGCAATTTTTTGGTAAACGGCTTGCCCATTATGAACGGCGATGCCGTGGAGTGGAGCCACTTTGGCGGCCAGCGCATTGCTTCGCTGATCGCATGGGTGCTGCCCGCAGCCGCACTGCTGCTGCTCGGGTTCAAAAAAGGCTTTGCGCTGGTGGAAACCCTTACCGGCTGGGCAAGCCTGGTTCTGATCGGGGTCCTGCTGCCCACGCTGATCACCGTGGCGCTGCAAACCGGCGCTTACAAGCCCTCGCAGTATTTCAGCTCCACCTATCAGGGCATTGAGGATTATTCCACCCAAAAAAATGTGGTGGTGCTGATGCTGGATTCGGTGGACGGCAACGATTTTTCCCGCGTGCTGAACGAAGACCCCGCCCATGCTGAGGCACTGCGCGATTTCACCTATTATGACAACGCCACGGCAGCCTACAGCTACACTTTTTATTCCACCGCCTTTATTCTGGGCGGCGAATGGTACGAAAACGCCGAGCCGTTTGCCGACTACCGTTCGCGTATGCTGCAAACCTCGCCGCTTCTGAACGAATTAAAGGCCGAGGGCTACAGCATGGGCTATTATTCGCCGGATGCCACGGTGGACATTGCCAAAAACAGCGGCCTTTTTATCAACATGCGCGATGATAACCCCGAGGTCGGCTCTAAGCTGGGGCTTGCGAAAACCGTGCTGCAGATGGCCGGTGTGCAGTATGCGCCGTTTGATCTCAAGCGCTTTTGCTACACCCTTCCGGCCGATCTTGACTGGCTGAAATCCGGCGGCGGTGACTCCACTTCGCTGTATACCTGGCGCATGACCGAGTTTTACTGGCTCACCAAGGAGCTTACCGACTATATGCCCCATTTTGCCGCGGTGGAGCAGCCCACCTTCAAGTTTATCCACTTGGAGGGCGGCCATTCCGACTTTAAATATCTGCCCGATCTCAACCCCGCCACAGGGGCGGATGCCACCTATGACAATATGCTGCGTGCCAGCCTGTTCACGGTGGAAAACTACCTGGATATGCTGCGCGAAAAGGGCGTGTATGACAACACGGCCATTGTGATCCTGGCCGATCACGGCTATGATGTTGACCCCGAAACCCAGGTGGTGGGGCGTTATTACCACCAGCACGGCATCGTTTTGGCCAAGGGCTTTGGCGAAAGCCATGATTTTACCACGAACAGCGCGCCCATTTCGTATGCCGATCTGCAGCCCGCCTTTTTGCGGCTTCTGGCGGGAAAATCCTCTGATGCACTGTTTGATTGGCATGAGGGCGATACCCGCGAGCGCCGTTTTCTGGATTACTTTGTGCCCGGCAATCCGCTGACGGAATATATCCAAACCGGCTTTGCGGGGGACCGCTCCACCTTCCACCCCACCGGCACCGTATACGATTCGCCTCCGGATGCCTGATGTTTGGGCGTTTTTGCATTGCTTTTTTCTCTGATATTCGCTATAATAGCATAGGTTTTATTTTATAAAAGCACTATACTGTATACACGCATTCCCGCTTTGGGTGCAGAGAGGAACCTTCATGTCGATATTACTGAATATTCTGACCGTGATCATGAATTTTTGTTATCGGCTGTGCCGCAATTATGGCCTGGCCATCATTCTGTTCACGCTGATCAGCAAGATCGTGCTCATGCCGCTGTCGGTTTGGGTGCAGAAAAACTCTATTAAAATGGTAAAAATGCAGCCGGAGATCAACCACATCACGGCCCGCTTTTTCGGCGATAAAGATCGTATTGCCGAGGAAACCAACGCCATTTACAAGCGCTATAAGTACAACCCGTTCGCTTCCATTATTCCCATGGCCGTGCAGATCTTGCTGCTGATGGGCCTGATCGAGGTGATCAAGGCCGGTATGCTGGACCCTTCCATCGACATGACCTTTTTCGGCCATGTGGATCTTTCGCTGGTGCCCAGCCAGACCGGCGGCATGCTGGTGCTTTCGCCGCTGCTGGCCGGTGTTTCGGCATGGATCCTGTGCGTTGCGCAAAACGCCAGCAATGTGCTGCAGGCCGAGCAGAGCAAGGCCAACAAATATGGCATGATGGCTTTTTCTGTTGGCCTTTCGCTGTATCTGGGCTGGTTTGTGGCTGTGGGCGTGGCCGTTTACTGGATGGCCAGCAACCTGTTTGCCGTTTTGCAGCTGTATCTTCTGAACTGGCTGATCCCGCCCAAAAAGTATGTGGACTACGAGGCTTTGGAAAAAAGCAAGCAGGAGCTGGCAGCCCTCAACAATCTGGGCGGCAAAAAGCGCCGCTTCGGCGATGCCGAGTCGCGCCGGGAGCGTGCCGACTATAAGCGCTTTTTCAAAATTGCCAACAAGCACATTGTGTTTTATTCGGAAAACACCGGTTTTTACAAGTATTTCCGCGGCATTATCGAAGAGCTTCTGCGCCGCACCAACCTGACCATCCACTATATCACCAGCGACCCCAACGATGCTATTTTCCAGCTGGCAGAAACCCAGCCCAGGATCAAGCCCTATTATATCGGTGAAAAAAAGCTGATCACGCTGATGATGAAAATGGAGGCCGATGTGGTGGTGATGACCATGCCGGATCTGGAAAACTATCACATCAAGCGCAGCTATGTGAGCAAGGATGTGGAATATGTGTTTATTCCGCATGATATGGGCAGCTATAACCTGACCTGCCGCCAGGGCTGTGTGGATCATTTCGACACCGTTTTCTGCACCGGCAAGGAGCAGCGCGCCGAGGTGGAGGCCACCGAAAAAGTATACGGCCTGCCCAAAAAGAAGATCGTAGACTGGGGCTATTGCCTGTTGGATCAGATGCGTGCCGACTATGCCGCCGCCCACACAGAGGACAAGCCCAAGGAGAAAAAGACCATTCTGATCGCCCCCAGCTGGCAGCCGGATAACATTGTGGACAGCTGCCTGGAAGAAATGCTGGACAATCTGAAGGATCTGGATTATCATATTATTGTGCGCCCCCATCCCCAGCATGTACGCCACATGCCTGAAAAGATGGAAAGCCTGAAAGCCAAATACGGGCCTTTGGGCATTGAGATCCAAACCGATTTTTCCTCCAACAGCACCGTGTTTGAGGCCGACATGATGATCACAGACTGGAGCGGCATTGCCTATGAATATGCCTTCACCACCTGCCGCCCCGTGCTGTTTATTGATACTCCCATGAAGATCATGAACCCCGAGTATCAAAAGATCGATGTGAAGCCCATCAACATTTGGATGCGTGCCGAGATCGGCGCTGTGGTAGCACCCGATCACATGAACGAGCTTGCCCCCGCTGTTACAAACCTGATCGAAAACAGCGCACAGTATCACGATAAGATCGACCGGTTTGTACATGAATATGTTTACAATCTGGGCAGCAGTGCTCAGGTTGGCGCAGATTATCTGATTTCCGCCATTCAGGCCAAGATCCAAAAACGAAAGGAACAATAACCATGAAAAAACTTTTTTCTGTTCTGGGCGCTTCCTATGCCGCCCTGTGCTGCATGATGGTGTTCGGCGTGACCGCCAACGCTTACATTGACCCCTCTGTGATGACCTATGTGATCCAGGCCGTTGCCGGCATCGTAATCGCCATTGGCGCTGCTGTGGGCATTTACTGGCGCCGCGCCAAAAAGAAGCTGAGCAGCAAGCTGGGTATCGACGAAAACCGCAACAAAGAGGTAGAGTCGGACGATATCATGGCCGCCAGCACCACCGGCGATGCCGACAAAAAGTAATATGTTCCAAAGCTTTGTCTGGGCGCACAGCAGCGTTTTTCGCCGCTGCTGCGCCCTGCTTTGCATTATACTGCTTTGTTTGTATATCTCGGTGTTTCATTTTCAGCTGATGCTGGTGCAGGGCGATTCCATGGCCCCCACCTATCACAGTTGGGAGTTTGTGCTGCTGGATAAGCACAGCTCGGCGTATCAGCGCGGCGATGTGGTGGCCTTTCGCTGCCGCGGCCTGCAAAGCGTTTTGATCAAGCGCGTGGCCGCCGTGCCGGGGGATACCGTGGATATTCAAAACGGAATCGTTTATGTGAACGGCGAGCCCCAGGAAAACGCCCCGCAAACGCTGCCGGGCGATGCCGCACTGCCGTGTTGCCTGGGCAGCGATGAATACTTTGTGCTGGGTGACAACCGTGCCCAAAGCAAGGACAGCCGCTATCTGGCGGTGGGGGCTGTGCAGCAAAAGGATATTCTGGGCAAAGCCATTCCGAATAAAGCACCATAAATAAGCGCAGCCCTGCCGATCTGAGCACGATCGGCAGGGCTGCGCTGCTTTTTTAATGATAGGTTATTGCAAAATGCCTTTGTTTACAAAATACTGCCTGCCGCTTGGCTGCAGTGTTGCCATATCATCGGCATATCCCGTTTGCAGCAGTTCCTCAAAGCCGTTTTTGGATAAGTTTTCCTGCTGATAATTCAAATATCTCCGCTGACGCGTTTCTCCCTTTTGCCATTCGATCAGGTTTTCTGATGTGCTGCCCTGCAGCAGTTTTGTATATACCTGCTGCAGATCTTCATAGGAAAGCGGTGCCTCACTCATGGCAAAAGCGTGTTTTTCGCCAAACCCCTTCGCCAAAAAAATGCTGTGCCCGCGCCGGGCGCTCTGCATTTTTTCCTCCTCCAGATTTTTTGCCCCGGGGGTCACCTCGTAACCATGATCGCTCATAATGATCACAGCCGTGTTGTCATAGCTGCCGTTGTGACGCAGCATATCCAGATAATTCTGGATCAGATAGATCGTGCCGGCCACTTGGTTTTGGTATGTTGCCTGTTCTGTTCCGGATAGATCCTCCATGTGCGGGCCGTATTGCAGCGGTGTGTGCGCCCCTTCCACATGAATGTATTTAAACATTTTATTTTCGCAGCTCGTGTTTTCTGCACTGGTATTGAGCACGGTATCCGCCTTTTGGCACGAGCTTAAAAAGTCGCGATTGGAAACCGTGAAATCTGCATCGGCCTGATCTTTGTCGATCAGCTTTAACCCGTTCAGCTTTTCGGGCAAACTGTAGCCAAGGCGCTTAAAATCAAACGGTGCGTTTTTCACACAGCTCATGCGCAGGATCACACGCCAGAACGCCGGGTGTGAAACAATATCCGGAGCCCCCCAGCGCATATTGAAAAAGCGCTCCGGCTCTGCATTTTTATCCACCAGATTTTCGGTGAAATAAATGCCCATCTGATAATTTTGTTCCTGCAGCGTTTGGAACAGCGGCGATTCCCGCACTGCGCGTGAGCGGAAGGTTTCAAAGTCCTCGCCGCCCTCATACCACTCGCCGGTAAGCATTTGCGTTACGGCGTAATAGGTATAGGGATAGGCGCTGAGCGTATTGCGATAATAGGTAAAGTCCTGCAATGATTCACGGTATTCCGGGTTTTCATTGACCATCTGTTCAAACACATCGCCGTCCACCGAGTCCACCACAAAGATCACAAAATTTTTGTCGGTAGAGTAGGTTTGCAGCCCCTGCGTGGTAGACACATAATAGCTGCCTGCCGTAGAGGTGCTGGCAAGGCCGATGGCAGTCACCGTGATGGCCAGCATCAAGGTGAGTGCGCTGCCGCCAAAGAAGGCTGCATTCTGCAGCCACTTTTTCCAGCCGAGAAAACCCACAAACAGGGCCGCCGCCACACACACGGCCGCCGAAAGCGCACGCTGGGTGGGATAGGCGTTCCAGTCCACGGCAGAGCCATCCATGCTGGGCAGCCAGCCCGAAAGAAAATTGCTGTGAAGATAGCACACCAGCGTGCCCCACACAAAGCAGCCTGTCAGTAGAGTATATAGCTTGGGGGCCCAGCGGTCTGCCGCTGCCAGCAGTAAAATACACAGCAGCAGTGCCGCCGCAAACAGAAACAGCACTTCCGGCACGATCACATTCGGTGCAAACCAAAAATCCTCGCGGTTGGTAAAATAGAGTTCCAGCGGCCCATACACCAGCGTGATAAAGCAGGCAGCCGCAGCGGCCAGAATGCCGCCCTTGCAGCGGCCAAAAATCGACTTTATTGTACTCATATCTTCCTTTTGTTTTAATCTCCTACCATGGATTTGGGCGGCTGATAGGTCACGCCCGTGGGCTGCAAGGTGCTCAGATCATCGGCACGGCCGGTCTGCATCATTTCAATAAAGCCGCTGCCGCTCATTTCCGAAAATTCGCTGCCCTTAAATTCATGCACATAGTTCAAATAGCGGCGTTTGCGGGCATCGCCGGCCTTGTAATCACAAAGCTGCCCCGCCGGGCTGCCGCCCAAAAGCCGTGCATAGGCTGTCTGCAGATCGTCATACGAGAAGGGTGCCTTGTTCACCGCGTACTCATGGCTTTCCCCAAAGCCTTTAGCCAAAAAGATGCTGTGCTGGCGGCCGGGGTTGATCTCAGCGCCGTTTTCATCTTCGGCATAGCCATGGTCGCTCATGATCGCAATGGCGGTGTTGTCATAGGTGCCGTTGTGGCGCAGCATATCCAGATAAGCCTCGATCAGATAAATGCTGCCCGCCACATTGTTCTTATAGCTGGCCTCGGGCGTGCCCTCGATCACTTCCAGATGCGGGCCGAACTTGTAAGGCACATGAGCCCCCGCCACATGAATGTACTTGAACATTTTTTCGCTGCACGGCTCCTGCGCAGCGGCAGGATTCAGGCTGCTGTCGGCTGCCTGGCAGGACTGCAGGAACGGAATGTTATACCAGCTGTACCAGCTGTTTTCGTCGTACTCGGTGCTCACCTTCAGGGCGCTCAGATTGTCCGGCATGGTGTAGCAAAAGCGCTTTAGATCAAACGGAGCGTTTTTCAGCCCGCTCATCTGCAGGATCACATGGCAGAATTTTGCCTGCGAGGCGATTTTGGGCGCTTCGGAATGCATATTGAAAAACCGCTCGGGCGCAGCGTTTTCGTTCAGCAGCTTATCCTCAAGATAGATCGCCATGCTGTAATTTTGCTGTTCCAGTGTTTTAAACAGCGGCGATTCGCGCAGGGTTCTGGCGCGGTAGGCTTCAAAGTCCTCCCCGCCTTCATACCACTCGCCGCTCAGCAGCTGCGGCACAGCGTAGTAGGTGTAGGGATAGGCGCACAGGGTGTCGCTGTAGTAAGTAAAATCCCGCAGAGCCTCTTTGTATTCCGGCGTTTCGTCTACCAGCTGCTCAAAGGTGTCGCCGTCCACGGTGTCCAGCACAAAGATCACAAAATTTTTGTCAGAGGAATATTCCTGCAGCTTTTCACTGCCCGAATAATAATAGCTGGCACTGTCGCCGCTGCTGCCCAGCCCCAGCGTGACCACCGTGATCAGCAGCATCAGTGTGAGCGCCCCACCGCCAAAAAAGGCTGCGTTGTTCAGCCACTTTTTGCGGGCTAAAAAAATCACTAGCACCGCAGCGGCCACACACAAAACTGCCGAGGCCGCACGCTGGCCGGGATAGGCATTCCAGTTTACGGCCTCGCCGTTCAGGCTGGGCAGGCCGCCCGAAAGAAAACTGTTTTGCACATAGCACACCATCAGCCCCCACAGCAGCCCGCCGAGTGCCAGCGGATACAGCTTGGGAAAAAATTTTGTCGCCAGCGCCTGCAGGGCCACCAGCACTGCCGCGGTGCAGACAAACAGCAGCACGCACTGCCGCAGCAGCACACCGGTGCTGAACCAGAAATCCGCACGGTTGGTAAAATACAGCTCCAGCGGGCCGTATAAAAACAGCAGAAAGCTCACGGCTATTGCCGCCATGACGCTGCCCCGGCACCGCCCCAGCATTTTTTTCAGTTGATCCATATCAATGCTCCTTGGTAGATTCAAACGATTGCTTTTGAAAAATTCGCCTAAATATTATATCGCATTTTCCTGACAAAAACCACTCTCAAAATCAAAACTCTGTGCTCTGTCGGCATCGGTGCGTTACTTTTGCCTGCCGCTGCGCCGCTCCCTTGCGGTTTTGTGCAAAAAAAGCCGATATTTTCGCCGATTTTTCGCTCACATCCGCGGCCTAAATTTTGCTGGCGTCTTGCCTAAAAGCCAAAAATAGAGTATAGTATAAGGGAAGTATTTTGCCTTTTGGAGCCGCAGCCCCCTGCAGCATTTCCCGCGGCAAAACAAAATGATCACAAAACGCCGCCCCGGCGTATATAAAAGGAGAATCGCACCCATGCGTTATTGTACCAAATGCACCATGCCGGACACTCGCCCCGGCATCACTTTTGACGAGCAGGGCGTTTGCAGCGCCTGCCGCCACTATGAAAACCGCAAAAATGTTGACTGGAACGCCCGCTGGAAGGAATTTGAGGCTCTTTGCGATAAATACCGCGGCTGCAACGGCCCCGGCGGCTATGACTGCGCCGTGGCTGCTTCGGGCGGCAAAGACAGCCATTTTCAGGTGTATATCCTCAAAGAGGTCATGCACATGAACCCCATTCTGTTCAGCGTGGAAGACAACTTCCCCATGACCGAGGCCGGCAAGCACAACCTGAAAAACATCAGCGAGGAATTCGGCTGCACCATCATCAGCTGCAAGCCCAACATCAAGGCGCAGAAGATCCTGATGCGCAAATTCTTTGAAAAATACGGCAAGCCCACTTGGTATGTGGACCGCCTGATCTACACCTTCCCCCTGCACATGGCTGCCAAGTTCAACACGCCGCTGCTGTGCTACGGCGAAAATGTCAGCTTTGAATACGGCGGCAATGCCGACGAGGAAACCTATTCCGCCATGGGGCAGATCGAAAACGGCGTGGCCGTTGGAATGCCCATGGAAGAGCTGCTGGGCGACGGTGTTACCGAAAACGACCTGAGCCTCACGCTGGCCCCCACCCCCGAGGAGCTTAAGAAGCTGGATCCGTTCTACATGAGCTACTTCCTGCCCTGGAACAGCTACAAGAACTACCAGATCGCCAAGCAGCACGGCTTCCATGATCTGACCCACGAGTGGGACCGTACCCATCATGCCGAAAACTTTGACCAGATCGACAGCCGCGCCTACCTGGTACACAGCTGGCTGAAATATCCCAAGTTCGGCCATGCCGCCGCCACCGATTACACCGCCCGCTACATCCGCTACGGCAAGATGACCCGCGAGGAAGCGATCCCGGTGATCAAAGAGCGCGACGGCAAGCTGGACCCTTTGTGCGTGCGTGATTTCTGCGAGTTCTGCGGCTATACCGAAACCGAGTTCTGGGCCATTATCGATAAATTCTACAACCGTGACCTGTTTGAGAAAAACGAGTACGGCGAGTGGGTTTTGAAGCATCCTATCTGGAACGAAAAATAATTTTTCGGAGGTATTTTACCATGTTCAAGCATGTGATCTTGTGGCAGCTCAAAGACGAACTGACCCCTGAGCTGAAAGAAACCGTAAAGCGGGAAGCCAAGGCCGCTCTGGAAGGGCTTGTGGGCCAGGTGCCCGGCCTTTTGAGCGTGCAGGTGAACATCAACGGCATCGACACTTCCAACGCCGACATGATGCTGGACTGCACCCTGCAGGACGAAGCAAGCCTGCGCGCTTATGCCACGCACCCCGCCCATGTGGCCGTGGCCGACTCTAAGGTTCGCCCCTTCACCAAGGCCCGCGTTTGCATGGATTTTCCTGTATAACACACCCTTCGTTCGGCTCGCCGGATATCGCTTGTTCCGGCGGGCTGATTTTTTGCAAAAGAGTACAAATATTATGAAAACAAAACACATTCTTTTTTCCGCACTGCTGCTGGCGCTTTCCCTTTGCACAGCCTGCGGCAGCAACGCTTCCGCCGCCGGCAGTGCCTCGGCCGCCTCGGCTTCTTCCCAGCAGCCCGAGCCCACGCCGGAGCCCGGCCCGGCTTTTGCCATTGATGTGCCCGAGGGCTTTTCCGAAGCCGAAATGCCCGGCACACTGGCCTATTATACCAACGAAAACGGTGCGGTGATCAGCCTGACCACCAGCGCCAAGGACCCCGATTTTTCCACGCCCGATATTGATGCTCTGGTGGCTGCGCTGCAGCCCATGTATGCCGAGCAGCTGCGCGATGAATCCATGCGCATTGAGGTGGTTTCGATCGACAGCCAGCCCGTGTGCGGCTTTCCCTCGTATCAGGCCGAGCTGAAATGCACCGGCTCTGACTGCAGCTTTTCGCAGCTTTTCGTGGGCATCGATGCGGATATGACCTTCAACTGGGTGTTTACCGGCACCGAAGAGGATATGCCGCAGTTCCGCAAATGTGTGGAAAGCATCACCAACACGGTAGATCTTTGATTTTTAAGGAGGGCCGCTTATGCCTTATAAACGCATCCAAGGCAACATTCAAACGCAGGTGACCCGCAGCCAGCAGGTGCTGCACTTTTTCAACCTGCTTATCTACCACGCCAGCCATATGCTGGAATTGATTTTGGCCGGCTTGCTTACGGTGGCGCTTTTGATCTCGATGCTTCGCCTGTTCCCCGAGCTGCTGCATCTGGTTTTCGGCAAGGATCTGAGCCAGAGCTTCACAGAGTTTTTGGAGGTGCTGTTCACCATTGTGGTGGGCGTGGAAGCCCTGAAAATGCTGTGCAAGCACACCCCCGGCTCTGCGCTGGAGGTGCTGCTGTTTGCCATGGCTCGTTCCATCGTGGTCTATCACACCGATCTGAAATTCATTTCCATCGGCATTCTGGCCATCGCCGTGATCTTTGCCACCCGCAAATATCTGTATGTACACGATTTTGATACCAGGCCCGAGGAAGGCAGTATTTTTGCCGAGATCGAGCCGGACGAACCGCTGTTCAGCCACCATCACACCACCGTGCCGCACGATCATCAGCCCCATGTGGACGATAACGGCCTTCCCGTAAATTTTTTGAATGCACAGGCCGACGAACCTTCGCCCATTGATCTGCATGAGCCCGAGGGCAAAAAAACGCTGTATCCCCCCTGCGCCGAGCAGTCTGAGGATCCCGAAGAGCCCGAAGACTCTGCGCAGGCCCCCGCACCGGAGGCCACCTGATAAAACCCGTATACATCAAATCGCCCCGCCCCGATAGGCTTGCCTATCGGGGCGGGGCGTATTTTGTTATGCAGTTGTTACAGCTCCATGATCGCCTTTTTCAAAAGCTCTGCAGCGATCTTGGTTTTTTCGGCATTGCCGAAAGCGGTCAGGCGGAAGTAGCCTTCGCCGCAAGGGCCAAAGCCGGAGCCGGGCGTGCCCACCACGCCGGTTTTTTCCAGCAGGTAATCAAAGAATTCCCAGCTGGTCATGCCGCCGGGGCATTTCATCCACAGATAGGGGCTGTTTTTGCCGCCGCAGAACCACACGCCTGCTTCCTCAAGCGCTTTGCCGATCACCTGTGCATTGCGGCGGTAATAGTCCAGATTGTGCTGGATCTCAGCCATGCCGCTCTCGGTAAACACGGCGGCAGCACCGCGCTGCACAATGTAGGGCACGCCGTTGAATTTGGTGGTTTGGCGGCGCAGCCACATCTGGTGCAGGCTGCGGCCCTCACGCTCCAGCTCCTCGGGCACCACGGTGTAGCCGCAGCGGGTGCCGGTGAAGCCTGCGATCTTGGAGAAGCTGCAGATCTCAATGGCGCAGGTGCGTGCGCCCTCCACCTCAAAAATGCTGCGTGCCAAGCCGGGCTCGCTTACAAAGCACTCATAGGCAGCGTCAAACAGGATCACAGCGCCGGTGGCATTGGCATGGTCCACCCATACCTTCAGCTGCTCGGGGGTGTACACAGCGCCGGTGGGGTTGCTGGGGCTGCAGATATAAATGATGTCTGCCTTCACATTGGGGTCAGGCATGGGCAGGAAATTGTTGCTTTCGTCACACTTGGCGTAGATCACCTTGCGGCCGTCCGAAACATTATCGTCCACATAAGTGGGATATACGGGATCAGGCACCAGCACCGTGTTGTTGACATCAAACAGGCCCAGCACATTGGCCAGATCGCTCTTGGCGCCGTCCGAGATAAAGATCTCGCCGCTTTTCAGGTTCACACCGTGGCCGGCATAATAATCGCGCACGGCATCCTTTAAAAAGTCATAGCCCTGCTCAGGGCCGTAGCCATGAAAGCCCTCGGCCGTGCCCATTTCGTCCACAGCCTTGTGCATAGCCTCCACCACGCACTTGGCCAGCGGCAGCGTGACATCGCCGATGCTCAGCTTGATCACCTCACGGTCAGGATTTGCCTTCTGGAATTCTGCAGCCTTGCGGGCCACGGTGCTGAACAGATAGCTGTCGGCCAGTTCAGCGTAATGCTTGTTGATGTTCATAATAAACAGTCCCCTCTCTGTAAATTTTGTGGGCCGTTCAAATGCGCCCACGCGGTTTTATACACGGTGCATTTCGCACAGTATGACGAATTTATTCGGGCAGAATGGCCTTGCCCTCGTACACGGTTTTGGCAGGGCCTGTCATCAGCACGCTGCCGTCGGCACAAACGCGAATGCTCAGCACGCCGCCCAGAAGCTGCACCTGCACATCGGTTTCGCGCTGGCAGATTCCTTCTTCCACCATGGCGGCCACGGTGGCGCAGGTGCCGGTGCCGCAGGCATAGGTTTCGCCGCTGCCGCGCTCCCACACGCGCATGATCAGGTGCGTTTCATCCACGACCTGCACAAACTCGGTGTTTACGCCCTCGGGAAAGTTTTCGTGCTTTTCAAAGGCCGGGCCGATCTTTTCGATATCCAGCCCGGGCACATCCTCGCAGTGTACCACACAGTGCGGATTGCCCACGCTGATGCAGCTGGCCTGATATTGCCTGCCCTGCACGGTGATGGGGGCCTTTACCAGCGGCCCCTCGCCCATGTTCACAGCCGGAAGATCGGCAGCCTTGGTGCTGTAGCAGCCCATTTCCACTTGCCAGCAATCATTGCCTTTATAGTGCAGCGTTTTCAAGCCGCTCAGGGTATCCACCCGCAGCACCTTTTCGCCTGCCAGCACAGGCACATGCTCATGCAGCCACTGGGCAACGCAGCGAATGCCGTTGCCGCACATTTTGCCCTCGCTGCCATCGGCGTTGAACATACGCATAGTGGCGTGGGCTGTGGGGGATTGGGGTGTGCAAATGCAGATAATGCCGTCAGCTCCCACCGAAAAGTGGCGGCGGGAAAGCTGCCGGGCCCATTCGGCGATCTGCAGGGGCAGGCCGGTTTTGCGGCAGTCCAGATAAATATAATCGTTGGCACAGCCCTGCATTTTGGTAAAAGCCAGTTCCACGGTGTTTCTCTCCTCTCATCATGGCGAAAGCCTTTCTGCTTTTTCCCGGGCGATCCGATGGGGCACGCCCCTGCGGCGGATCAGCGCTGAGAATTGGCGGTACGGCCCTTATTTATATACCTTATATATTATACAGATTTTCCCCGCTTTGTACAAGAAGAATCTGGCGTGCTGCCTGTACTCCGCAAAAAAGCACAAAACTTTGCAATAGGGTGTTGACAGAATCCCCCAGATGGGCTATATAATTTATAGTAAACTTGATTTCTAAGGAGCAATGAACGATGGATACCCAGATTTTTGAAAAAATCCGTGACCTGCTGGCCGAGCAGCTGGACATTCCTGCTGATTCGATCACCCCTGAAAGCGATATCATCGACGACCTTGAGGCTGACAGCCTCACCGTGCTGGATATGGTGATGACGCTGGAGGATGAATTTGACATCGAGATCCCCGACGAGGATGTGGAAAAGCTGCGCACCGTAGGCAGCGTGGTTTCCTATGTAGAAGACCACACCTGATTTGTAAGGTGCTATCATCCCCTGCGCGCAGTTTGTGCCCTTTGGCTTCTGCCCGCTGCGCAGGGGATTTTTGTCGTTTTTGCCGTGCCCCGAGCATCGGTTTGTTTTTTTTGAGGGTGCAGCCTCTCGGGGCAGGCTGCCGTATAAGAACAGGAGTAAACATGAGCGCAGACAACAAAAAGCTGGTTCAGGCCATCACCAGCCAGGAAGAAAATTTTGCTCAGTGGTATACCGATATCTGCCTGAAAGCAGAAATGGTGGACTACGCCAGCGTAAAGGGCTTTATGATCATGCGCCCCTACGGCCAGGCCATTTGGGAAAATATGCAGCATATTCTCGACACCGAGTTCAAGCGCACCGGCCATGAGAATGTGGCCATGCCCGTGCTGATCCCCGAAAGCCTGCTGAAAAAAGAGGGTGAGCTGGTAAACGGCTTTGCCCCCGAGGTAGCCTGGGTCACCATGGGCGGCAGCGAGCCTCTGGAAGAGCGTTTGGCTGTGCGCCCCACCAGCGAAACCATGTTCTGCGATCACTGGGCTCATGTGCTGCACAGCTATCGCGAGCTGCCCATGCTGTACAACCAGTGGTGCAGTGTTGTGCGCTGGGAAAAAACCACTCGCCCCTTCCTGCGCAGCCGTGAATTCTGGTGGCAGGAAGGCCACACCATTCACGAAACCGCCGATGAGGCACGCGCCGAAACCGAGCAGCAGCTGAACTGCTATGCCGATTTTGCCGAAAAGTCGCTGTGCATTCCCGTGGTGCGCGGCCGCAAAACCGACAAGGAAAAGTTTGCCGGCGCTGAGGCCACCTATACCATCGAAGGCATGATGAAGGACGGCAAAAGCCTGCAGTGCGGCACCAGCCACTACTTTGGCGATAAGTTCAGCCGCGCCTATGATGTTACCTTCCAGGGCCGCGACAACAAGCTGCAGTATCCGTTCCAGACCAGCTGGGGCATGACCACCCGCATGATCGGCGCTGTGATCATGACCCACGGCGATGATAACGGCCTGATCCTGCCCCCCGCCATCGCCCCCTTCCAGGTGGTGATCGTGCCCATTGCCGCCCACAAGCCCGGCGTGAGCGAAAAGGCAGCCGAGCTGGCACAGCGCGTAAGCGCCTTTGCCCGCGTAAAGCTGGATAACAGCGACAACAGCCCCGGCTGGAAGTTCAGCCAGTGGGAGATGAAGGGCGTTCCCCTGCGCCTTGAGATCGGCCCCAAGGATATGGAACAGAACCAGTGCGTTCTGGTGCGCCGCGACACCCGCGAAAAGATCGTGTGCAGTCTGGACGAGCTGGAAACCCGTATTCCCGAGGTTTTGGAGGCTCTGGCCAAGAACCTGTACGAGCGTGCGCTGGAAAACCGCGAGGCCCGCACCTACACCGCCACCACGCTGGACGAAGTGAAAGAGATCGCTTCCAGCAAAACCGGTTTCATCAAAACCATGTGGTGCGGCGATCTTGCCTGCGAGCTGAAGATGAAAGAGGAAGCCGGCCTGAGCAGCCGCTGCATACCCTTTGCACAGGAGCACCTGAGCGATGTGTGCCCCTGCTGCGGTAAGCCCGCCCAGTCCATGGTGGTTTGGGGCATCGCCTACTAAAACAGGATAACCCCCATACGCATACTGTCGCTTTTATCGGCGGTATGCGTATTTTTATAAGAGGAGCAAAACTATGCTGAGTGAACTGAAACAAAAATTTGTATCCCCCGAACAGGCCGTTATGGCTGTGCAAAGCGGCGATTGGGTGGATTATGGCTTCGGCGCAGGCTTTCCCGATCTTTTGGACAGTGCCCTTGCCGCCCGAAAAGAAGAGCTGCACGATGTCAAGATCCGCGGCGGTTTGGTGATCCGCCCGCGCATCGAGGTTGTGGAATGTGACCCCGAGCAAACCGCTTTCCACTATTACAGCTGGCATATCGGTGACTATGAGCGCAAGCTGCAAAGCCGCGGCCTTGTCAGCTTTATGCCCACCATTCTGCGCTCGCTGCCCACGCTGTACCGCCGCGGCATGATCCGTGTGGATGTGGCCTTTGTGCCGGTTTCTGCGCCGGACGAAGCCGGTTACTGCGGCCTGGGCATTTCCAACTACACATGGCACACCATTTACAAAGCCGCCCGCACCGTGATCTTCGAGATCAACGAGCATCTGCCCCGCCTGCAGGGCGTGCAGGGCTCGCACCGTGTGCATCTTTCTGAGGCCGACTATATCGTTGAGGGCACTCACGAGCCGCTGCCGCTGCGCTCTTACCGCGAGCCCAGCGAGGTGGATAAGCGCATTGCCCAGCTGGTGGTAAACGAAATTCCGGACGGTGCCTGCCTTTCGCTTGGTGTGGGCGGTGTGCCCTACACGGTGGCGCGTATGCTGGCCGAAAGTGACCTGAAAGACCTTGGCTGCCACACCGGCACCATCAGCGATGCCTTCTTAGAGCTGTACAAGGCCGGTAAACTCACCAATGCCCGCAAAGAGATCGATGCCGGGCGCAGTGCGTGGAACCTTGCCATGGGCAGTCAGGCTTTGTATGACTGGCTGGATGCCGAACCCGATATTTTCCACCCCGGTGATCTGGATTACATCCATTCCCCCGAACGCATGGGCGGCATCCGCAATTTCATCAGCATCAACGGCGGTGTTGAGCTGGATCTGATGGGCCAGGAAAATGCCGAGAGTGCCGGCACACGCCAGCTTTCGGGCATTGGCGGCCAGCTGGACTTTTTGGAGGGCGCATACCGCAGCGAAGGCGGCAAGGGCTTTATCTGCCTGAACAGCGTACACACAAAAAAAGACGGCAGCTTGAAATCCAACATTGTTCCGTTTATCCCGGGCGGCAGCACCGTTTCGGCCCCGCGCACCATGGTGCAGTATGTGGCCACAGAATACGGCGTGGTGCGCCTGAGCGGGCTTTCGCTGCGTGAGCGTGCGCAGGCCATGGCCAGCATCGCCCACCCCGATTTCCGCGAAGAATTGCTGCGCTACGCTGCCGAGAATTTCCACTGATCCAAAGCCTGATATAACAAAGCGGCCCCCTTTTGGCTAAGGGGGCCGCTTTGTGCGTTTTCAGGATGTTAAAAGGCAGGCCCGCTGTTTTGGGCCGCCCCGTTTGTATTTTTATCGATCAGGGGTGCTCAAGCTGCGCAGATCCAGCATTTTATAGCTGAATATTGCCTTGGATTGCGGATAATCCCGCTTCATCTGCTTGCTTATGCGGGCAAAAATATTTTCCGCTGAGTCCAGCTTTGCGCCGGGCAGCAGCACCCAATACTGCGCTGCTCCCATGCGGGTAAACGGATCGCCCGCGCGCAGGCTGTGCTGCAGGCTGGTTTCCATTTGGCGCATATACACTGCGCTTTCTTCGGGCGAAACATCCTGACTGTTCAGGCGCACCACCATGATCTGCGCGCTGGTTTTATAGCGCTTCATCTCGCGCAGCTGCAGGTTGACAATGGCACGGAATGTATCGTTGCTGCAATAAAAAGCCTCGAGTGTTTGATCTTCGCAAAACAAAAATCCGCGAATATCCCGCTCGTCTACATCCTGCCCGTACAGCTGCTGCATCGCCGCGATCTTTTCGGCCTCCAATTCGGGCGAAGGCGCTGTGCCGTAGGTTTGCTGATACAGCTGGCGGATATGATCGTAATGATCAATGGCCTTGCGCGGCGCTTTGCTGGCCACCAGCGCACGCATAAGATACACGCTGAATTCCTCGGCCAGCGGGTCCAGCCGGATCACCCGGTTGCAAAGCTTTACCAGCTCCTGCAGGCGTTTTTGCTGCATCAGATTGGCGGCAGCATTGCGGCAAAGGCGCAAATACAGCGAGCGATAGTAGGCATTCAGGTTCAGGCACCACAGCTCGGCCGCGCATTCGGGCAGGAAATCGTCTTTATACATAAAAAACGCCTGCTTCTCCAGCTCGATCCTCTTTTGGAGATCGGTCTCCTCGTGTTCACGCTGACACAAGCTTTCAAACACATCAATATCCACCACGGTTTCCGGCTCGGACGACCAGCGGTAAAAGCTGCCCTCGCACCGAACCAGCTGTTTGGTGTCGGTAAAGCCCATATCCGCCAGCGCCGCGCGCAAGCGGCTGATGTTGTTTTGCAGCGTGCTGGACGGGTTTGTATTGTCCGGCCAGAACATTTCGATCAGTTCCTGCGTGGAAACGCCGGTTTCTCTGTGCAGGATCAAATAGGCCGCCAGAGTCCAAAGGCGGCCCGCGCGGCCGTTCAAATCAATGGACACCGGCTCTGCCATGCCGGGCTTCCAAATGCTGAACCCGCCCAGCATATTGACTTTTATCACATTTTCCTGCATTTTATCGTACATATTATCCATCCTTACGGTAACATTCGATACCGTTTTTTTACAGGGATCATTTTACACGCCCAAGCGACGGCTCATGTTTTCATAATTGGTACAATAGGTCAGTGCGGTGTCTTTGGTGATTTTTCCGGCCTGCACCAGCTCCAGCAGTGCCATATCCATGGTGCGCATTCCCAGTGCGCCGCCGCTGGCAATGGCAGCATCCAACTGATGGGTTTTGCTCTCGCGGATCATATTGCGAATGGCCATGGTGGTATACATGATCTCAAACACCGGCAGCGGCTTGCCGTTTACATCCGGCACAAGCTGCTGGCTGATCACCGCCTGCAGCACCATGGATAACTGCAGCCGGATCTGCTGCTGCTGATTGGGCGGGAAAGCATCGATAATGCGGTCAATGGTGTTGGCCGCGCCGGTGGTGTGCAGGCTGGAAAGCAGCAGCTGGCCGGTTTCTGCGGCCGACATGGCCACTTCCATGGTTTCTTTATCGCGCATTTCCCCCAGCAGGATCACATCCGGGCTTTCCCGCAGCGCCCCCCGCAGCGCCGCCACATAGCTGGGGCAGTCGATGGGGATCTCGCGCTGGCTCACAATGCACTTTTCATGCCGGTGGATATACTCCACCGGGTCCTCCAGCGTTAAAATATGGCCCGAGCGGGTGTGATTGATGCGGTTCACAAGGCAGGCCAGCGTGGTGGATTTGCCCGATCCCGCACATCCGGTGATCAGCGCCACACCTTTTTTCAGGTCTGCCACGCGCATAACCTCGGGCGGGATCTGCATTTCTTCGGCGGTGGGCAGGCCAAAACGGATCACGCGCACCACCGCGCCGATGCTGCCGCGCTGGCGGTATAAATTCACGCGAAAACGCCCCACACCGGCCAGTGAAAAAGAAAAATCGTCGTCGGTAGCGCTTCCCTGCACACACACAGCCTCGCGCCCTGCCAACCGGTAAATGGCTGCCGCAAAATTTTGCGTATCCTGCGGGTTCAGGCTGCCCTGCTCCTGCATGCGGTGCTGCTCGCCCTGCACCTTGAAAGTAAGGGGCAGGCCTGCCACCACAAAGATATCCGATGCGCCGCAGTCTATGCCCTGCTGCAGAATTTGATTGATGTTGATCTCCATATCGCTTTATATCCTGCGGAAAGGCCGCAGCGCTCCTTTCGGTGTAAAATTTGAATGCCGCACGGTGCTGTCAGGGCGTTTCAGGCTGCCACAGGTTCAGGCCGGTTTCGGGCTGCCACTGCGCTGTGCAATTCCAGCGGATAATGCTGTAGCCCTCTTCCTCCAGCTGTAAACAAACCGAAAGCGTTATATCGTTTTGCTGCAGCTGTGCAGAGATCCGATCGTTTTCCAGCACGGTGCCCTGCGGCAGCTCTCCCTTGCCCTTCAGCCATGCATCCACCTGCGCCAGCCACTGCTGACCGGCATTCTGGCATTGGTTCAGCTGGGATACATATTGGCCATACCGCTGGGCCTCACGCAGGTCAGAAACAGCGGCGGCCACCGTGAGTGCGCCGAAAATGGAAACGCACAGCGCGATCACCGCAAACAAAACTGTGATGCTGCCCATGCGAAAACGCTTAGCTTCCATGCTTTATTCTCCCTGCGGGCCATAGGCCTGCGCTTCTATCCGGTAAATTTCTTCCCCTGCCGGTGTGCATGCCGTGATCACAGCGGTCTGCAGCTGTCCGGCCGCCGTGGGCTCCACGCTTTGGGCGATCCACAGGCAGTAGGCTGCGTTGTCGGCATCCGCCGGGGCAAGCTCCCGGTCAAAATACAGCGGCTCGGTTTCGCTCTGTCCGCGCAGCTGCCCGGCACGCCAGCACTCGGCCTCGCTGCGGCACAGCGAAACCGCGGCATTGTAGCTTTCGGCACGGGTGCTCACTGCCGCTGCACGCAAAAACACACACGCCATCACGCCGCAGCCCGCCACAAACAGCAGCACAAACAGCAGCAGCGGCCCCATAAAGCCCAGCCGCCGGGACGGGGCGATGCCATATTCATTCTGCATTGCCGCCACCCCCTGCGCACCAGGCATAGGCCGTTTGGCCGTTGGCCGTGATACAAATCAAATTTTCCTGCTGCCACGCTGCCTCAAACGATTGCAGCTGGCAAAGCTGCCCTGCATTCTGCGGGGCAAAGTCAAGGTCACGCCGGGTATATTCGGTGCAAAGGCTGCCCTGATACAGATAAATGCGGGTTTCATAATCGCTGCCCTGCTGGTGCAGGCAAACCGCCATTCCCTCGGGCCCGGGCCGAAGCTGGGCACAGCCCTGCCCGCCGTATGCACTGATCTGTGTTTGCACCACCGAAAGCGCGTTGCGGCTGCTGCTGTTGCTGCTTTTGCTTTGCATGGCCGCCGTATAAAGCCTTGCGCCTGCAACAGCCAGGATCAGCATGGCGCAGATCAGTATGGCATACAGAGCCAGCATCATCAGCGAGGTTTGCTGCTGTTTTCGCATTAATCTTCCTCCCCGCGCACCAGCACCTGCACACTGGGCAGCTGGTTGTCTGCAAACACTTCATAGGTGATAATATAGTCCTGCCGATTCACGGTAAGGCCATAGTTTTTTTCGAGATACGAAAGGCTTTCAGGATACACGCCCTCCACTGCATAGCATTCCACGGCGCTGTGCAGCACGGCATTGCGGATCGCCTCGCGGCCATTTTCACGCACATCGTGCTGCCACCGGGGCACACACACCGCACAAAGCAGCACCGCAAGCAGCACCGCACACAACCATGCCGCCCATTTTTTCTGTTTCACCGGTGCGCCCCTCCTTTTGTTTTTTTAAGGCAATACCGCATAATTCTAAGTGCCGATACGGCGGGCGAGGTGCGGCAGATGCTAAGCCAAAAGCGCAGATAATACTTTGTGTATGATCGAGCATTTTGGCAACGCAGGTGCCGTGCCGCAGCCGCCGGAACGGTGCTTAAGCCGTCAGGCGGGAATTGTGCAGTGCTGCCTTAAGCTTCTGGCCGCCTTACACGGCACTCAAAATGCCCAGCAGCGGCAGCATTACACTGAGCAGCGTAAAGCCCACCGAAACCGTTAAAAAGCCGATCAGCACCGGCTCAATATCATCAATCAGGCGGCATAGTGCGTTTTCCGCCTCCTGCCCCATGCGCAGCGCCACAGACTCCATGGCGGCGGGCAGACTGCCGCTTTCGCTGCCGCCCTGCAGCATACGCGCATACAGCGGCGGCAGCACCTTGTGCCGCAAAAACGCCTGTGCCATACCGGTGCCCTGCTGCATATCACTGCGGCAGGCCTGCAGCGCTGTGCGCAGGCCTGTATGCGAGGTTTGCCGAATGCACTGTTCCAGCGCGCTGTCTTCCTCGGCGCCGCTGGCCAGCATGGTGGAAACGGTGTCGGCCATTTGTGAAACCGCCAGCTGCCGGGCCGCTTTGCGGGTAAACCGGCTGCGCTCCATGGGGCCGTTCAGCTTTTCTCGGCCTTTTTGCGTGTGCAGCATTACCGCCAGCACCAACAGCACCGCGCTCACCGCCACAGCCAGAACCAGGCTCACGCGGCCGATCAGCGAGGCTGCCAGCACATAGGCATACGAAGATGCCGCCAGACTGCCGGTAAGGCTGTTATACACCCGCACAAACATGGGCAGCACACTGAATACCAGCACAGAAAGCACGCCGCACATCATCAAAAGCAGCGCCACCGGATAGGTAAGGGTGCTGCGCAGGCGCTCGTTGAGTGCGTGCTGGCGGTCGTAATAATCGGCCAATTGATCCAGCACTTCATCCAAACGGCCCGAAAGCTCGGCCATGGAAAACACGCCCAGCGCATATTCCGGAAATGTCCCTGTATCGCGGGCGGTCTGTGCAAAGCTTTGCCCCTCTCCCAAGGCTTTTTCCATCTGCTGTGCTGTGCTGTGCAGCAGGGGCGATGCATCATCGCCGTCCTGTACAAACAGCTCTACAGCCTCCTGCATGGTCACGCCCGAGCGAAGCATCATGGCAAGGCTTCGGCAAAATACGCTGATTTGTTCCTCCGAGAGAATTTGAACTGCCATGGCAGGTTTCCTCCTTAATAGGTATAACGCGTGGTGTATTGTATGCCGCTTTTGCTGCCTGCATCGGGCAGGCCCCCTCCTGCGGCAAAGGTGATATCCACACGCTGCCATTCATTGGCATTTACTTTAAACTCCACAGTGATCCAGCCGCTGTTTTTCAAATAAAAGCTGTTCCACGCATGATAGGTGTTTTCGCCCACATAGCCGGTGATCAGCTTGCAGGGAATGCCCATGCTGCGCAGCATAGCCGCTGCCAAGGCGGCATAGTCAAAGCAAATCCCCTTTTTGCTGGAAAGTGTTTCGTCCGGGTCCGGCAGGTAGCCGCTTTGCACGGTTTCTGCCTTTTGCTTATCATAGCGGATATTGTTTACCAAAAGATCATACACCGCTGCCGCCACCTCGCTGTCCTCGCTGCAATCGGCGGCAAGCTCACGCGCTTTTTGCACACAGGCCGAATTTTCGCTGTAATCCACCAGCTGGCTGGGGCGTAAAAACGGCTGAAACTCGTCCAAAAGAGATACCGCGCATTCCTGTGACCAGCTGCAGGTATATTTGTTTTCCTCCACCTGCTCCATCAGGCGAAAGGTATAGCTGCCGCTGCCCATATTCAGCGGATAAAAGGTCGGCGTGCCGTTTCCGGGCAGATCATAGTTGTATTTTTGCTCTCCCTGCACGATCTGAAATTTCAGCTTGGTGTCGCTTTGCGCCTTTACCCCCACAATGCCGCTGTCCAGCTGCGACAGATCCACCTGTGCGCACCCTGCCGCGGTCGCCTGGTCAGCCTGAAACGCAGAATCCGCAAACGCCGGAATGCTGTAGGGGGTGAAATTTTCCGCTTTTTCTTTGCTCGGCTGGGTGCTTTGTCCGCAGGCACACAGCAGCGCCAGCGCCAGAAGTGCCGCCACCAGCCGAAAGATTCGTTTATTCAGAATGGCTTCACTCCTTTGGGGCAAATCGGTTCGGCATCGCACAGCGATAGGCGTATGATGCCGGCAAAGCCTGCGCTGCATAAAAACCGCCGCGATGCTGCCGGGCTTTTAAACAAATCTATACAAGTCCCATTTTATTTTATCGCGCTTTTCCAAAAATCGCAAGTGTATTTTTTTCGCAGCAGCGATTTACTTTTTTCATCAGCACCATTCCGATGCCCTAAAGCAGGGCCTTTTTCGCGGTATCGGCCAAGATGGTGTTTGTAATGCAGACAAATTTTTTATTTATTTTTGTGCGATTCTTCTTATGTGTTCAAAACCAAACGAAGATTGCCCTCTTTGTCGATCTCCAGCTTCATCTGCCGAATATAGCGATCATAGAACCGAGCCTCTTCTTTTGTTCCCATCTCTGCCCGGGCTTCCCGGATGGTTTCCTTCATCAAATCGCGAATATTCAAGTTCACCTGTGCATCTATTTTGTCCTGCAGCTGCGTAAGCACGGCCCGCAGGCGCACTTCATCGCTGTTGCCCGTGCAAAAATCATCAATATAGCAGTAAAATACGCCTGCATCCTCCATGGCCTTGCGCATATCATGGCCAACCTTTTCGTATTCCACCATCACCAGAAACCGCGCTTCCGGCAGCATACGGATCAGCGCCCAATAGTCGCTGTCGCTCGAAAGCAGCACAAAGCTGTCTGCGTGGCCGCTGTAAAACTCCTTGCACACGCCCACCGCCAAGGTCATATCCGTCAGGCTTTTGTCCTGTTTTACGCGCTGTATCATAATGTGATCCACCTGAAGGCTTGTAAATTCATTCAGGATCGCCCACGCGGTAGAAGCGTTTACATCATCGTACAGAATGATCTTGCTGATTTTTTCCAGCTGCTCCCGATCCAGATTTTTCAGCACAGCATACAGCTTATATGGATCACTGTTTTCGCAGTCCACCACCAAAACCACACCCTTTTGGCTTGCGTGGATAAACTCATAGATTCCGAATTTGGTAATATCGCTGGCATCGGATACACGGCTCAGATCCTCAAAATAATCCT
>SFIE01000060.1 GCA_004555405.1 Subdoligranulum sp.
CAACATTCAACACCTTTTGTTGCGTTTGTTTACATTTTGGCGCCCGCCACGCGAGCCATATTGTAAACGATCCCCCTTGGAAAAAATAACCGATAAATAAGGAACGAGGTGAGATATCATGCTATGCCTCAAATGCAAAAAGCAGATTCCGGATGGCTCCGTCTTTTGTATGTGGTGCGGTAAAAAGCAGGTTTCCACACCCCGCACCACCAAAAAAACACACGCGCCCAATGGCCACGGCACCGCATACAGGCGCGGCCGTACTTACACCGCACAGTATAGGATCATGCGCCAAGGCGTCATGATCAGCCGCACAAAAGGCGGCTTTGCTACCAAACTTGATGCACTCAATTACTTGCCGCAGCTGCGTGACGCCGAAACCGTCGGCGCTGCCAAGCGCACCGTCGCACAGATCTTCGAGCTGGTGCAGCAAAGCAAAAAGTGGCAGGATATCAGCTCCGATAAGCGCAGCCATTACCTCACAGCCTACAGGCGGCTGGAATCCCTTTATGATCGTGATATCTCCAGCCTGCGCTATTCCGAGCTGCAGAACCTCGTAGATGGCATCGAGGGCGCGTTTTACCCCAAGCGCGATGTCAAAACCGTGCTGCAGAAAATCGTGGATATGGCCGTGCTGGAAGAGGTCTGCCCCGCCAGCAAGGCCGAAGTGGTCCGCTGCATCGAGCTGCCCAGCAAGTCCCTTACCAGCAAAGATGCCCGCACCCCCGAAGAGATGCAGGCGATCTGGGCCGACTGGAACAACACGCACGAGCTTATTTCCGGTTATGCCCTGATCATGGCCTACACAGGTATGCGCACCGGCGAGCTCTTCGCGCAGGATCTTCAGAAGATCGATCTTTCCAAACAGGTGATCGTCGGCGGCATCAAAACCGCCGCCGGCATTGACCGCGAAATTCCTATTGCGGATAAGATCCTTCCCATCGTGCAGGCCGTGCTTCCAAGCGCCCGCTATGGCCTTGTGGCCTACGATGAAAACGCCTATTACAGTGCGTGGGCTAAAATGATCCAACGCACCGGCATTCGCCCGCTCGGCAGCTACTGCCAGCGCCACACCTGCTACACCCGCCTGCACGAGCTGGTGCCGGCGGTATCCGATGTTGTCATCAATGCCATTGTCGGCCACAGCAATTCCAAGTCCTCGCGCCTGGGCAACACCTACGGCCACATCAGCCTTGCTGTAAAATTGGCGACCGTCAATCGTTTAACCTGATTCAAAAAAAGCGCTTCAACGGTGCCGACTTGGTGCCTACAAGTAAATAGTGAAATAACCGCATATCGTTAATATCATTCGTGTTTTGTGCCCCTGCTAAGGGCGTAGGGCGGGAAACCGTCGCGAGAGTTCAAATCTCTCCTACTCCGCCAACAAAACCCGCAATGATCACTCGATCATTGCGGGTTTTGGTTTTATATACACTTTTTGTTGTCACGATATTGGTTTCCTAAAAGGATTTGCTATGCAGACACCCATTTATGATTTTGTACAAAATTATATTGCAGGCGGCACGGCGCGTATGCACATGCCCGGGCACAAGGGCACCGGGCCGCTGGGCTTTGAGCGGTGGGATATTACCGAGGTTGCCGGGGCCGATGCGCTTTACGAGGCCGACGGCATTATTGCCCAAAGCGAGCAAAACGCCGCACAGCTGTTTGGCAGCGCCGCCACATACTATTCCACCGAGGGCTCCAGCCAGTGCATTCGCGCCATGCTGCATCTGGCCGTTTTAAACGGGCAAAACGGCGGCGAAAGGCCGCTGATCTTGGCGGCGCGCAACGCGCACAAGGCCTTTTTATATGCCTGCGCCCTGCTGGATCTTGAGGTTTCGTGGCTGTGGCCGCAGCCCGGGCCGCAGGCCGCCTTGTGGAGCTGCCCTGTTTCGGCCCATCAGCTGGAAACGGCGCTTTCCGCCCTGCCGCGCACACCGGCTGCCGTGTATATCACCAGCCCGGATTATCTGGGGCAAACCGCAGACGTTGCCGCCCTGGCAGCCGTTTGCCACCGCTTCGGCACCCTGCTGCTGGTGGATAATGCCCACGGGGCTTATCTGCATTTTTTGTCCAGCCCCTGCCACCCGCTGGATCTGGGGGCTGACCTTTGCTGCGATTCCGCCCACAAAACGCTGCCGGCCCTTACCGGCGGCGCCTATTTGCACCTTGCCAAAAGCGCCGCGCACCTGTGCCCCTATGCCAAGCAGGCGCTGATGCTGTTTGGCTCCACCAGCCCCAGTTATCTGATCTTGGAATCGCTGGACCTTGTAAACCGTGCCCTTTCCGGGCCGCTGCCCGCCGCCCTGCAGGCGCTTGCCCTGGATTTGGCCGCGCGAAAAGCCCGCCTTTCAGCCGCCGGGGTTTCCGTGATGCCGGGCGAAGCGCTCAAGCTTTCGATACACACCGCTGCCATGGGCCTTACGGGGCTGCAGGCCGCCGACGCCCTGCGCCGCCAAGGGCTGGAGCCGGAATTTGCTGACCGTGATTTTCTGGTGTGCATGGTCAGCCCCGGCAACACCTCTGCCGAGTTGGACCGGCTGGAGGCCGCGCTTCTTTCGCTGCCCCGCACAGCCCCCCTGCCCCTGCCGCAGCGCTGTTTTGCCCCGCTGCCGCGCGCCATGAGCATTCGCGCCGCCTGCCTTGCCCCCAGCGAGGAAGTGCCGCTGGGCCATGCGCTGGGCCGCGTGTGCGCCGCCCCCGCCGTGAGCTGCCCGCCTGCCATTGCCTTGGCGGTGAGCGGCGAAGTGCTTACCCGGCAGGCGTTAGCCCTGTTTGAAGCCTGCGGCCAGCAGAGTGTTTTTGTGGTAAAAGACTGCGCCGCAAAAAACGAATTTTAAGCCATCTCCAGTGCTGACAGCAGTACCTGAAAAATGCCAGCCCCGGCGTGCCGAAGCACGCCGCCTGCAAGCCATCCTATACGAAAGGCGGTTCCCCTGCTGGCCGTAAGGGAACCGCCTTTTTTATTGGATCGTTTTTTGGGGGCCGCCTCAGCAAAGGATCTCGGCTTTGCTGCCGCCGCTTTTTTCTTTGGTGACAACGATCTGCTTGTCAATGCGGTTTTTCAGCTCGCTCACATGAGAAATAATGCCCACCAAACGGTTGCCCTGGGTTAAGCCCACAAGGGCGTTCACCGCCTGCTCCAGCGATTCTTCGTCCAGCGAGCCAAAGCCTTCGTCCACAAACATCGTGTCCAAACGAATGCCGCCCGCCGAAGACTGGATCTCGTCCGAAAGGCCAAGCGCCAGCGCCAGCGATGCCTTGAAGGATTCACCGCCGGAAAGCGTTTTTACGCTGCGCTCGCTGCCGTTGTAATGGTCGATCACATCCAGCTCCAGCCCGGCCTGCGAGCGATTGTTTTCGGCGTTGACACGGCGTTTCAGTTCGTATTGCCCGCCGGACATCACCATGAGCCGCACATTGGCACGCCGGATGATACGGTCAAAAAAGGTCATCTGAATATAGGTTTCCAGCATGATCTTTTCCTTGCCGGAAAGCCTGCCGTTGGCCGTGTCGGAAAGTGCCTGCACGCACTGAAGCCTTTTTTCGGTTTCCTCCATTTTGCTGATCTGCGGCCGCAGATTTTCCAGAATGGGCCCATTGACCGCAAGGCGATCACCGATTTCGTTCTTTTGTGCTTGCCAAGCAGCTTTTTGCTGATCCGCCTCGGCTTGTGCGGCCAGCACCGCCTGCACATCCACCTTTTCCATGCCCTGCAGCGTTTTTTGATAACCCTCGAGCGTTCCCTTCAGGGCGGCAAGGTTCTTTTCGCATTCATCATACGCATCCTTGGTTTCCTGTATCGCTTTTTCCCATGCCTCTTTTTGCTCGCGCAGCTGCTGCAGCGCCTGATTTGCCTCGGCTTCTGACGGATACAAAAGCTTTTCCGTCAATTCCTTCAGGCGTTTTTCTGCTGCCTGCAGCTTTGCCCCATCGCCTGCCTGCTGGGTTTCATAGCTGCCACGCCGTTTTTTGCATTGCTCAAGTTCGCCCTCTTTTTGGGGGATCAGCTGATCCAGCGCAGCTTTTCGGCCAAGCTGCTTTGCGATCTCTTTCAGCTGCTGCTCCGCCTTTTGCAGCGCTGCCGCTGTTTGCTGCTGTTTCTCGCTGCACAGGCGCTCCATTTCTTCTACGGCATCGGTGCCAAGCGATTTTTGCCCACGGGCCCGCAGGGTTTCCCGGCTGGTATCCACCTGCCCGATGCAGGTGCTGGCCTTGCTGCTGGCCGCCTGCGTGGCCGCTTCCGCTTCTTCCACCTTGGCTTTGCAGATTTCCAGCTCCTGCTTGGTGGGAGCGTTTTCCGGCTTTTGCGCCGGGTGCGGGTGTTCCAGTGAGCCGCACACCGGGCAGGGCACGCCCTCGGTGAGGGTTTCGGCCAAAATGCCCGCCTGTGCATCCAGATACAGCTTGTTTTTATGCTCGTACTCCGCGCGCTTTCGGCCTGAATCCTCCGATTTTTGGGCGTAATCAGCCTGTGCCTTTTTTAGCTTGTCCTCCAGCTTTTGGTATGCGGCATACTCCTTTTTCAGCGCTTCCAAGTCTTTTTGCTGTTCCGCCAGCCGGTCTTTTTCAGCCTTCTGCGCAGCCTGCGCGGCACCGGCGTTTTGCAGCGAAGCCTGTTCGTCCTTGAATTCTGCAATGTTCCGGGCCAGTTTTTCCTCTGTTTCAGCTTCCGTTTTGATCTTTTGGGCAAACTCCTCAAGGGCTTTTTGCAGGCCGGTACGCTCGGTTTGTTTCTTCTGCATTTCGGCATATTCCGGCAGCTGTGCTTCCAGCTTGGCTATGGCCTCAACGGCCTTCTGCACCTCGGGTTGATGTGCCGCCGCTTCGTTCTTTTCTGTTTCCAGCCTTTTCAGCCGCTGGGTTTCCCGGTCAATGTTTTCCTTTGCCTTTTTCTGATCTTCCTCGGCTGTTTTTCGCTTTTCGGCCACTGCCAGCTGTGCCGCGATTGCTTCTTTTTGCTTATCCAGTTCCCCGATCCGCCCCAAAACCTTTTGCTGCGCAGCAGTATCCTGATCGATCAGCTTTTCCACCAGCTGCACGGCCTCGGTGTTTTTCAGCTCGCCTTTTTTCGCCTTGTCCGCTTCCAGCTTCAGCACATCGTCCGGGTGGCAGGCGATGCCATTGATATACTGGTGAATGCTGCTGCCGGTTTGGTTATATTCAACAGCCAACTTGCTGGTTTCTGCTTTCAGGCGCTCCTGCAGCTGATAATAGCACTGGGTGCGGAAGATTTTCTGAAAGATCTTTTTACGGTCCTCGGTGGAGGCCAGCAGCAGTTTCAAAAAATCGCCCTGTGCGATCATGGCGATCTGGGTAAACTGGCTGCGGTCAATGCCCATGATATCCACAATGGCCTTGTTTACCTCTTTCAGCCTGGTGACCACCCGCCCATCGGGATAGTGCAGCTCAGCGTTGGCTTTTTCGGTGGTATAGCCCTCGCCGCGGGCCTTGGGCCTGTCATACTCAGGGTTTCGCTTAACGGTGTAGATTTTCTGCGCATATTCAAAGGTAAGCTCCACCTCAGTGGGGGTGGAGGGCTCGGCGTATTTGGAGCGGAACATATTGACATCGCGGGTGTTGCCGCTTGCCTCGCCGTATAAAGCATAGGTGATGGCATCGAATATGGTCGTTTTTCCGGCGCCGGTATCGCCGGTGATCAGATACAGACCGTTGGTGCCAAGCTTATCCAGTTCGATCACGGTTTTTGCCGCATAGGGGCCAAATGCCGACATGATGAGTGTAATAGGTCTCATTCTTCTCCCTCCCAGATTTTTTCGATCAAAGATGCCACAAGCTCTGTTTGCTCGGCGGACATGGGCAGGCCGTTTTGCAGCTCGTAAAACTCGGCAAACAGGTCAATAGGCGAGCGTGTTTCAACATTTTCCGCACCGCCGATGGCTGCCGAATGGCGGGTGCGGGTGTTGTCGTAATCCAGCTTCATCAGGTTGTGATACACCGCCCGCAGCTTTGCCACGGCATCGGGGATATCCTCTTCATCGGTGAGGGTGATGTGGGTGTAATCCTCTTGGTATGTGGTGTTTTCGTAAAACTCCCGCAGGGTGAGCTGCTGGTAGCTGCCCTTCAGCTCCACCATATCGCGGCGGGGGATCAGCGGCACGGTGTGAATTTCCAGCGTGCCTTTTTCTTTGAGCTCTGCCACGGTAACGGATTTTTGCTGCGCTGCCTCCGAAAAGGAATATTTGAGCGGGGAGCCGCAATAGCGGATGCGGCCGGAATCCATGTTTTGCGGGCCGTGGATATGCCCCAGCGCCACATAGTCAAAGTCGCAGAAAACCTCGGCCCCGATATTGTCGGTGCCGCCCACCGAGAGCTCTTCGGAGTCCGAGCGCTGCGCGCCCGTGACAAATTGGTGGGTGATCAGCACATTGCGCTGCGTTTTGTCGATGTTCATGCGGCCAATGGCTGCCGCCACGGCATCGGAATAGCCGGTGATCTCGGTGTCCGGAAAAAATCCGCGCACATGGGCCGGTTTGATGAAAGGCAGCATATACACATTCACCGGGCCGTATTCATCGCTGAGGGTGATGGGCTCTACCACGCCGTTATACACCGGCGCCAGATGAATGCCGGCTGCATCGATCAGGCGATTGGCAAAAGAAAGCCGCTCGGGGGAATCGTGGTTGCCGCTGATGATAAAAACCGGCAGCTTGCGCTCAGCCAGCCGCACTAGAAAATCATCAAACAGCTGCACGGCCTCGGTGGAAGGAACCGATTTATCATACACATCACCGGCGATCAGCACACCGTCCGGCTTTTCTTCGTCAACAACGGCAAGGATCTTTTTCAGAATGTGCGCCTGGTCTTCCAGCATGGAAAACTCGTTGACTCTTTTTCCGAGATGAATGTCAGAAAGGTGGATCAGTTTCATGGCCTATGGTGCCGCAATTTCTTGGGGCACGTCTTCGCCTCCTTATTATAATTTTCAGTCTTTGATTTTGAGATTTTTTGCAGGCAAGGGCCTGCCGCCGCAGTCTGCAGCCCGCAGCATTTTCGTT
>SFIE01000020.1 GCA_004555405.1 Subdoligranulum sp.
ATCACACAAAATATCTGGGGCCGCAGTTGGGATAACGATGTAGCTTCTCTGCGGGTATTTATGGCAACACTGCGGAAAAAGCTGGAGCCAACAGAGGAGTCCCCACAATACATCCAGACACATATTGGCGTGGGCTACCGTATGATAAAAGTAAATGAATGATATGAGGTCGGCCAGTGTTCGCACATGGCCGGCCTCGCTAATTGTGTTATGACGATTTTTCTTGTCCGTAAAAAATGTTGCATCTAATCATAGCTTAACGTTCAAAGTCGATTCGTTTTTTCTTTGATTTTGGGGGAGTGTGTTCGGACTGAATTTTCTGCTGTTGCGCTTGTTTCAGCTTTTGTACGGCCTGTTCGTCTGCATATTCGTGAAGCAACCCGGATGCCTTTCGTTTGCTGTCGAGCATAGCAAGCGGGCGGTACTTATCCCCGTAAGCACGCTGTAGCTGTTCGACGGCATTTAGCTCCTTTTCAGGACGGATGGCCTGCCGTGCATCGTGCAACTCCACCGGGTCAAGATCCACGGCTTGCGCTTTCAGCTCGGCATATTCAGCCAGAACCTTATCTAATTCAGCAGCGTATTTTTGCTCCTGTGCCTCCAGCCTTTTCAGACCGGACTCCATGATGGCAATATCCTTGCGGAACGCCTCTGCGCCTGCATCCTCCGCATACTCAAATTTTTGCAAAAGAAGCGCCTTTTCGGAACACAGTTCCTCTACATCTTCCGTCAGCTCGGCAATGCGGACAGCCAACGTCTTGTGTCGTTTCACGCGATATACTGGCAATTCCTTTTTCTCAGCAATCAGTGCTTTACACTCCTTGCTCTTTTCCCTGATCTGCTGCACCAGACCGGTGTAACGCTCCATCTCTGGCTTCCATACGGAAAGAGATTTTTGAATATGCGTCTTGCCACCACGGATATGAGAGAGCTGATAGCAGAAGATCAGCACACGGCTGCACAGCCCCCATGTGCCTTACATCGCACTTGTCAGGCCCATCACGGTGAGTGCCGCACTCGCTGCAAGGCTCAGGGTCCACACCGCTGCGATCAGCCTTTCGCGGCGTGAGGGCGGCAGGATCTCCTCTCCTTCCTCCTGGGCGGCCCACAGATAGTGGCCGTGAGCCATAGCCTCCAGCACCCAATACACACAGGTGCAAGCCACTGCAGGGGCAAGTGCCCAGAGGCGTCTGTGCGGGAGCATCCACTGCTTGGATAGGATCACGAAAAACCACCAGAGCAGCACAAGGGGGTGCGCCAGTAGCTCTACTTTCGCGTTGGTGCGAACACTGCGTTCATCCAGCTTGTCATCATCGGTACAAAAGGTGCCCTCCTTCAGCGCCAAAAGATTGTTTCCCAGCACCGGAATATAAATGGTAAGCATAAACATTATCGCGATTCTTCCGCCGCAAAAGGCATCTGCCACAAACCATGCGATCAGCATCATCCACGGCCAGATCCTCACCAGCATTTTGTTCCGGCGGGCTTCCAAACGGGCCGTTCGTTCGTCCGCTATGGTTTCCATGTGATCGATCTCATAAAAAAGGTCCCATCTCCATGTTTTCATTGTGATTCCTCCTCCCAAAACAATTCGTCCAGCGTTTTGCCCAGAGCATGGCAAATCTGAATGCAAAGCTTCAATGTTGGATTATAGTCGCCGCGCTCGATCATATTGATCGTTTGGCGGCTCACTTCGATCTGTCGGGCCAGTTCTTCCTGGCTGAGGCCGAGCGCCTTGCGCGCCAGCTTCATGCGCTCGTTTTGTGCCATGGGGGCGCCTCCTTTCCAAAATAGATGTCGTAGATGCCGTGTTCCTTTTGTCAATTATATTTTACATTCGCCCAGAGCAAATGTCAATTATTTGCGACATTTTCAGTGATTGCGACAAAGCACTTGCTCTTTAATTGTGTAAAACGCCCAATGCCTTGTTTGCACACAAAAACAATCAGACACCCCTGCCCACGGGATTTTCGGAAAGATCGGGTCGATCTTATCTGCCGGCCATAACAAAAAGCTGTACAAAAATCAAGCCCGGCGGATGCCTTTACCAAAGGCGATCGCCGGGCTTATCCCGTTTTTATGGCAGCCTCACGCCGCCCGCACCGTTACCGGGCGCAGCGTAAGGTTTCCGGCCCCTTTCACCGTGTACCACTTTCCTTTTTCCAGCCGGATCTTTTCCGAAGTGCCGTGCGTAATGTAACCCACAATATACTGCTTTCCGGTTGCCACATCCGTAAAGATCACATCGGTATCACAGTCGCCGCTTACCGTTACGGTTGCCCAAAGAGGCCGGATCTGTTCCGCTTTTTCCGTGCTTTCACCGCTGGCAAGGGTAACGGTATGCGCTTTTTGCACCATAAAACCCATCACGATCAAAGCCAACAGCAAAATTGCCGTGCATAAAACAACTCGTTTGGTTTTCATAAAAGCCCTCCGTTACGCCTTGGCTTCTGGGCGGGCAGAAGTTTGCCCCTGTGCGTTTTTGATAAATTCCAGATACAGGCTGTACAGCACTGCGCATACAGGCACACTGAACAGCATACCCAAAATGCCGAGCGCCTCGCCGCCCAGCGTGACAGCCATCAGCACCAGCAATCCGGGCAGGCCAACGGATTTGCCCACCACTCTGGGGTAGATCAAATTGCCTTCCACCTGCTGCAGGATCAACAGAAACACCACAAACCACACCGCCTTGACGGGGTCAGCCAGCAGGATCAAAAATGTGCCGAGACCGCCGCCGATCCATGCACCGAACACCGGGATCAGCGCCGTGGCAGCCACAAAGGCCGAAACCGCCCCGGCATACGGGATGCCCAAAATCAGCATTCCCAAAAAGCACAGCACACCGATGATGACTGCCTCGGTAAGCTGGCCAGTCACAAAATTGGTAAAGGTCTGCTTGGTCAGGGTGACAATATGCAGCACCCGCTGTGCGTTTTTTTGCGGCAGCACCAGCATCACCAGATTTTTCAGGTGTGCGGAAACAACCTCTTTCTTCGCCAGCAGATACAGGGCAAACACCAGCGCCAGCATCACATTGACAAGGCTCGAAAGCACCGAGCCTGCCGCCCCCAAAGTCACGGTGATGATGCCGCTGCCCTCGTTGTGGAGCAGTGTTGTGATCTTCTCCATCAGCAGATCGGTGTCCAGCGCGTATTCCGGCAAAATCACCCCGTGTTTGGCGGCAAATTGCACCGCACCGGCCCACCATTGGCCCAGTTTCTCGGCGTAGCTGGGCAAATTGCGCACAAACTCGTTGCCGGATTCCCGCAGGCTCGGCAGCATCATAAACGCCACAGCAAACAGAATGCCCAGCACCAGCAACGTGCTCAGGGCCAGGCAGACAGGGCGGGCCAGCTTTTCGGGCGCATTTTTGCAAACACGCCGCCATGTGCGCTCCATCGGGTGCAGCAGAATGTTGATGACAAAGGCAAACGCGCCGCCCATCAGAAACGGCGTAAACACCGCCAGCACTCTGCACAAAAACTGCAGCACAGCGTTCAGATTCAGCAGCACCCACGCAAACACAAGCGTAAGCAGCAATGCGTGAAAAATATAGCGGGCGGTTTCTTTTTCCAAAATGACCCTTGGCTTGGTTTCAGCGGCAGCTTTGTCAGCCTCTGTGTTGGATGTTTGTTTTATCATGGTTTTCTCCCTCTATCAAGCAGTTTTTGTGTATGATCCTCTGCCTTTAATATAAGCATATCCAAGCCGCGCCGGTCAAGAATTTGGGCCAAAAATTCATAGTCTATTCATAATAAAATATGGCAATTCTCTTGTTGATGGGCACACGGAAATATTCATTCCGATGCAGCCGTTTCAAAAAGGCAGCTCTATGCTGCGGTTTCCGGCGCATGGCAGCTACGCCGCAAGGTTTTCTGCACATAAAAATACGCGCAGCGGGCCGCCTTCGGCGAAGGTGGCCGCTGCGCGCAAAAGCCGCATGGTGATTTACTTTTTATCAAAAAGAATAAACAGCAGGCTGGACAGACACAGCAGGAAGGGATAGAACAGCAGCGGAATGATATCAAAGGCACTGATGGTATACCCCAGTGTGGCGCAGGTGGAAAGTGCCACCAGCATTTGGGCGCCGTAGGGAATAACGCCCTGGAACACGCAGGAGAAGGTGTCCAGCAGCGAAGCCGAGCGCTTGGGGCTGATGCCGTATTCCCCGGCTACCTCCTTGGCGATGGGGCCTGCCATAACGATGGCCACCGTGTTGTTGGCCGTGGCAATATCCATAAGGCCCACCAGCAGGCCGATGCCCAGCTGGCCGCCCCGCTTGCCCCGGAACATACGGCGAATAAAGGCAAGAATGCTTTCAAAGCCGCCGTAAGCCCGGATCAGACCGCACAGAGAGGCCACCAAAATGGTTACCAAAATGGTTTCAAACATACCCGACACGCCGCTGCCCATGTTGCCCATAAGCTCTAACGCTGTAACCTTCCCGGCAGCGAGGGTAATGGCCGCACCGGCAGCAATGCCGACGAGCAGCACCACAAACACATTCAGGCCCACAATGCCGCCCATGAGCACCAGCACATACGGAATGATCAGCACCAGATCATGGCCGCCGGAAACCGCGTTTTGCACATCGGTGCCCAGAGATACGGCGATGATCAGCGCCAAGGCTGCCAGAGCGGCAGGCAGGGCAATTTTAAAATTTGCACGGAATTTATCCTTCATCTCCGTGCCCTGCGTAGAACAGGCTGCGATGGTGGTGTCGGAAATAAAGCTGAGGTTATCGCCAAACATAGCGCCGCCCATGACAGAGGCGATGCACAAGGGCAGATCAAAGCCGGAATTGGCCGACACAGCCACCGCAATGGGGGCCAAAAGCGTGATGGTGCCCACCGAGGTTCCCATGGCCATGGATACAAAGCAGGCCACCACAAACAGCACCGCCACCGCCAGCTTTACCGGGGCAATGGACAGCAGAAAATAGGCCACGGCCTCGGCGCTGGAGCGCCCGGTGACCCCCACAAAGATACCGGCCACCAAAAAAATAAGGATCATCGTGACAATGTTTTTATCCCCGATCCCCTGCCCCATCAGCACCAGCTTTTCTTCAAAGCTCACACGGCGATTTTGCAGGCAGGCCACCAAAAGGGCCACCAAAAAGGCCACCACGATGGGAATTTGATAAAAGCCCATCTCGATTTTTAAAACATACTCCAAAATAATGCCCAGCACCAGATACAGCGCTAAAAATACGGCCACCGGCAGCAGAGCCACGGCCCGGGGGATCGGCTTTTTCTCCATTCGTTCCTTCTCCTTTATAAACACCTGGTTTTTTCGGTATTTTTGATGGTATCATGCGGCGCAGCAAATGTCAATCAATCAGCAGCTGCTGCCCAATTTTATCCTTTTTCTCTTTAACTGCGTTTGCTTTTTCTCTCCATCATGCACCCCTGTGATGCACTGGCGTGTATGGGCAGGCCGAATAAGCGCGCTCTGTAAGCAGCGCCGCCCTGCCGGGCACAGCTATCAAAAAATCTCCTGCACCCGATGGGATGCAGGAGATCTTTTATGTGGTCAGATCGGTTCAGCGGATCAGCAATTAGTTGTCCAGCTCGAACACATCAGAGCCAACCTGCTCTTCCAGCTCATCGCCGGTGGTGGGAACAACGATCTCGCCGGACTGGATGGCAGCCTTAGCGTCCTCAACAGCAGCGATCATGTCCTCGGTCAGCAGGGTCTGGGTGGGGGCAATGTCCACACCGCCGTTGCTCATGTCGTACAGGTGTACACCGGCCTCGAAAGCATCAGCCTTCACAGCCTTGGAAACATCCTGAGAAGCAATGTCAACACGCTTCATAGCGCTGGTCAGCACAACATCGGGAGCCAGGGGGCTCTGGTCGGTGTCAACGCCGATAGCAAATACGCCGTTGGTGTTGCAGGCTTCGATCACACCGTTGCCGGTGCCGCCGGCTGCATGATAAATCACATCAGCGCCGTTGGTGATCATCTGGGTAGCAGCAGCGGAACCGCCGGCTGCATCGCCGAAGGAGTTAGCATTGAACTGCAGAACCTTTGCATCGGGGTTTGCAGCCAGAACACCGGCGATGTAGCCCACGCCGAACTTGTTCATGCTCTCGGAAACCATGCCCTGCACATAGCCCACCGTGTTGGACTTGGTAGCCATACCGGCAACCACGCCAACCAGGTAGGAAGCCTGCTCCTGAGCAAACATCAGGCAGGCAACATTGGGCAGATCCTGGCAGGTAGCGTCATCAATGATGGCGAACTTCTGATCAGGGTTAGCCTCAGCGGCAGCACGGGTAGCATCGGCCAGCATGTAGCCAACGCTGATGATCAGGTCGTAATCCTCGTCGATGAAGGCTTCCAGGTTGGCAGCATAGTCAGCATCGGTATGGGACTCGAGATAGCTCACCTCAAAAGAGGGGTCCTCAGCGGCCAGAGCCTGCAGGCCTTCCCAAGAAGTCTGGTTGAAGGACTTGTCGTTCACGCCGCCCACATCGGTAACCATGCCGATCTTAACGGTTTTGCCGTCAGCTGCGGGAGTGGAGGCAGCCTGAGATGCTGCAGAGGCAGCGGGTGCGCTGGAAGCAGTGCTGGAGCCGCAAGCCACCAGGCTCATGCTCATAGCTGCTGCCAGAACAAAGGCAACTACTTTTTTCATTGTGTTTTCTCCTTATTGTCAATAAGTTGATCGTACCGATCGGCACGCTGCAAACAATATTGCAGTTTACCAATCTCAGTTTATTATACCAGCAGCGCCCCTGTTTGGCAAGCCGTAACGCAGGGATACTTTACACGATTTATACAAAATCTTGCTTTCGGGCACCGTTTTTTTGCCGTTTTTGCAATATAAACGCCCTCTTCGGCTGCACACGCAGCCAAAGAGGGCGCCCAGGCAGGCTTTTGCGGGCCTTTTTATTTATGCAGGTTGGCCGGGCCAAAGCTCAAGGGCAACAGCTCGCCCAAGGTCATGGTGATATAATCCGCCGGGCTTTTGGCAATGATCACCGGCATATCCAGGCTGCAGAATTCCGCCATCACCTGGCGGCACACGCCGCACGGGCCGGTGGGCAGGGTGTTGCTTTCGCCCTCCATGCTGCCCACAATGGCAATGGCTGCAAATTCGCGCTCGCCCTCGCTCACCGCTTTAAAAATAGCCGTGCGCTCGGCGCAGTTGCTGGGGGTGTAGGCTGCGTTTTCAATATTGCAGCCCTTATACACCTTGCCCTGCTTGGTCAAAAGTGCTGCCCCCACCTGAAAATGGCTGTAGGGCGTATAGGCATGGCTGCGTGCCTCAATGGCCTGCTCGATAAGATATTTTTCGTTGATCTGCATACTTATGCCCTTTCTGCTTTATTCGGCCAGCGAAAGCGCGATCTTCATCATGTTGGTAAAGCTGTTCTGGCGCTGTTCGGCAGTGGTTTTTTCGGGGGAAACAAAGCTATCGGAGATGGTGAGCAGGCACGCTGCCTTTTTGCCCAGCACACGGGCGTTGTGGAACAGCGCAAAGCTTTCCATTTCCACAGCCAGACATCCGCGCTCATCGCGCAGTTTTTCCCAGTAAGTGGGCGTTTCATCGCTGGGCTGGCGATAAAACACATCGCTGGAATGAATTGCGCCTTCGATCATGGGAATGCCCAGCTCTTTTGCGCCCTGGCGCAGCTTGGCGCACAGCTCTTCGCTGGGGAAGGTTTCATCGCCTTCATAGCCGCTTTGCACCTTGGCATAGCTGCTTTCCGAAACAGCGCTGGTGGCCAGCACCACATCAAACAGCTTTGCCTTTTCGGTATAGCTGCCGGCGCTGCCGATGCGAATGATATTTTCCACGCCGTATTCGTGATACAGCTCATACGAATAAATGCCGATGGAGGGCATTCCCATGCCGCTGCCCATCACGCTGATGGGTTTGCCGTGGTATGTGCCGGTAAAGCCGTACATACCGCGCACACCGGTTACTTTGCGGGGATTTTCTAAAAAAGTATTGGCAATGAATTCTGCACGCAGCGGATCGCCGGGCATCAGAACGGTTTTGGCAAAATCGCCCTTTTGGGCATTGTTATGCGGGGTGGGCACAGTTACATCTCTCCTCTTTGATGGTTTGAAATTTATTATCAGTATAGCACAATATATCGATTTTGAAAAGCGATACTTCCCTGCCCGGGGTTTCCACAAAGCCCCTGTTTGTGATACACTGAATGCAGTGCCTCGTGAAAAACGGCACATGGCAAACCATTACCCATTCGGAGGGATTTTTTATGATTTCTGTTTCTGTTCCGGCCAGATGCACCCTTTGCCCGCGCAAATGCGGGGTGAACCGCACACAGGCAGCCGGATTTTGCGGTGCGGGGCCCGCACTGCGTGTGGCCCGCGCCGCCCTGCATCCGTGGGAAGAGCCCTGCATCAGCGGCACGCGCGGCAGCGGCACGGTGTTTTTTTCGGGGTGCAGCCTGCAGTGCTGCTACTGCCAGAATTATCCCATCAGCGCCGAGGGTTTCGGCAAGGATATCACGCCCCAGCGGCTGAGCGATATCTTTTTACACCTGCAGCAGCAGGGCGCACACAACATCAATCTGGTCACCCCCACGCAGTGGCTGCCGTGGATCCTGCCTGCGCTGCAGGATGCCCGCAGCCGGGGGCTGCAGATTCCCATCGTGTACAACACCGGCGGCTATGAAACCCTTGAAACCGTGCAGGCTCTGCGCGATGTGGTGGATATCTGGCTGGCGGATGTAAAATATGTGTCGGGTTCGCTTTCGGCAGAGCTGAGCGGTGCGCCGGATTATTTTTCCGTGTGCGAAAAGGCGGTGCAGGCTATGATCCACGCCGTGCCAAAGCCGGTATTGGATGAAAACGGCCTCATGCAAAAGGGCGTGATCCTGCGGCATCTGGCACTGCCCGGCCATACCGATGACAGCTTTGCCGTGCTGGACTGGATGGCCACCCTGCCCGCAGGCAGCTTTTTGCTGAGCCTGATGAGCCAGTATACACCCTTTTATAAAGGTGCCGAGCATGGCCTTGGGCGGCGCATCACCACATACGAATACCGCAAGGTGGTGCAGCACGCGCTGAGCCTGGGGCTGGATACCGGCTTTATGCAGGAAAAAAGCAGCGCGCGTGAGGAATACACGCCGCCGTTTGATCTGGAGGGCGTATAAATGGCCTTGCCTGCTGCCATCCTGTATCTGGCGCTGTTTATTGTGTGCGGCTGTGCGCTGGCCCGGCTTTGCCTTTGCCGGGCCGGTGTTTCCGCCTCGGCCATGGCGGTGGCGGGGCTGGGCTGTGCGTTCGGCACGGCGCTTCTGGCCATGCTGCCCGCCGCACTGGCACTTTTGCTGGGCTTTCGGCTGCCCGCCGCGCTGCTGGCCGGGGCGCTGGCGCTGCTTTTCACGGCAGGGGCGCTTTGGGCCGGGCGCAGCCGCACATGGCGGGTGCAGGCGTGCCCGCGCCGTGAGCTTTTGCTGTTCTGGCTATGCGTGCTGCCGTTTTCGGCACTGACCGCATGGCTGCTGCACACCCACATTCTGTGCCCGGCTGGCGGCGCACTGTGGACGGGGCAAAGCGGCTACGGCGATCTGCCCATGCACCTTGCCTTTATCAAAAGCATTGCGGTGCAGGGCACTTTTCCGCCCGGCTATCCCCTGCTGGCCGGGCAAACCGGCTTTGGCTATCCGTTTTTATGCGAAAGCGTAAGCAGCGTGTTTCTGCTGTTCGGCACATCGCTGCGCGCCGCCTATCTTTTGCCGGAACTCCCGGCGTTCTTTTCCGTTTACAGCCTGTTTTGGCTGCTGGCAAGGCGAGCTTTGGGCTGCGGCGGCAAGGCATCGCTGGCCTTTTGGCTGTTTTTCTGCGGCAGCGGATTCGGCTTTTTGTATTTTTGCGGCAGCCGTGAGGATTTTTTAAGCATTTTTCACGGCTACTACACCACGCCCACCAACTATGTGCAAAAAAATATCCGCTGGGTGAACCCCTTGGCCGATCTTTTGCTTCCCCAGCGCGCCACGCTGTTTGGCTGGGCGCTTTTGCTGGGCTGCCTGTATTTGCTGTGGCTGTTCGCTTTTGAGGGCCGCACACGCCTTTGGCCCGCTGTGGGGCTGCTGGCAGGCAGCCTGCCCCTTGTACACACCCACAGCTTTCTGGCGCTGGTAATGCTGTGCGCCGTATGGTTTTGCACCGCGCTTTTTTCTGCGCGCAGAAGCCGTACAGCTCTTTGGCAGGCGGCAAAGCCATGGCTTTTGCTGGCGCTGCTGGCCGGGGCGCTGGCACTGCCGCAGCTGTTCGGCGTGATCTTCAGGCAAACCTCCACCGGGCAGAATTTTTTGCGCCTGCACTGGAACTGGGCCAACGAGGGCGATGGATATTTTTGGTTTTACTGCAAAAACATTGGGCTGGTGTATCTTTTGCTGCTGCCCGCCTTTTTGCATGCAAAGGCTGCTGTGCGCCGGTTTTACGCCGGTGGACTGCTGATCCTTGCGGTTTCCGAATGCGTTTTGTTCCAGCCGAACCCTTACGACAACAATAAGCTTTTGTTTGTATGGCACATGCTGGGCTGCATTTTGACCGCCGGATTTCTGACCGACCTGCTTTCGGCCCTTCGCTGCCGCCCGCTGCGCATAGCGGCGGGGGCGCTGGCCGTGTGGCTGGGCACCTTTGGCAGTATGCTCACCTTAGGGCGCGAAGCCATAAGCCGGTATCAGCTTTTCAGCCCCGAATGTGTGGCCGCCGCTGCCTATATTGATGAAAACGCTTCTCCCGAAGCACTTTTCTGCACCGGCACCCAGCATTTGAACCCCGCGGCATCCTTGGCCGGGCGAAAGATTCTGTGCGGCAGCAGCCTGTATGTATATTATCACGGAATGCACTATGCCGAGCAGGAAAACACCGTGCGTATGCTGTACGAGCAGCCCAGTGAATCGCTGCTGGCAGAATGGGGCGTAGACTATGTGGTGTTTTCCGATTGGGAGCGCAGCAGTTATGCCGCACAGGAAAGCTTTTATCAGACCCGTTACCCTGTGTGGTATCAAAACAGCCGCTATGTGATCTACCGCATTTCTTAGCCCTTGCGGCGGCTGCGAAAGCTACAATCGAATAAAATCAGAACCCCCGCCGGGAGCACTTTTGTGCCACACGCTCCCGGCGGGGGTTCTTTTGGTTTTTATCGGTAATAAAACAGGCTTTTTCCGGCACTCAGTATGCCCACCAGCGGGTGCAGAAAGCCCGTGCGGCTGGAGCGGAACAGCCAGTAATACACCAGCGCCGCCACCTCGCGCAGATAGCACGGAATGATGGCCGTAAAGGGGGTAGGCGCCGCCAGCGCCGTCACCTTGGCAAAGCCCGCCATGGCGGCGTATTGCTTGGCACGGTAGCAGTGAAAATCATTGGTCACCAGCAGGATCGGCTCCTCTGCGCGCAGGCCCGCCTGTTCCATAAGCTGGCGGGAAAAGGCAAAGTTTTCTTCGGTAGAGGTGCTTTTTTCCTCGCTGATGATCTGCTGCTCCGGCACGCCCTGGGCAACGAGATAATCCCGCATGGCTGCCCCCTCGGGCCGAAGCTCATTGCGGCCCTGCCCGCCCGTGACAACAATGGTCAGATCGGGATTTTCGCAATAATAGGCATAGGCCTTATCCAGCCGCTCGCGCAGAAGCCGGCTGGGGCGATCCCCGCGCAGCCCTGCGCCCAGTACCACCACGGCTTTTTCCTGCCCGGTGGGGGCGCAGCCATAGGCATTCCACAAAATAAAGCCCAGCACAAACGCCGCAAAGGCAGCGCCCAGCCCCAGAATCCCCAGCGTGATGTGCCCGGGCAGCGTGGCAAAAAACCGATCAAGCTGCGCATAAAACACGGCTCTTGCCAGCACTGCCAGCGTGAGCAGATACAGCGCCAGTGTGCCGAAATTCAGGCTGCTGTGCGTAAGATTAAATCCGCTGTAAACAGACAGCGCACCTGCCAGCAGGCAGAAAAACAGTTGTTTATGCTCCATGATTTATCGTTTTACTTCGTTCCAAACACTTTTGCCGTCCAACTGGGCACAAATGCCCAGGGCATCGCACACGGTGTTTGCGATCGTGCCAAAGCCAAGGCGGGTGCCCAGGTCAACACCGGGCTGTACGCCCTGCCCGTAGATGAGATACGGCACATATTCGCGGGTGTGGTCGGTGGTTTTCAGATACGAAGGGTCACAGCCATGGTCGGCGGTGATCATCAGCACATCCTCCGGCTGCATTCCGGCCATAAATTCAGGCAGAAAGCTGTCAAACTCGGCGGTGGCGGCCGCATAGCCGGGCACATTGCGGCGATGGCCGTACAGCATATCAAAATCCACCAGATTCACAAAGGCAAGGCCCGTGAAATCACGGTCCAGCAGCTGCCTGGTCACGCGCAGGCCATCGGTGTTGCCGCTGGTGCGAATGGTCTCGGTAACGCCCTGCCCCGCAAAAATATCATGGATCTTGCCCACCGCAATCACCTGCCGGCCTGCTGCCGAAATGGCATCCAGCATGGTGGCACGGGGCGGCTGCAGCGAATAATCGTGGCGGCGGGGGGTGCGCTGAAAGTTTGCAGCGCAGTCGCCCTCAAACGGGCGGGCGATCACGCGGCCCACGCCCACATCGCCCTTGAGCAGCTCCCGCGCCTTGGCGCAGATATCATACAGCTCGTCGATCGGCACCACCGCTTCGTTTGCGGCGATCTGAAACACACTGTCGGCGCTGGTATACACGATCACCTTGCCGGTTTTCATGCTTTCCTCGCCGTAATCCCGGATCACATCGGTGCCGGAATAGGGCTTGTTGCACAAAACGCCGCGCCCTGTCACACGGGTAAATTCCTCCAGCAGCTCCTGGGGAAAGCCGTTCGGAAAGGTGGGCAGCGGCTTGGGGCTTTCCACGCCCGCGATCTCCCAGTGGCCAATGGTGGTATCCTTGCCCATGCTGGCTTCCTGCAAGCGGGCAAAGCTGCCGACAGGCGCTTCTTCGCGCTGGCCGCAGCTTACGCCCTCGATATTAAAAAGGCCCAGCTTTCGCAGGGTGTCTGCTTTAAAATGAGAGTCCTTTGCAATGGCGGCCAGGGTATTGGTGCCCGCATCGCCAAATTGCCCGGCATCCGGTTCTGCGCCGATGCCAAAGCTGTCCAGCACGATCAAAAACACTCTTTTTGCCATAAATACACGCTCCTTTTTTATTTTTTATCATACCGCCGATTTGTGAACAAATCAATTCACGCCAAACAGCTTTTTGGCAATGTCTGCGCTGCGCTTGGCATCCTTGGCATAATAGTCTGCGCCGATCATCTCGGCGTATTCGGGGGTAAGCACCGCGCCGCCCACCATCACCTTGCAGGCAAGGCCGCTTTCATGCAGGGCGCGAATGGTTTCCTCCATGCTTTTCACGGTGGTGGTCATCAGTGCCGAAAGCCCCACCAGCGGTGCGCCGCTTTCGCGCACCGCCTGCACAACGGCCTCGGGCGGCACATCACGGCCAAGATCCAGCACGGTAAAGCCGTAGTTTTCCAGAATGACCTTAACGATATTTTTGCCGATATCGTGAATATCGCCCTTCACCGTTGCCAAAACGATCTTGCCCTTGCTCTCGCTGGCCGAGCCCTCGGCGGCAATGGCATCCTTAACCGCCTCAAAGGCGCTTTGGGCGGCGGCGGCGCTTTGCAGCAGCTGCGGCAAAAACACCTTTCCGGCTTCAAAGCCTTCGCCCACACGGTCCAGCGCCGGGATCAGATGCCCGTCCACCACCTCCAGCGGCTGCATGGTTTTGAGCATTTCGGCGGCGGCGGCCTTGGCCTCGGACTTTAAGCCCTTTTCAATGGCAGCCCCCAAGCTGCCCCCCGCCGCAGCCTGCACCGCCGGGGCGGCTGCACCGGCCGCCTGCAGCGTACTGACGGTGGTCATGCCCGCATAGGCATTCACATAATCCATGCTTTTGGCATCCCGGTTCGTAAGCACGCGGAATGCCGCCCGGGCGGCCATCATTTCGCTGCTGGAGGGGTTGATGATGGCAAGATCCAGCCCTTCGTACATGGCCAGCGTAAAGAACGCCGTGTTCAGATAGGTGCGGCAGGGCAAACCGAAGCTGATGTTGGAAACGCCCAGCACCGTGCGCACCCCCAGCTGCTGCTTGCACATACGAATGGCCTTCAGCGTTTCCACCACAGCCTCCTGCTGGGCGCTGGCCGTCAGGGTGAGGCAGTCGATATAAATATCCTCCCGCGGGATTCCGGCGGCCAGGGCAGCCTCGGTGATGCGCCTGGCAATGGCAAAGCGCCCCTCGGCCTTGGGCGGAATGCCGCTTTGGTCCAGCGTAAGGCCCACTACGGCAGCGCCGTATTTTTTGCAAAGCGGCAGAATATTGCGCAAAACGCTTTCTTCGCCGTTCACCGAATTCACGATGGGCTTGCCGTTGTAGGCGCGCAGACCCCTTTCAAGCGCGGCGGGATTGCTGGAATCCAGCTGCAACGGCAGATCCACCACGCTTTGCAGCGCTTTCACGGTTTGCTCCATCAGGCTGGGCTCATCAATATCCGGCAGGCCCACATTCACATCCAGCACCTGTGCGCCGCGGCTTTCCTGATCCACGGCCTGCGCCAGAATATAATCCATATCGCGCTCCCGCAGGGCCTGCTGAAAGCGCTTTTTGCCCGTGGGATTGATGCGCTCGCCCACCACGGTGACATCGCACACATCCACGGTTTTCACGGGGGTACACAGCAGGCTGCGCTGCAAAGGCTTAGTATCCTGCGGGGCCTTGCCCTTGGTGATCTGTGCCAGATAGCCAATGTACTGCGGCGTTGTGCCGCAGCAGCCGCCCAGCATGCAAATGCCCAGCGGCAGATACTGCGCCATGGCATCGCGGAACATTTCGGGGGTGATATCATAGCCCGAGCCATCGGCCCGGGGCAGGCCCGCGTTCGGCTTGACAAACACCGGGAAATTTTTCGGCACGCTTTGGCAAAGGCGCTGGGCCAGCGGAAGGATCTCCACCGGGCCAAGGCTGCAGTTGATGCCCACGGCATCCGCGCCAAGGCCCACGGCGGTGGCGGCAAAGCTTTCCACGGTGCAGCCCGTAAAGCTGCGGCCGTTTTGCTCAAAGCTCATGGAAACCATCACCGGCAGGGTGCTGTTTTCCTTTGCGGCCAAAATAGCCGCTTTTACTTCATACAGATCGGTCATGGTTTCCACCACGATCACATCGGCCTGTGCGCCCGCGATCACGATCTCCTGAAAGCAGCGGTAGGCATCCTCAAATTTCAGTGTGCCCGCAGGCTCCAACAGCTCTCCCAAAGGGCCCACATCCAGCGCCACCAGCGCGCCCGTGCCCTGCACGGCCCTGCGCGCGCAGGCAAGCGAAGCCGAGATTACCTCGGCCACACTATAGCCGCTGCCCTCCAGCTTTTTGGCCGAGGCGCCAAAGGTGTTGGCGTATACGATATCCGCACCGGCCTGCACATACTCGCGGTGGATTCCGGTAAGCATTTCCGGCTCGGTAATGCTTAAAAGCTCGGGCCTTGCGCCCAATTTCAGCCCCCTGGCCTGCAGCATGGTGCCCATGCCGCCATCCAAAAGCACATATTTATCACGGGTAAAAAGATCATTCCTGTTCACAGCTGACTCCCCTTTTTCGATATTGGCAGGTTTTCTGCAGCACGCAGTGGGCACATCCGGCGCGGTAGCCGGTGACGGGCTTTTGCGAAATGCCCAGAATGGCTGTCACGCTTTTGCGCGGCAAAAGCAGGCCGCTGCTGCCCACGGTAAGGCCGATTTTCCGCCCGGTGTCCAGATAGGCGGCAAACACGCTTTGCAGCGCAAGCGGGCAGTCGCCGTATCCCGGGGAATACCGCCCCGTGATATACAGGCCCCTTGCCTGATATTCCCGGCGCAGCTCCCCCTCGATCTCATCGCAAAGCTGCTCGATCAGCGTGCTGGCGGCTGCATCGGCGGCAACGGCAGCGGGCAGCTCGGTGGCCGAAAGGCGCTGCAAAAGCCTGTCGGTGCCGCTGCCCAGCGTTACGGCCAGCAAAACGGCGTTTTCGCAGCCCTGCAAATGGCGGGCAAGGTCGCTGCCGGTGTTTTGCAGCGGCAGCTCGGCCACAGGGCATTCCATCCACACCGCGTGCGGCTGGGCTGCCGGGCGCAGCAGGGCTTCGGCCTTTTGCAAAAGCGCCTCGGTAGCCGGGTCGGCTTTTTGCGTGCAGCCCATATAACGCAGCGCCTGCGCGGCATCCAGTTCCTTTGGCAGCGGCGGTTGCAGAATTTTCATAGGCAATTACAAAAGATCGCGAATGCCGCTGTAGATCTTTTCGGCCACATCGGCATTGTTCATGGCGTACAGGTGAATTCCGTCGGCACCGCCCTCGATCAGATCGCGGATCTGGTTTACGGCATACTCAATACCGGCTTCGTACAAGGCGGCTTCATCGTCCTGATAGCGGGCGACCATTTTGGTGAACGCTGCGGGCAGGCTGGCGCTGGAAAGCGCCACGGTGCGCTCGATCTGGTTCTTTTTCACAATGGGCATAATGCCGGCCGATACCGGCAGGTCCACCCCGTGCTTGCGGGCCAGATTGAGAAAGCGGTAGTATTTGGAGTTGTCAAAGAACAGCTGTGTGATCAGATGGCTCACACCGGCTTCGGCTTTCTTTTTCAGATTTTCCACATCCTCGGCCAGGGTGTCGGCCTCGGGGTGGCCCTCGGTGTAGCAGGCCCCCGAAATGCCAAAGCTGCCATAGTGAGCGCGCAAAAATGCGGCCAGATCGCTGGCATGGGCAAAATCGGGGCTTTCTGCGCGCAGAGGGCTGCGGTCACCGCGCAGCGCAAGGATATTCTGTACCCCGTTGGCAAACAGCTTATCGCAGGTATCCGTCATGCTCTGGCGGTCGCTGCCCATACAGATCAGGTGCGCCAAAGGCTCCACCCCTACCTGATTTTTCAGAAACGCGGCGATATCCACACTGGAAACACCGCCTGCGCTGCCGCCTGCACCATAGGTAACGCTGATAAAATCCGGGTGCAGCTGGCCCATGCGCAAAAGGGTCTTTTGCATTTTCTCATAGTTTTCCACCTGCTTCGGGGGAAAGCATTCAATGGAAAAAACACAGGGTTTTTGTGCAAACATTTGTCGAATATACATACTTTTTATACCTTTCCTGTTCCTCTGTATTTTAAGCGGTTCGCCGTTTTATTTTAAAAGGTGCATTCGCTTTTCACGCAGTCGGCGGCGGCGGTCTGCGGTTTCTGCGGCATCCACCTGCCAGCCCTTTCCCTCTTCCCAAAACAAACAATCTCCCTCGGCGGCCTCGGCGGGCAGATCCTCGCGGGGCAGCTGCTGTTCGTTTTCCTCCTCATCGATCAAACGGGCGATGCCGTTTTCGCAGGCATCCAAAACAAAATATTTCATGCGGCATCCTTTCCGGCAGTGCAGGCATAATGCACTTCTCCCTCCTGCTCCCACACGGCAATGCTGCCCAGCTCATCGGTGCGCAGCACCTGGGCCCCCACAGCGGCAAAATTTTGCATAGCCTCCTTGTGGGGATGGCCGTAGCTGTTGTCCTTGCCGCAGCTCACCACCACCACCTGCGGGCTGACAGCCTGCAGAAATTCCAGCGTGTTGGAGGTGCTGGAGCCATGGTGCGCCGCCTTATACACATCAGCTTGCAATTCTTTTTTCTTTGTGGCCAGCAGCTGCTTTTCCACCTCTTTTTCCCCGTCGCCCGTGGCCACAAGGCTCAGGCCGTTTGCATCAAAGCGCAGCGCCGTGGAGGTGTTGTTCAGGTTGTCGGTTTTTACGCCGTCGCCCAAAATTGTGATGCAGCCGTTGCCCAGACTGTAGGTATCCTCGGGCGAAGCGCAGGTGGTGGGAATACTTTTCTCTTCCAGCACATCCAGCACACGCTCGTAGGTGCTGGTGGTAGGCTCGGGGCCGTTGTCAATGTTGGGCAGGATCATCTGCCCGATCTCGTATTGCTTCAGCACTGCCGCCATGCTGCCGATATGGTCGGCATGGGGGTGCGTCATAAACACATAGTCCAGCTTTGTCACGCCCAAGGAATCCAGATAATCCAAAATGGCTTCCTTGGAATCGCGCACGCCTGCATCGATCAGCGCATAGTGGCCCGCGCTTTGCAAAAGCACACTGTCGCCCTGGCCCACATCTATAAAGTGCACGGCATCCAGTACCGTTTCGGGCACTGCGGCGGACTGCTGGGGCACGCGGTTGCCCACAGCGCCGCCCAGCTCATCCCAGCCGGGGATCAGCCCCTGATCGGCCAGCACATCCACCAGCAGACACACAGCCGCCGCAATGGTGAACAGCCACCAGCGCAGATTTTTTACCGGCGCTTTCCTTTTGCGCGAGCCGCGCCGCCTTTTTGCTGCCATTGCTTTTGTTCCTTTCCACTCGGTAAATTGATTTTGGTTTTGCCCTTATGCGCTCCTTTCGGCTGCACCGGCTGTGCAGCGTTTGTGCGAATGGGCACATCGCGGCGCATACGGCGGGCCGCTGTGGGGGCCAGCAGCGGGATCAGATCCTCCCGATGGGTCAGCTGCAGGGCCTTTGCCACTTTATCGGCGTTTTTGGGCTCATAATAGGTCAGCAGCGCGCGCTGCATGGCCTTGCCCTCGGGTGTTTTTTCCACAAACACCGGCTTGAGGGTGTAAGGGTCCAACCCGGTGTAATACATACAGGTAGACACCGTGCCGGGCGTGGGATAAAAATCCTGCACCTGCTCGGGGCGCATATGGTTTTTATACAGATATTCGGCCAGATACACAGCATCCTTTAGGGTGCTGCCGGGATGGCTGCTCATGAGATAGGGCACCAGATATTGCTTTTTGCCCGCCTTTTTGGTGAGCTGATAAAATTTATCCTTGAATTTGTTAAACACTTCCACCGGAGGCTTGCCCATATAGGCCAGTGTGGCCGGGGCGCAGTGCTCGGGCGCAACCTTCAGCTGGCCCGAAATATGATGCTCCACAAGCTCCTTGAAAAAGGTATCATCGGGGTCGGCCATTAAGTAGTCATAGCGAATGCCGCTGCGGATAAACACCTTTTTCACGCCGGGCAGCTGGCGCAGCTTGCGCAGAATGCCCAGATATTCCCTGTGGCTCACCAGCAAATTGGGGCATGGGCGCGGGGCAAGGCAGTGCTTGCCGCCTGCACACATTCCCTTTTGCATCTGCTGGGCGCAGCTGGCCATGCGAAAGTTTGCCGTGGGGCCGCCCACATCGTGAATGTAGCCCTTAAACTCAGGGTCCTGCGTGATACGGCGGCCTTCTTCCAAAATGCTGGCCTCGCTGCGGCTGGTCACACGGCGGCCCTGATGCAGCTGAATGGCGCAGAAATTGCATCCGCCAAAGCAGCCGCGATTCTGAATAATGGAAAACTTTACTTCCTCAATGGCCGGAATGCCCCCCAGCGCTTCATAGCTGGGGTGATAGCGGCGGGTAAAGGGCAATTTGTACACTTCGTCCAGTTCCTGACGGCGCAGGGGCACCGCCGGAAGATTTTGCACCAGATACTTTTCGCTTTGCTTCTGCACCACGATCTTGCCGCTCACACAGTCCTGATTGTCCATCTGAATGCGGCAGGCCTTGGCATAGGCCACTTTATCCTCGCGCACTTTGCGGTAGCTGGCGCATTCCACATAAGTATCGGGCAGGTGATCAAAATCCGTGAGATAGCAGGTTCCCTGCACATCGGTAATGCTGCTGGCAGGCTCACCGTTTGCCAGCCGCCGGGCGATCTCACGGGTTTGATGCTCGCCCATGCCAAAGCTGACGATGTCTGCGCCTGAATCCTCCATGATGCTGGGCAGCACATCCTCTTTCCAGTAATCATAGTGGGCAAAGCGGCGCAGGCTGGCTTCCAGCCCGCCCAGGATCACCGGCATATCGGGATAAGCCTGCTTGGCAAGGCGCGTATAAACCGTGGCGCAGCGGTCGGGGCGTTTGCCCGCCTTGCCGCCGGGGGTGTATTCATCCTCTTTTCGGCGGATCTTGGCCACAGAATAGTGTGCCACCATGCTGTCCACATTGCCGCCGCCGATGAAAAAGCCATAGCGGGGCTTGCCGTATTCCTTAAAGCTTTCACAGGTGGTAAAATCCGGCTGCGAAAGCATACCGATGCGAAAGCCCTCGGCCTCCAGCACGCGGCCAATGATGGCCGCGCCAAAGCTGGGGTGATCCACATAGGCATCGCCGGTAACCAGCACAAAATCCACATCCTGCCATCCCCGGGCCAGCATATCGGCGCGGCAAAGGGGCAGAAACTCGTTATACAGTTCCATCAGATCCTCCATTTTAATCCATCGGTGCGGGGGGTGTTGGGGTGTCCTGCGCCATTTTGCGCTCGATCCACTGCTGGCGGTTGATCAGCACGGGGCGGGGCTTGGCGCCCTCATAGGGGCCAATGATGCCCTCCTGCTCCATTTCGTCCATAATACGGGCCGCGCGGGCATAGCCCAGCTTGCAGCGGCGCTGCAGCATACTGGTAGAGGCCTGCCCCATATCGATCACAGCCTCCACGGCCTGCTCAAACATGGAATCATGCTCGCTGCCGCCATCACTGTCAACGCCGTTGTTTTTGCCGCCCAGCTCCTGTGCGGCAATGCGCTCGGTGTTGGCCATCATGGCTTCATCATACTGGCTCGTGCTGCTCTTTTTGATAAAGTCCAGCACGGCGGTGATCTCTTCATCTTTTACATAGGTGCCCTGAATACGCGTGGGCTTGGGCGCACCCACCGGCAAAAACAGCATATCGCCCATGCCCAGCAGTTTTTCTGCACCTGCCGTATCCAGAATGGTGCGGCTGTCCACCTGGCTGGACACCGCAAACGCAATGCGGCTGGGAATGTTGGCCTTGATCAGGCCCGTGATCACATCCACGCTGGGGCGCTGTGTGGCCACGATCAGGTGCATACCGGCAGCGCGGGCCTTTTGGGCAATGCGGCAGATATAATCTTCCACTTCCTTGCCGCTCACCATCATCAGATCGGCCAGCTCGTCAATGATAATGGCAATATACGGCAGCTTTTCCACGCCGGGCGTTACCGCGGCCATTTTGTTATAGGTTTTGATGTCGCGCACATTGCTTTCGGCAAACAAATGATAGCGGCGCTCCATTTCGGCCACAGCGCTGCCCAATGCGCCCGCCGCCTTGCGCGGCTCGGTGACGACCGGCATCAGCAAATGCGGAATGCCGTTGTACTCGGCCAATTCCACCACCTTGGGGTCGATCAGGATCAGGCGCACATCCTCGGGGCTGGAACGATACAAAAAGCTGATGATGATGCTGTTCACGCACACGGATTTGCCGCTGCCCGTAGAGCCTGCGATCAAAAGATGCGGCATTTTGCACAGATCGGCCACCATGGCGGTGCCTGCAATATCCTTGCCCAGCGCCAGCGTGAGCGGCGAAGTGGCATTGGCATAATTCTGCGATTCAAAAATTCCCCGAATGCTCACGCTGGTTTTGGTATCGTTGGGCACCTCGATGCCCACCGCAGGCTTGCCGGGAATGGGCGCTTCGATGCGCACGCCTGCCTTGGCCAGATTCAGCGCAATGTCATCGGCCAGGCTGGTGATGCGGCTGATTTTCACGCCGGCCTGCGGCTGCAGCTCGTAGCGGGTCACCGAGGGGCCGCGGCAGATATCCAGAATGCGGGTCTTAACGCCAAAGCTATCCAGACTGTTCACCAGAATATCGGCATTTTTGCGCATTTCAGCCGCCGCCTTGGAATCATCGGTCTCACGCTGCTGTTCCAAAAGCTCCAGCGGCGGGAAATCATAGGTATAGCTGGTGCCCTGCTCCAGCGTGGCCTCGGGCTGGCTGCTCATGCTGCCGTTTACCGTGGCTTTGTGGATCAAATGCTCCACGCCGCCTGCCGGGGCCGTGCTTTCATCAAACACCGGGGCCTCGGGCTGGGCGGGTGCCGGTACTTCGTCCGGCTGCACCGGGGCGGGTTCAGGCGCAGGCACCGGCTCAGGCTGGGCAGGCACCTCGGCCATAATCTTATCCGGGCTTCCCAGCTGCTCCCAAAGCTCGCTGTCCGAAATGGCGGGCGCTTCGGCTTCGGCCTGTTCCAGCGCCTGCGTTTGCGGCTCTACAGGCAGCGGGATTTCAAACTCGCCGCCCAGCTCGGCCGAAATATCCGGCTCGCCGTGCATATCCTGCACCTTGGGCGGTTCAATGGGCACTTTGGGCCGCCAGCGGTGGCTGAGGGCCTCACGCAGCGGGTTCAGCCCAAAGGTGCCGCCGGGGCCCACCTCGATATGCTGGCTTTGCGCCACCGGCATTCCCTGCACGGGCTGCTCTGCCTCGGGCATAGCGGGGGCGGCAGGCTGGGCAAAGCTGTGCGCGGCGTTTCCGGCCTCGGTAACGGTTTTGCGCGGGGCCGCCACGATATCGCTAAAGTTCGGCACAATGCGCGGGGGCTCCTGCTGCACAGGCTGCTGGATGGGCTTTGGTTGTGCCGGGGCCTCGGCAAGGCGGCTCTGCACCGGGTCGGGGCCAAGGTCCACATCAATATTAAACGCCGTGCGGCGGGCTGCCAGTGCGGCCTCGCGCTCTTTGCGGGCAGCACGGCGTTCATCGTTTTGCCGCTGCAGCTCTTCGCTGCGGCGAACGGCTTCTTCCCGGCGCTCACGCGTGTCGGTGATATGCTCCTTGCCGCTTTCCATGGCGCTGCGCGCAAGCTGTGCCAGATAGGCCATGCTGATGGGGAAGGAAAAATAGATCAGCAGTGCCAGCGCGATCAAAATCAGGATCAATGCCACCACCTGGCCGCAGAAGGTTGTTAAGCTGGCGCCCAGCACCACGCCCATCACACCGCCGTGCCAGCCGCCCTGAGTGGCGGCCTTGTAGCTGTCGGCCACCACCTCCAGCACATTCATACCGGTGTAATCCGTGCCGGCAAGTGCGGCGGGCAGGCCGCAGAACAGCGGCAAAAACAGCACGGCCTGCACATACATTACGCCGCGCCCGCCCTGAAAGCATTGCCATGCAAGGGCCAGCAGCACCGCGCCGATCAGATACAGCGATGCGCCGAAAATGCCGAACATAGCGCTGCGCAGCCCGGCCCAAAGCGAATGGCCCGGCACAAACGCCAGCAGAACAAACATCAGCCCTGCCGCGCCCAGCGCTGCGCCGCGGGCAGGGTCTTTTCGCTGCTTGCGGCGGCTTTTTGCACCGCTTCGGCTGCGCTGGCCGGAGCCTGCACGCGCCTTTGCAGATTTGGAAGTTTCGGAATTTGCCATAGTTCTCCTCTTTTTCAGATTTTTCAGGCACGCCGCAAAGGATTTGCGTTTTTCAGGGCACCGCCGCCGGAGCGGTGCTTAAGCCGTGAGGTGGGAATTGTGCGGTGTTGCCCAAGGTTTCTATACTGCCTGTTCTTACGAAAGCCGCGCTGTTTTCCGCGCGGGCAGATCTTTCTTTTACAAGTCGAAAATCCGCCGGTTTTGGCGGTTTTCGGTGTTTTTTACAGGCCGTGCCCTTCAGCTTTCAGCCCATAAAGATACAGAATACAGTATAACACAAGCCCCTTATTTTGTAAAATCCAAATCGGTTGAAATCGTGCTGCAAATCCTTTATACTGAATTTGATCCCACTGTGCAAAATCCTTTGGGGTGCTGCTGCCCGCGCAAGGCGGCAGCGCTCTGTGAAAGTGAGTTTTTCTATGTTATTTTCCAAAAGCATTTCCGTTTCGGGGCGCCTGGTTCACGCGGCCTCTGTTTTTTATCTGCTTTTGCCCGCGGTGCTGTTTGCGTTCGGCTGGCTGCGCGCTATCTGGCTTTTGCCTGTGCTTGCCGTGCTGGCGCTGTGCGGCTTCACGCTGGTGCGAAGCTATTGGCAAAAAGGCGGCAGCGTGCAGCTTTCGGTGTGGTATATGCTGCTGTGTGCCGCTGCCGTTTTGGTGTGGCTGGCGTTTTCCGGCATTGGCGGGTTTTCTTACCAGAATTTAGACTACTATGTGCGAAACCCGATCTTAAATGATCTCACCCACTTTTCCTGGCCGCTTCGCTACGATCTTTCGGCGCAGCCGGATGCTGTGCAGGCGCTGTGCGGCAGCGATCCTGTGGGCTTTGTGTACTATTTCGTATTCTGGCTGCCCGCTGCGGCGCTGGGCAAGGTGTTTGGTGCGGCACAGCTGTGGCTGTTTGTGTGGTGCTTTGCGGGCCTTATGCTGGTTTTGCTGCAGCTGCAGCTGTATCTGCAAAAACAATCGCTGCTGATCCCGGTGGTTTTTATGGGCTTCAGTGGGCTGGACTGTATTCCGTTTTTTGTGCAGGAGGGCTTTGTGAAAACCGGGCACATGGAATGGTGGTCACATTTTTTTCAGTATTCCAGCAATACCACCCTTTTATATTGGGTGTTCAATCAGGCGATCCCCCTGTGGCTGATCGTGGGGCTGCTGCTCAATCTGGGCAGCCGAAACGGCGGCGCTGCGCTGTGCAGCCTGAGTTTTCTGTATTCGCCATTTGCCACCTTTGGCATGATTCCGATAGCGCTGTGTGCCGTAAAGAAAAACGGCCTTGGCCGCACCCTGCACACCGCCGCCAACTGGCTTACCCCCGCCCTGATGCTGGGGGTGTGGGGCAGCTTTTATCTTTCTAATCCCGGCAGCCTTGGCGCAAACGGCTGGATCTTTGCGCTGGGGGGCATTTCGGCTGTGAAATGGTATTTCCCGTTTGTTTTACTGGAAGTCGGGGTGTATCTGCTTCTTTTGCGCAGGCAGCTGCTTTGCTATGATTATTTATGGATCTGCGCGGTTGAATTGGTTCTGATTCCTTTATACAAACTCACCGATGCCAACGATTTTTGTATGCGGACATCGATCCCGGCTCTGCTGATCCTGTGCATTTCCGTTATACGCTATTTACTGGAGCATAAAAACAAAACCTGCCTTGCGCTGGCCCTGTGCCTTGTGATCGGCATGGCCACCCCCTGTGCCGAGGTACTGCGCAGTGTAAAGTTCACGCTTTCCGGCAAGCCGGATGCCAATTTGGTCGGTGATAGCTTTGCGGCCATGACACTGGACAAATACGAATACGCCGAGGATCTTGTAACCACGGTAAACAACCAGTTTTTTGCGCATGACTGGCAAGACAGCCTGTTTGAAAAATATCTCGGCAAATAAACTCCATGTACGCCGCCCCGGCCTTTTCTGTGTGCCGGAGCGGCAATTTTTATCTTTCGGCCTGGATCTCTTTATAAAGGTATTGCAGCACATCGGCAATGCCGCCCAGCTCGTCGATCAGCCCTTCGCGCACGGCCTTTTCGCCGGTAAGCACCGTGCCCATGTCCATCACCAGTTCGCCCGTGTGCATCATCAGCTGGGTAAAGCGGCGGGCTGTAATGTTGGAATGCCCGGTCACAAAGCTGGTGATGCGGTCCTGCATCTGGTCAAAGTAGCGCATGGTTTGCGGCACCCCCAGCACGGTTCCGCTGTGGCGCACCGGGTGCACCATCATGGTTGCGGTGGGCACGATAAAGCTGCGCCGGGCACTGACTGCCAGCGGAATGCCAATGGAATGTCCGCCGCCCAGCACCAGCGCTGCGCTGGGCTTGCTCACCCCGGCGATCAGCTCGGCCAGCGCAAGCCCGGCCTCAACATCGCCGCCCACGGTGTTCAGCACCACCATCAGGCCATCGATGGCGGGGTCTTCCTCAATATCCACGATCTGCGGGATCACCTGTTCATAGCGTGTGGTTTTTTGATTGTCGGGTGCGCTCACATGGCCTTCGATCTGGCCCACCACCGTCAGGCAGTGGATCGAGTATCTTCCCTTGGTGTGCGCCACCGATGCGGTTTCACGCATATACTCCAGTTCCTGATTTTCTTTTTCTGCCAGCACCTCCTGTGCCGAGCAGCGCTGTGTTTGTTTTGGCATAATTTCCCCCTTGGCCGCTTGATCACTGCGCCCTGAATGCGGCATTTTCCGGGCACAAAAAAAGTTTTGACCGTATTTGCCAATTTTATAGCACAATGATTGATTTTTATTTGACAATCTTTCCTGTCCTGCGCTATACTCTTTATTAAAAGTAATGCCCGCAGTTTTTCTCCTTCGGCAAGGCTGCTGCGGCGTTGCCCAAACCGAAACTTAGGCTCTGCACCTGTTCGCACAGCCCCGCAAAAAGGAGAAATGCAATCATGCCCGCTCAAGGAAACGCTTCTTTGCCTGTAATCAAACGCCTTCCCAAATATTACCGTTATCTTTGCATGATGCAGAAAAACGGCATCACGGAGGTTTCCAGCAAATATCTGGCCGATACGCTTGGCACCACGGCCAGCCAGGTGCGGCAGGATTTTAACTGTTTTGCAAGCTTTGGCCGACAGGGCATCGGTTACGAGGTGGATAAACTGGTAGACGAGCTGGGCAAGCTGTTGTTCGGCAGCGGCGAGCCCCTGCCCAGCATCATGGTGGGCGCAGGCCGCTTAGGCTCGGCTGTTTCGCGCTTTATCACCAACGAAACCAGCGGCTACAAGCTGCTGGCCGCTTTTGACGGCAACGCTGAGCTTGTGGGCAAAGATCTGAACGGCGTTCCCATTTACCACACAGACGATCTGGAAAAGTTCTGCCGGGAAAACCATGTGGCAATGGCTGTGCTCTGCCTGCCCCGCACGGGTGCCATTGCGCTGGCCCCCACGCTGGTGGAAGCCGGTGTGAAGGGCTTTTGGAACTTCAGCCACTACGATCTGGTGGTGGATTACCCGCAGCTTGTGGTGGAAAATGTTCACCTTGGCGACAGCCTGATGAGCCTGAGCTACCGCCTGCGCAACGAGCAATAAACTTGTAAGGAGCTATTTTTTCATGGCCAAATTATATTTTCGCTACGGCGCGATGAACAGCGGCAAAAGCACTGCTTTGATGCAGGTGGCGCACAATTATGAAGAGCGCGGTATGCGCGTTTTGGTGCTCAAGCCCCGCATTGACAGCAAGGGCGGCGATCAGCTGCTGAGCCGCCTTGGCATTTCGCGCAAGGTGGACCATTTGATCAGCGCAAGCGACGATGTGTTTGCCCTGCTGCAGCGCGAGATGAGCACAACCACTCCCCCCGCCTGCATTTTGTGTGATGAAAGCCAGTTTTTCACCGCCGCACAGGCCGAACAGCTGTTTCGCGCCACCTGCCTGCTGAATGTGCCTGTGATCTGCTATGGCCTGCGCACCGATTTTTCTATGCGCGGCTTTCCCGGTTCTACCCGCCTTTTAGAGCTGGCACACACCGTGGAAGAGATGAAAACCATTTGCTTTTGCGGGCGCAAGGCGCTGTGCAATGGCCGCAAGATCAACGGTGAGTTTGTGTTTGAGGGCGATCAGGTGGCCATTGATCAGGTGGACGATGTGGAATATGTGAGCCTGTGCCCCCAGTGCTATTTCCGTGAGCGCGAAAAGTTTTATGCCAAAATTCATAAATAATTGCGTTTTATCCGCTGATTTTTTGAGATTTTGATTTTTCTTTTCCAATTTTTCAACTTTTTTAAAAAATGTGTTGACATTTTCTATGTGTGTGCTATAATATCACTTGTTCGGCGGGCACACAGCCAGCTGAAACAAACAATATGCGGATGTGGCGGAACTGGCAGACGCGCTAGATTCAGGTTCTAGTTCCCTTAAAAGAGTGTGGGTTCAAATCCCTT
>SFIE01000021.1 GCA_004555405.1 Subdoligranulum sp.
GATACTGCGGTTCAGTATCGAGGCTTTTGGAAAACTTTCTGAAGCACTATTCGTGCAGGTATTCACGCCATGCAAGATCGCCGCGTTCAAGGCCGTGAACCAGTGCCTCGGCGGTGGCGATATTGGTAGCCACCGGCACGGTGTGTACATCGCAAAGGCGCAGAATGTTGATAGAGCTTGGTTCATCCGGGCCCGCACGCAGCGGATCGCGGAAAAAGAGCAAAAGATCCACTTCATCGCAGGCAATACGCGCCATGATCTGCTCCATACCGCCATGACTGCCCGGCAAAAAGCAGTGGATCCGCAGCCCCGTGGCTTCTGAGATCAGCCTTCCTGTGGTCGCTGTGGCAAGCAGCGTATGCTTTTTAAAAATATTGCAGTATGCCGTGCAGAACTGGATCATCAATTCTTTTTTGCTGTTGTGTGCGATCAGCGCAATATTCATGGTTCTTCTCTCCTCTGCCTACAGTAGCGTAACACTGCATCCGGCCGGTGCAGTGCGTGGCCATCACCGGATGGCCAGAGGAATCTGTTCGCCCATCACCCGGCCTGCCAGGTTTTGGGCTGTTTGCAGAAATGCTTCGCCCGCGGGCAAAGGCTCGCCTGCTGCCGCCGCCTTTTGCAGCAGCATACTTTCGGGCATCACTGCGATCAGCTGTGCGCCCACGGTGTCGATGCATTCGTCCAGATCTCGTATAGGGCCCTTGCGGAAGGTCAGCAGATTCAGGCGGTTGATCACAAGGCGTATTTCGGCAATTCCCGCATCGCGCAAGTGCTGGCACACAATGCCGCCGTCACGCAGGGTAACGGGGTCCGGCGTGATCACCAGCAAAGCCATGCTGCTCACACCTGCCGCCGCCTGAAACGGTGCGCCCAACCCCGCTGCCGTATCCAGCAGGATATAGTCAAAATACGGGCGCATAGCCTCTACCATCTTTTTTAAGCGTTCAGGGCGAACCTCACCGCCCTCATACGGTGCCGAGATCACCGAAAGCCCCGGATAAACCGGGCTTTCCACCACAGCCTTGCCGCCCTCGCAGCGGCCGCACAGCACATCCTGAATATCATAGATCGTTTTTCCGTACACACCGGAAATGATATCCACGCTGCGAAGCCCGGAGTCCAGCTCGATCAGCAGCACTTTTTTCTTGCGTGCCCCCAAACAGCCGCCGAGCAGCACCGAAACCGTGCTTTTGCCCGTTCCGCCTTTTCCAGAGGCGATCATAATGACCTTTGCTTTCAATGTTGCTTCCTATCTTTTCATAAAACATTACATATCTATCATATCACAAGCACATATTTGGGCGCAATGCCCAATATGCGCAAACATTTTGCAAAAAATTTGTCAGGTTTTTCCTGTTTGATCAAGCGACTGCAAAGCGCCCTTGTTTTTACTGCACCAGCTGGCCTTCAGGTGTGACAGCCAGATCGCTTGTTTTGTCAAAGAAATATGCATTAAAGATATCCGCCATCAAGGGGGCCGCATTGCTGCCGCCGCCGCCGTATTCCAGCACAATGGCAACTGCGATCTCGGGGTCTTCAACCGGGCCGTAGCCGATCATGACCGAGTTCACATAGTTGGTGCGGCGGCCGCCTGCGGTGGTATAGGTGTCGCCGCGCTGGGGGCTGCCGGTTTTGGTGGCGATGGTGTACGGATAATCCGAAAGGGCACGCAGCGTGCCGGTCACCAGCGCCATGCCCTGCTGCACGGCATCAAAAGCGCCCGTGTTATCCTCGATCACTTCTTCTACAACAGGGTCAAACTCTTGAATAGAGGCACCGGTGTTGCCATCGCGCAGCCCCTGCACCAGATGGGTGCGATAGCGCACGCCCTTGTTGGCCAGCGTGTTGGCATAGGTGGCCAGCTGCACCGGCGTGACCACCGTGTTGCCCTGGCCGATCGCGGCCTGCAGTTCAAGGCCGTTGGTATAATTATCGTCGGTTTTCTGGGTAAGATGCCCTGTGCCCTCGCCCACTTCCAGCCCGGTTTTGATGCCAAGGCCCAGGCTTTGCGCCACCTGATCGTACACATCGATGCCGGTGCGGCGGCCAACATCATAAAAGAAGATGTTGCAGCTGTACTGGATTGCCGTAAACAGATTCACCGGCCCACGGTGGCTGATCTGCAGACAGCCGGGGTGATAGTCAGAATAATAGGTGTAGGTGCCCGTACAATTCACCGTATCCTCGGGCTGAATCACACCATTGACCAGCGCCGCCACGGCTACAGCCGGTTTAAATGTAGAGCCCGGGGTATACTGCCCCTGCAGCGCGCGGTTATACAGCGGCAGCGCAGGATCAGACGCATAGGTGCTGTAGTTGGCACTGTATAGATTCAGATCATAGCTGGGATAGTTGCTTACTGCCAGCACACCGCCCGTTTTGGCGTTCAGCACCACCACCGCGCCTGCATTGCATTCCTTACCGGCACCTGCCGCACGGGTCTGCTGCAGTTCGAGAATATGCGCTTCCAGTGTTTCATCCACTTTTTTCTGCAGATCTTTATTGATGGTAAGCACCAGCGTTTGGCCGGGCTGCGGCTGTTTGGTGACTTCGGTGGAAACAATAATGCCATCGGCATTGCGGGTGATGGTTTCCACGCCGTCGCTGCCGCGCAGCGCACTTTCGTACACAGCTTCCAAGCCTGCCTGACCAATGGTATCGCTCATGGCATAGCCGGCACGGCGCATGGCATAGTCATCCGCCTTCCACTGTTCGGCGGTGATTTTGCCCACGCTGCCAAGCACCGCCGGGATCAGCGTTCCATCGGGATAATCGCGAATGGTGGTGTACATGATCTCGGCGCCGTTCAAGCTCAGGCTTTGCTCTTTGATGGTGGCCATGGTTTTATCCGAAACATCTTCGGCCAGCGTAAAGTTGTTGTAGTTGGAAAATTCCTCCAGCTGCATTTGGTAACGAATGCCGCCCAGAATGCGCCGCCATGTGGCATCGTAATCCTGCAGATCGTATTTCTGCACCACCTTGGCCATCACTTCGTCTGCCGTGGCATACTGCTGCAGCCCCATGGCGCTTTTGAGCGTTTGCAGGCTTTTTTGCTGCTGCTCGTTCGATTCCTCGGCAATAAAGCTGTAGCTGCCGTTTTCATCGGGGCGGCCGATCATCATGGTATCGTTCCAGCTTTCCCCATTGCGCTCTAAAATCTTCACAAGCTTTTGCAAAAGCTCGTTCAGATCCTGCTTGCCCAGCATGAGCTTATTGATGATCACACTGTAGCCGGTGCTGTTGGTGGCAATGCTGCGGCCGTAGCAGTCCACAATTTCTCCTCGCGCCGCCGTGATGGAAAACGCATAGTTGGTGGTGGACGATGCTTTTTCAAGATATTTTTCGCCGTTGACAAGCTGCAAAAAAATCAGCCGAAAGATATAGCCCACCAGCACCATACAGGAAAACCCGATCAGCAGCATGGTGCGGCTCCAAATCGTTTTGTTGTTTTTTCTATTCAAAAGCCGCACTCCCTTTTTTGTTTTGGCTGCTTGGCGCTGACCGGTTTATTCCAGCACAAAGCGATTTGCAATGCCCCGCGCACACACATAGCTGAGCGGCGAAAGCACTGCCGAATAGATCACCATGGGAATGATATAAAAGAAATATCGCTCGGCCCCATGGCCAAAGCCAGCCATCTGATAGCTGAACAGGAAATCCAGCGAGCATATAAGCCAGCAGCCCCCTGCCGAGATCAGGCAAAAGCTGAAAGTGTTAAGGCGCAGATAAACGCGCGTGAGCATGGAGGTGAGCAGGCACACCAGCGCAAACTCTATCGCAAAGCCGCCTGCATAGCGCGCCGCCGTCCAGTCCCACGCAAGGCCGCACGCAGCGCCAAAGAAGGCCGCATTCAGTTCGTCCTCCTGCACAGCCACTGCCAAAGCCGTCGGCAAAATAAACAGCGGCTTTATGCTGCCTATCCGCAAAAGCCCCGGCGTTGTTTCCAGAATAGCCATCAAAAGAAACAGCAATGTAAAGCCGCCCCAGCGGCACACCAGAGTTCGGAATCTTTCTCGTGATGAATTCAAGCGATGCCGCCTCCTTTAAAAATATTTTGCTGCCCTTACTGTTCGGGCACCGTGTTGCTCCACTCGGTAATCACAAAAACCTGACGCACCTTGTCAATCTCATCGCCGGGGGCAATGACTGCCGTGGTGGTTTTGCCGCTGGCCTCGGGCACCAGCTCTTCCACTGTGCCAATGGCAATGTCGGGCGGATACACTTCCCCCAGACCGGTGGTGATCACGGCATCACCGCTGGTGGCCAGCGTATCGCGGGAAAGATTGGTGAAAATGCATTTTCCGTCAAACGCATAGTCGGTGCTGCCGGTCAAAATGCCATTTTCACGGGTGCGCGAGATCACGCCTGCCGCATTAAAGCTGGGGCTGAGCACCGAAAGCACCTTGCTGGATGTGAGGTTTGCCTCCACGATCACACCTACCAGATAGTTGTTTTCGGATACCACAGCATCCCCTGTTTTCACACCCTGCATGGTGCCCTTATCAATGGTGAATCCGCCAAACTGCTCCAGACCGTCGCGGCCGATCACAAAGGCCTGCAGATAGCTGTATTCCGGCTTGGTTTCCTCGATCTCCATCAGGCTTTTAAAGGCATCGTTTTCTGCTTTCAGGCGGTCATACTCCAGCAGCTTTTGCTCCAGTGCATTGTTTTCTTCGCGCAGCTGCTCGTTTTCTTCCAAAATCTCATCGATTCTTGTATAGCGATCTGCCAAAGAATCCGCGCTGTTCTTCACGCCCGCCGCTGCCCGCTGCAGCGGCGTAAGCAGCAGCCCTATTACCTCTTGCGGGGCGGTGGTGAGTCGGTTATTGGCACCGGCATACGCCATCATGGCTGCCAATAGAACCAGAACGCCCACCAAAACCTTGGCCTTGATCCTGGAAAAGAAATCTTTCACCGGCTTGGCCTCCTTTTTTCTTGCTGCTGCAGCGCAGCATAAATTCAGAAAAAGCACCATCGCAAAAGCCGTCGGCGGCTGCCGGGCCAACCTGCAATGGTGCTTGCCGAAATCATAAGGCAGCCCTGCACAGTCCCCTTTTTGGGGGCTTATACAGAGATTGCCGTTGATTCATTCAGACAATGCCGCTTTCTCGCCATGGCGGTGCTTGATCCGTTAAGGCGGGAGTGCGCGGTGATGCCTTAGAAATGAGAAGTATTATCGTCCAGCACATCGCCCAGAATGTCCATGTGATCCAGCACAGAGCCTGCGCCCAGTGCCACACAATCCAGGGGGCTTTCCGCCACGTGTACATCAATGCCGGTTTCGCTTTGGATCAGCTTATCCAAACCGCGCAGCAAAGCGCCGCCGCCGGACAGCATGATGCCGCGGTCAATGATATCCGCAGCCAGCTCAGGGGGCGTGCATTCCATGGTCTCCTTTACGGCGGCCACGATCTTTTCAAGGCTTTCGGCCAGAGATTCACGAATTTCTTCGGAATGGATCACGATATTTTTGGGCAGGCCGTCCACCAGATTGCGGCCCTTGATCTCGATGCTCAGCTCAGGGTCCAGCGGATAAGCCGAGCCGATCTCGATCTTCACCTGCTCGGCAGTGCGCTCACCGATGAGCAGATTATACTTGCGCTTGATGAATGCAATAATGGCCTGATCGAACATATCACCGGCCACGCGCACGCTGCGGCTGGCCACAATGCCGCCCAGCGAGATCACAGCGATCTCGGCCGTGCCGCCGCCGATATCCACAATCATGCTGCCGGTGGGCTCGCTGATGGGCAGGCCTGCGCCGATGGCAGCAGCCATGGGCTCTTCAATGATATTCACCTGTGCGGCACCGGCTTTCAGCGAAGCCTCACGCACAGCGCGCTTTTCCACCTCGGTAACGCCGCTGGGAATGCAGATCACCACGCGCGGACGAGAAAAAATGCTGTTTCCGCAAGCGGTTTTGATAAAATGGGCCAGCATATTTGCGGTCACCTGAAAGTCAGCAATCACGCCGTCCTTCAAGGGGCGAACCGCCACAATGCTGCCGGGGGTACGGCCGATCACGGCCTTGGCCTCATGGCCCACGCTGCGGATCTCGTCAGTTTTGGTATCCACTGCTACCACGCTGGGCTCGCGCATAATGATGCCCTTGCCCTTCATATAAACCAGCGTATTGGCCGTGCCAAGGTCGATGCCGATATTTTTGCTGAACATATATTCCAAACTCCTTTTTACCATTCACCGCCGGCCTTTTTGCCCGCACGGCGGCTTATTCTCTATTTTATAGCAATGCGGAACAAAAAATTCCACTCTGTTTTTATCCGGGGCATCTGCATCGAAATGCAGAAAGCACCATGCTTTCACTATTATAGCCAAACCCAAACATTTTCTCAACCATTCAGAGGGTTTGTTTTTAAAAATTTTACGATTTTTTCAGATTTTCGGTCAAAACTTTTTCAGAGCCTGTGCAACCTGGCTAACGGGCAGGCCCATGATGTTGTAATAACACCCCTCAATGCCCTTGCACCACACAGCGGCGTGCCCCTGAATGGCGTATCCGCCTGCTTTGTCATACGGCTCTTTGGTGTCAATATAGCCTTGCAGATCGGCTTCTTCGATGGGGAAGAAATCGACTGCGCTGCTCACCACAAAGTTTTCGATGTGATCGCCCTGTGCCATGCACACGCCGGTGTGTACATAGTGGCGCTTACCCGACAGTGCCTGCAGCATACGCTGGGCATCCTGCCGGTTTTTGGGCTTGCCGAACACTTTGCCTTCAAACTCCACCACTGTGTCGCTGCCCAGCACCAACGCCTCCGGCTCGGTTTCGGCCACGGCCAGGCACTTTGCCCGGGCCAGAGCCTTTGCCAGCCCGGCAGGCGTGGGGGCGGTGATGGCGCTTTCGTCCACATCGCTCACTTTTACGGTGAAATCAGGCGTAACCAGCGCCAGCAGCTCTTTGCGGCGGGGGCTGCCGGAGGCCAGGATCAGTTGTTTCATGGATATTCCTCACTTTATCTTGTTGTCGTATACTCTCAGTTTGTGCCCTTGTAATACAAGCCCCGCGTGAAATCGCCGTCGAAAGTTTTTCCGGCGCTGATCTGTGCAAGGATTGCGGCGGCCTGTTCGCGGGTTTCCACCGTGAAATAGGCGGTAAGCACGTCCGCCGGGATCTGCTCCTGCTTATCCCCCATATAAATAGGTACGGGGTTGTAGATGGTGCGCACACCCAGCCCGCAGCGCACCGGGAATTTGGCAGCCTTGCGGTCTGTCAATACGCCCTTTTTGCTGCAATGCTTGCAATCGGTCACATTCTGCATGGGGCAGGCGCGCGTGATCATCAGCGGCATATGGCCGTATACGATCATCGCGGTGGGAATGCCCGGATCGATGGCAGCCATCTGTTCCAGCGTAAGCTCGGGCAGCAGGGTGATCTGCGCAAGGCCAAGCTGTTTATATTCCTCGGCTGCAATGGGATTGGTGATATTCAGCCCAAAGCCGCCAAACATCGGCAGCCCGGCACAAAGGCGCACACCCGCGATATTGCTGAATTCATACCCTGCAAAGCCAAGGCTGCGGGTGGCCTGAATGCGCTGCGCGGTTTGCTGTTCCAAATTGCCGAACAGCACGCGCGGCAGCTCCAAAACCGTTTTTTCCCGCAGGGGCTGCGGCACTTTTTCCGCCTCGGCAATGGGCAGCACAATGCGCCACAGCTGCCCGGCTGCCTGCCGGGGAACCTGCTCCCAGCTTTCAAAACGGGCTGCCAGCTTATGGCCGGGCACCGTGCGGCGTGTGTCGTGCAGCTGCACGGAATGGATCATGCGCTGGGGCGTTTTTTCGCGCAGCAAAAGCAGCTTCTCCAAGCTGTCACGCCGAAGCTCATTTACAGTGCTGCCCGGCAAAAACCACGGCCCGCCTTCCATTTCAATTTCAATGTCATGCGTATAAAACGGCGTTCCGCCTGTTTTGGCCAGCGAACGGCGCAGCGCCTCGGCAGGATCGGTGCGGGCAGGCTGCGGCTTTTCATCGCTGAAGCTGTACACATGCCTCACACCGTCCGAAACCGTAAGGCTTGCGCCCTCCTCATCACAGTAAAAGCTCATATCCACGGCCACTGCGGGAAATTCGCGCCGGAACAATTCACGCGCCCGGGGCAGCGCTTCGCGGGTTTTGGCGGCATCCTCCCCGGTGCGCACGCCAAACATAGAGCCATCGCGCTTTCCCTGCAAATAACCCGCCGTAAAGCCGGAGCGTGAAAACACATCCTGCAGCAGCGCGCGGTCATAGGCAGCGCCGTCGCGCGCACCGCGGCAGGCAGCTACCGCCGCCGCCACATATTCGGGCGTGCGCAAGCGGCCTTCGATTTTTACGCTGGCCACGCCTGCCTTCTGCAGGGCGGGAAGCGCATCGATCACATCCATATCCTTGAGCGAAAGATGATAGGTTTGTGCCGGCTTGCCCGCAGGCAGGGCATCTGCCTGAAACGGCAGGCGGCAGGTGCCTGCACAGCTGCCGCGGTTGCCGCTGCGGCCACCCAAAAAAGCACTCATATAGCACTGCCCGCTCACACACATACACAGCGCACCGTGTACAAACACTTCGGTTTCAATGGGGCAGGCTTCGGTGATGGCCCGGATCTCATCCAGACTCAGCTCACGCGATAAGATCACACGGTCAAAGCCCATATCTGCCAGCTGCAAAGCCCCCTGCAGGGTATGCACCGACATTTGCGTGCTGCCGTGCAATTCCACCTCGGGAGCGATCTGCTGTGCCAGGCGGGCCGCCGCCAGATCCTGCACGATCAGCGCATCCACACCCGCCTGTGCGGCATCCGTGATGGTTTGCGCCAGCGCAGGCAGCTCGGGGGCATATACCGTGGTGTTTACCGCACCATGCACCCGCACACCCCGGGCATGACAAAAGCGCACCGCCTCGGCCAACTGCTCACCGAAAAAGCCGTTGGCTGTGCGCCGCGCATTAAAATTGCCAAGCCCCAGATATACGGCATCGGCACCGCTGCGGGCTGCGGCGGTGAGCATTTCCATATTACCGGCAGGGGCTAAAATTTCCAGCTGACTCATGCCTGGCTTCCCCGTATCTGCTCCAGCTGGCGCTGCAGCTCCTGCACCTGGCGCTTTGCATCGGCAGCTTCACTTTTTGCGTTGGCGGCATCTTCAAGGTAATCTTTGATCTGGCGGCGCATATTGTCCACGCTGCCCGTGGATTTCTGCAGCTCGTCCAGATAATCCAGCGCCGCCAGCACCGCGGCCTGTGTTACGCTGGCAGAAGGTGCCGATTCCAAAATATCCTTCATATCCTTATCCAAACGCTCGGCCAGCTCGTGTACATAGCTTTCCGAATCGGTGGTAGAAATAACATAATTGCTGCCGGCGATCTGCAGGCGAACCTTTGTGAGTTCCATATTCATCCTCTTTTCCGATCATTCTGGCCGAACCGCGCCCCAACATTCCGGGGCAGTATATGCACGGCTCCGCCTTTGTTTTAAAAGCGCATAACAAGTGCGCTGATGTAACCTATATAAATTTTATTATATACCATATTTTGCTTTTAGAAAAGCGAAATCCCCGAAATATTTGCAATTTATTTCTTTTTACGCCTCACTCAAAACATTCCCCCTGTACGAAAGCTGCTTTTGCCCGGTTTTTGATGCTGCAAAGCCGCGAATTGTGCGCTGCCGCCCTTGAAAATGCACCTCAAATACTATATAATAATTTCATCGTAGCTTCGGCCCCGCCCGGCAGCACCGCGGCAAACGGCCGTTCGCCTTTATGACCAAATTGAAAGCGAGGATCATCCCGTGCAAAAATACACCAAAAAAGAGTTTGACAAGCTGCTGCGCTCCGCCCTGAAAAGCGAGAGCAGCACCGAACTGAGCGAAGCCAGCCTGGAACAGGTTTACCGTGCCATGGCCATGGTGATCCGCCAGATCATGAGCGACAATCACAAGATTTTTCTTTCGCGCACACTGGGCGCAGGCAACAAACAGGTTTACTACCTGTGCATGGAATTTTTGATGGGCCGCAGCCTGAAAACCAGCCTGTTTAATCTGGGCCTGAACGAAGTGGCTGCCGATGTGCTGAAGGATGCAGGCATCAGTCTGGATTCCGTGTATGAGCAGGAGCCTGATGCAGGCCTTGGCAACGGCGGCCTCGGCCGTTTGGCTGCCTGCTATCTGGACGGCATGGCCACCACCGGCATTGCAGGCACCGGCCATTCGATTTTGTATGAGTACGGCATCTTCAAGCAGAAGATCGTGGACGGCTGGCAGCAGGAAACCGCTGACAACTGGCTGCCCGGCGGCAGCGTATGGCTGAAGGCGCACCCCGATCAGGCCATTGAAGTGCGATTTGACGGCGAGATCAAGGAAACCTGGGACAATGGCTTCCACCATGTGCAGCACATCAACTACAATGCTGTGCAGGCTGTGCCCAACGATATGTATGTGCAGGGCTACGGCGGAAAGGGCGTTTCCAAGCTGCGTCTGTGGCAGGCAAAGGCCCGCGATTTTGACATGAACAGCTTCAACGCCGGTGAATACACCAACGCCATGAACAAATCGGCCAGTGCCGAGCTGATCTCTAAGATCCTGTACCCCAACGACAACCATGTTGAGGGCAAGATTCTGCGCCTGCGCCAGCAGTATTTCCTGTCGGCTGCTGCGATCGGTGATATTTTGAAAAAGCACCTGAGCCAGTACGGCACGCTGGAAAACCTGCCCGACAAAATTGCCATTCAGCTGAACGATACCCACCCCACGCTGGCCATTCCCGAAATGATGCGCGTGCTGCTGGATGAATGCGGCTTCGGCTGGGATAAATCGTTTGACATCTGCCGCAAGGTGTTTGCCTACACCAATCACACCGTGATGAGCGAGGCTTTGGAAAAGTGGAATGTGGACCTGTTCCGCATGACCCTGCCCCGCATTTTCATGATCGTGCAGGAGATGGATCGCCGCGCCCGCATCGAGCTGGAAAAGGCATTCCCCGGCGACTACGGCAAGATCAACTATATGGCCATGATCGGCGACAACCAGATTCGTATGGCCAATATCTGTGCCTACACCTGCCACAGCATCAACGGCGTTTCCAAGCTGCACAGCGAGATCATTAAGCAGAGCGTGTTCCATGACTATTACCTGTATAAGCCCGCGGCTTTCAAAAATGTGACCAACGGCATTGCCTATCGCCGCTGGCTGCTGGCCAGCAACCCCAATCTGTGCAGCCTGCTGGACGATGTGATCGGCACGGATTACCGCAAGGATGCCGCCAACCTGAAAAAGCTGGAAAAATTCAGCAGCGACACCGCTGTTCTGAAGCGTTTGGAAGAGGTCAAAGCCAAGAATAAGGTGGATTTTGCCAACTACCTGCAGCGCACCACCGGCCAGGTGATCGACCCGAACAGCATTTTTGACTGCCAGGTAAAGCGTATGCACGAGTATAAGCGCCAGCACCTGAATGCGCTGAACATCGTGGCACAGTATCTGTATCTGAAGGAAAACCCCAACGCAGATTTCATTCCTAAAACCTATATCTTCGGCGCAAAGGCAGCCCCCGGCTACTATATGGCCAAGCAGATGATCCGCCTGATCTGCAAGCTGGGCCAGCTGATCGACGCTGACCCCGTTATTCGCGAAAAGCTGCGCATCGTGTATCTGGAAGAGTACTGCGTATCCCTGAGCGAGCACCTGATGCCCGCCAGCGAGGTTTCTGAGCAGATCTCTCTGGCCGGCACCGAGGCCAGCGGCACCGGCAACATGAAGTTTATGCTGAGCGGCGCCGTCACTCTGGGCACGCTGGATGGTGCCAATGTGGAAATTGCCGATGCAGCAGGCCACCAGAACGAGATCATCTTTGGTATGCGCACCCCCGAGGTGGAAAACCTCAAGCGCCTTGGCTACCACCCCAATATGTTCCTTGGCAACGATGATGTTGCCATGGCCGCTCTGGGCATGCTGGAGCGCGGCTGGAACGGCGAGGACTTCCGCACCGTTTACGACAACCTGACCACCAGCGATCCCTATATGGTGATCGCCGATTTCAAGGATTACCGCCGTGCGCAGGCCGATCTGCAGGCCCTGTATGCCGACCGTACCAACTGGAACCGCATGAGCCTGATGAACATTGCCAACAGCGGCATTTTCAGCGCCGATCGTTCTGTGACCGATTATGCGCATGGCATCTGGCACGCCGCACCTGTAAAATAATTTTTTTCAAAGCGCAAACGGCGGCGCGGAAAACATAAGTTGTTTCCGGGCCGCCGTTTTTCTGTAATTTGCAAAAGCAAAGGAGCCATTGCATCTTGATGCACACTTTCTTTAACAGCACCGATCCCGCCTGCCGCGAGCCGGTTGGGGCGATCCCTGTGGGCCAGGGCATCACATTCACGCTGCATCTGCCCGCCGAATACGGCACACTTTCTCCCCGTTTGATCATTCACCGCGATGGGCAGCCGCAAGCCGAGCTGATCATGGAAATGCACGAGCGCGGCGCAGACGGCACGCTTTACCGCGTGCGGTTCATGCCGGGTGAAGTGGGCTTATACTTTTATCATTTTGATCTGTACAGCGATTTTCGCAAGATCTACCGCGGCAAGCTTGGCGAGGGCTATCTCAGCTGGGAAAGCGGCCCCGAATGGCAGATCACGGTGTATGACAAGGATTTTATCACGCCCGAATGCTATAAAGGCGGCGTGCAATATCAGATCTTTCCGGATCGTTTCAAGGAAAGCCGCCCCAAGCCCATGCCTTTCGCCGACCGTGTTTACCGTACCAACAAGCATGGTGAGCCGTACTTTTGGCCCACAGAAACCGGCGGCAGCCTGAATTTGGATTATTTTGGCGGCGATTTTGCCGGTATTCAGGAAAAACTGCCCTACCTGCAGGAAATGGGCGTGACTTATATTTATCTGAACCCCATTTTTGAAGCACATTCCAACCACCGCTACAACACCGCCGATTATCTGAATGCCGATCCCCTGCTGGGCACCAACGAGGAGTTCAGCGCTCTGTGCGATGCCGCCAAAAAACACGGCATCCGCATTATTTTGGACGGTGTGTTCAGCCATACCGGCAGCGATAGCCGCTATTTCAACCGTGAGGGGCGCTATGGTAACGGCGGCGCCTATCACGATGTATACTCGCCTTATCGCTGCTGGTATGATTTCAGCTCCCGCTACAAATGCGGTTATCGCAGCTGGTGGGGCTTTGACACCCTGCCCGAGGTGAATGAAGACACCCCCTCTTACCGCAATTTTATCTGCGGCAAGGGCGGTGTGATCGATACCTGGCTCAGCCGCGGTGCAAGCGGTTTTCGCCTGGATGTAGCCGATGAACTGCCCGATGATTTTATTGAGGAGCTGCGCAAGGCGGTAAAAGCACACGGCCCGGATAAGCTTTTGATGGGCGAAGTGTGGGAGGATGCCACCACCAAGATCGCCTATGACAAGCGCCGCACCTATCTTTTGGGCAAAGGGCTGGACTGCGTGATGAACTACCCGTTCCGAAACGCTGTGCTGGACTTTTTGCATGGACGCCCTGTGGAGGAAATTGCCGACCGCATTTTGTCCATCTGCGAAAATTATCCCGCCCCGGCGCTGCACTGCCTGATGAATTTTCTTTCCACCCACGATACCGAACGCGCCATCACAGCCCTGGCGGGAGAATCCTCGGAAGGGCATGACCGCTATTGGCAAAGCGGACGGCGGCTGAGCGCTGTGCAATATGAGCGCGGCATCAAAATGCTCACCATGGCCTACGCCATGATCTTTACCCTGCCGGGCGTACCCAGCATTTACTATGGCGACGAAATTGCCATGCAGGGCTATCGTGACCCTTTCAACCGCGCTTATTTTGATTGGGAAAGCAGCGAAAGCCGCGTACGCCCGGTGCTGCGCCAGCTGGCCGAGCTGCGCGCAGAATGCGATGCCTTCCGCAGCGGTGATTTTCAGCTTGTAAAAGCCGAGGGCGATATTCTGCACTATCGCCGCGTGGGCAAAACCCAATCGGCTGAAATGATTTTTAACCGCGGCGATCATCTGCTGTGCGAAACGGCTTTTGGCAAAGCGGCCGAGGTGAACCCCCACGGCTTTACGATTTTGGTAGAGGACAATGTTCGCCCCCTGCCCGGCTATTTTAAAATTCGCTGAACGTAAAAAAACTCCGGTGCGTGCTGCAAACACACACCGGAGTTTTTGCATGATGAAATTCTGAAAGAAGGGCCGCTGTGGTTTTACAGCTCGGGCGTTACTTCAACAGCGCCGTAGTTGCGGATGCTCAGCACATGACACGAGCCTTCGCCAAACACACCGTCAATGGCGGCACGATAGGCAGGCAGCAGGTCTACCGGCACAAACGCCTGAATGGTGCCCGCAAAGCCGCCGCCCTGCAAACGGCAGGCGCCGCGGTTTTGCAGCACATGCTGGCTTACGGCCAAGCCCACCGAAATGCCCTGCTGTTCGGGCTGATGTACACTGTAAGCGTTCTGGTTATACTCAAAGCTGGAATGTCCGCCCTCGTTGATCAGGCGCAGGAATTCCTCAAAATCATCGCGGCGCACAGCCTCACGCAGCTGCTCGGCACGGCGGCTGTCGTTGAAGAAATGGATGGCGCGCACCACAGCACGGTCACCCGTTTTTGCACGCACGGCAGCAATGTTATGATAAAGATCTTCCTCATTGACCTCACGCAGGGCCTTTTTGCCGAAGAACGCAGCCACCGATTCCATCTCGCTGCGAATGGCGGCGTAATCGGGGGTCAGATCGGCATGGCTGCCCTTGGTGTCGCTGATGCACAGTGCATAGCCGTGGCCCTCCAGATCCAGTGCTTCCTTGTTTACAACGGGATCGGTGGGATCTTTAAAATCGATGGTGATCGCGCTGCCCACAGCACAAGCCGTTTGATCCATCAGGCCGCAGGGCTTGCCGAAGAACACATTTTCGGCATACTGGCCGATCTTGGCAAGCTCCACCTGGCTGAGCAGGGTTTCATCGCCGTTGTTGTACTCGCCGCGCAGAATGGCACCCACGACCACCTCAAACGCAGCCGAGCTGGAAAGGCCGCTGCCGCGCAGCACATCGCTGGTGGAGAATGCATCAAAGCCGCCCACCTTGCCGCCTACTTTCGCAACGCCTGCCGCCACACCGCGGATCAGCGCTGCCGAATGCGAGGCTTCGCTTTCAACAGGCTCCAAGCGGTTCAGGTCGATGCCGTCAATGCGGCCAAAGCCCTTGCTTTTAAAGTTGATCACATTGTTATCATTTTTGCTCACCACGGCAATAATATCCAGATTCACGCCTGCGGCCATCACCACGCCGTTGTTATGGTCGGTATGGTTGCCGCCCAGCTCAGTGCGGCCGGGAGCCGAATAAATGCGCAGGTCACGGCCTTCGCCGAAGCATTCTTCAAACTCCTGAATGGTTTGGATATAGCGCTTGCGCTGAGTTTCGATCACCGCAGCATCGTGGGCGTAAAGGCGGCCAAAGACACCATCGAATTCTCCGGCCTCGATTCGGGTTATCAGCTGTTTCGCAGTTGCCATGATAAAATCCTCCTTAAATGCTTGTGTGGGGCTGTTGCCATGCCGTACAAAATTTTCTACACGCAATTCCTCATTTTATGAATATTATACCAAACGAAAAAGATAAGTAAACTATTTTTTGTGTTGAAATATGGACTTTTGTTGAATCAGCTGGTATAATGGTTAAAATAGCGGATTTTGTAGGTATATTCTGCGGCAGAAAGGAGTCCCTGCAATATGACAAACGACACAAAACAATCCTTTAAACAAAGCTATACCGCTAATATCGAACTTTCCATTTTCAACTGCGGCCACGAGCAGTGTGACCCCTGCCATACCTGGGGCCCCGGCATCCGCGATCATTATCTGATCCATCTGGTCGTAGCCGGAAAAGGCACCTACAAAACCGAAAGCGGCACCTTCCAGCTGCAGGCGGGCGATTTGTTTTTGGTAAAGCCCAGCCATCTGGTGACCTATACTGCCGATGCCGAAGCCCCCTGGAAGTATTACTGGGTGGGCTTTAACGGCGCGTGCGCAAACCGGCTGGTACAGCAAACGCCCTTTTCGGATGCCAAGCCTGTGTTCCACTGCCAGAATCCTGAGCTTTTGCAAAGCGCCTTGCACGATATTTACAGCGTGCATGGCCCCGAGCCCCATCAGGAAGCTGCCATGGTGGGCAAGTTGTACCTGTTCATGTCCGAGCTGATGAAAGAAGCACAGGCACTGGAGCCCTACAACCCCAGCAGCAGCTCGCAATATGTGCTGAGCGCGATCAAGTATATTCAGTTCAACTATTCGCGTGATATCAGCATTGATGATATTGCCCGCAGCGTGGGTGTGAGCCGCAGCCACTTGTACCGTGTGTTTATCAACAATGTTGGCCAAAGCCCCATTGATTACCTTACCAACTACCGCATTGGCGAGGCGTGCAACCTGCTGCGCAGCAGCAGCCTTTCCATTGCCGAGATCGCTGTTTCGGTGGGATTTTTTGATCAGTTCTATTTCTCGCGCGTGTTTAAAAAGCTGAAGGGCGTGCCGCCAAGCCGATATCTGGCACAAAGCGAGAAAAACAACTGACCTGCCGGGAGCAAATGATGATGAAAAAGAACCTGTTTCCTGTTTTTCTGCGGCTGGCCGCATTGGCCGCCTGCATTTACGCCTGTGTGCTTTCCGTGCGGCTGGCCACCGGCGACCATGGCTCCCCTGCTTTGGTGGGCGTAGTGGGCCCTGCAGAGCCTATTTCTTATCTGGATACCGATGCCTTTGCGGAATCCCTGGCCGAGCTTGACTGCGAGGTGCGCGTGAGCGATGCAGGCACCTCCGCCGCCGATGCAGCGCTGCAGCTGATCGAGCAGGGGGCCGAGGTGATCGTGATCGGCAGCGATGTGCCGTTTACAGACCCCGATGTGTTCACGCAGGCTGCTGCGCACAGCACTACCCTTTTGTTTGTAGGGGCTTCGCCGCAGCAAAAGCTGCTGGACAGCTATGACAAGGCCTGGGCGCTGGACAATGACGCCGCACACGGCGGGCAGCTTTTGGGCAAGCAGGCCGCCATGGCTTTTCGTGAGGGCAGCCTGCAGGATGTTGATGATGACAAACTGCTGGACTGCATTGGCCTTTTGCCCGGTGACTATCCCAGCGCCGGTATAGTGGGGCGTGAATTTTTGGCCGAGTGTGAGCACTATGGCGTTTACACCGATCTGCACCACAATTTCACCGATGTGATGGCCGATCTGCATTACAGCTTAAACGAAGTATGGCAGCAGGATGCACAGCCTGCCGATGCTTTGGAAGACGATTCTGCCGGAGATATTTCAGACACCTCGCAGCCCGAGGTGATTTTCTGCGCAGGCAGCCGCGCCGCCGAGCTGGCGCACGAGCAAGCCCGGCAGATGGGCTGGCTGGGCACAACACGCATTGCCGCACTGGCCGAAAGCCGCGAAAGCGCACAGGCGCTGCGCGATGCCGGCACGGCAGATTATATTGCCTATTATGACCGCGAAATCGCCACAAGCATTCTGTCGCAGTTTACGCACAACGCCCTGAACTATCGTTTTGTGGCACAGGACTGCACTGTGCAGCCCGATGAAAACAAGCATTTTATTTTTGGATACCAGCTTTTGGAGTAAACAGTTTATGGCTTTGCATAAAAACGAGATCATCCCCCTGACCATTGAATCGCTGAGCAGCGACGGCAGCGGCGTGGGGCATTATGAGGGCGAGGCAGTGTTTGTGCCCGCCACGGCCCCCGGCGATGTGCTGCAGGCACGCATTGTGAAAGACTGCAAGCACTATGCTTTTGGCATTGTGGACAAGTTAGAAGCCCCCGGCCCCGGCCGTGTGCAGCCGGACTGCCCGGTGTATCGCCCCTGCGGCGGATGCTGCTTTCGGCATTTGAGCTATGAGGCCGAGCTTGCCGCCAAGCAAAGCTTTGTGGCCGATGCTTTTTCACGCATTGGCGGGCTGGAAATTCCCATGCTGCCCATTTTGCCCAGTCCCCTGCCCCAGCGTTACCGCAATAAAGTACAGTATCCTGTGGCCCTTTCGCCTGATGGGCACATTGTCACCGGCTTTTACGCAGGCCGCACACACAATGTGATCCCCTGCAGCGACTGCCTTTTGCAGCCCGATGTGCTGAACCGAATCGCGCAAAGCGTGTGCCGCCTGTTGGAGCAGTATCATGTGAGCGTATACAACGAACAGACCGGCAAGGGGCTTGTCCGGCACATATTTTTGCGTCAGGGCTATCACAGCGGCGAGATCTTGGTGTGTTTGGTGGCCAATGGCCGCAGCCTGCCCCACAGCCGTGAGATCTGTGAAGCCCTGCAGAAAGAATTTTCTTCCATCGTGGGCATTTTGCTGAATGTCAACACCAAGCGCACCAATGTGATCACCGGCCCTGAAAGCATTCTGCTGGCCGGGCGGGAGTTTTTGCGTGACACCCTGTGCGGCGTGCCTGTAGAGCTTGGCCCCTTGAGTTTTTATCAGGTCAACACACCGGGGGCTGAACAGCTGTATGGCGTAGCCCGTGAATTCGCCGCACTGAAGCCCGGCGACCTGCTGCTGGATCTTTACTGCGGCATGGGCACCATTGGCCTGAGCATGGCAGCCGATTGCAGCCAGCTGATCGGCGTGGAGATCATCTCTGAGGCTGTGGAAAGCGCCCGCCGCAACGCAGCCGCCATGGGGGTGCAGAATGCACGCTTTTTCTGTGCCGATGCCGGTCAGGCTGCCGCGCAGCTGGCCGAAGAGGGCCTTGCCCCCAACTGCATTGTGCTGGACCCTCCCCGCAAAGGCTGTGACCAGACCACGCTGGATGCTGTTTTAAAAATGGCCCCGCCTACTTTGGTGATGGTAAGCTGTAACCCCGCCACCGCCGCGCGCGATGTGCGCTATTTGGTCGACCATGGCTACACCGCCCAAAAAGTGCAGGCCGTGGATATGTTTGCACGCACAAAGCATTGTGAGTGCGTGGTTTTGTTGTCCAAGTCCCATCCCGAAACGGTATAAAAATCGGCTTTGCTGAACACCACCGCACAGTTTCCACCGGGGCGGGAACTGTGCGGTGGTGTTGCTTATGCCTGCTCTGCCAGCTTTAAAAAGGCTTTCATTTCCGGCGTACACCACTTGTCCTTATGATACAGCACCTGCCGGTACATTGTCACGCGGAAATCCGAAACCTCCAGCCTTTGCAGCTTGCCTTCCCGGATGCCTTCCTCCACTGCGAATTTTGGCAGCAGCGATACCCCCTGATTGCTTTCCAGCATTTTTATGATAAACGAAGTATCGCTGATTTCTAAGCTTGGGGAAAGCTCGATATCGTGCGCTGCTAAAAAGCGGTCAAACCGGCGGCGGTAGTTGGCATTTTTTTCCGTGAGGAAAAACGGCTTGTCCAAAAGCTCGCTGACGCAAAGTGCGCCTTGATGGGGCAGCGGCAAGCTGGGCGAACACACAAACACCACTTCTTCGGGCACTTCTACACATTTGTGCCAGTTGGCGGAATCGCGCGGTTCATCCAGAATGCAGATCAGATCCACATCGCCGCGTTCCATTTTTTCGATCATTTCCTCGGGCGAACCCGTGCATACGCGCACCGACACCTTGGGGTGCGCCGCGCGAAACTGCTGCAAAAGCGGCGGCAGCCGATAAAAACACAGCGATTCCAGCGTGCCTATGTGCAATGTGCCGGTAAGCTCTCCGTTATTTTTAATGCTTTGCTGGGCATTATATACTTCGTCTAATATGCGTTTGGCATTTTGCAAAAAGTTTTCGCCCTGTCCGGTAAGTACCACACGCTTTCCCAATCGGTCAAACAGGCGCACACCAAGCTCATCTTCCAAGGCACGGATCTGCACGGTGACAGCCGATTGTGAATAGCCAAGGCTTTCGGCCGCTTTGGAAAAGCTTTGAAACTGTGAGGCACGAATAAAGGTGACAAGCTGGCGAATTTCCACGGCAATCCTCCTGTTTTATATGTAAAAAGCATTCCTGCTATTATTTTTAGTAAACGATATAATTTTATTTTTGAATTTGCTTCAATTCTAACTCTATGGTAGACTATATTGCATAGGAAGTCAACTGATTGGTTGATTGATTTTAGGAGGATATGTAAAAAAATGGAAAAGAAAAAAGCTAAGCTTGGCTTGCTGCCCAAGCTGCTGATCGCAATCGTTCTGGGTATTGTGATCGGCCAGTTCTTCCCCGTGTGGTTCTGCCGCATTATCGTAACGGCATCGGGAATCTTCAGCTCTTTCCTGAAGTTCGTGATTCCCCTGATGATCGTGGCCTATGTAAGCATGGGCATTGCCGATTTGAAAAGCGGCGCAGGCAAGCTGCTGCTGATCACGGTGGCTCTGGCTTACGGCTCCACCCTGATCGCCGGTTCGGCGTCTTATCTGGTTTCTTCCAACCTGTTCCCTCACTTCATGAGCGAGGGTGCTTTGGAAAAGATCGCCGCCACCGCCGACAACTCTCTGGCAAGCTATCTGTCGATCTCGATCCCTCCCATTCTGGATACCCTTTCGGCTGTTGTGCTCGCCTTTGTGGTTGGTCTGTGCCTTTCCACCCTGCGCGGCAAAACCATCGGCAACACGCTGTATGATTGCATGCACGATTTCTCCGGCATCATTGATCAGGTGCTGCACGCTGTGATCATTCCCCTGCTGCCCCTGTATGTTTGCGGCACTTTCATCGACATGACCAAGTCCGGCAAAACCTTTGCCATTCTGGGCATTCTGTGGAAGGTGTTCCTGGTGGTCATCATCATGCATCTGGTGTGCATTGCGGTGCAGTTCACCGTTGCCGGTGCAGTTTCCAAAAAGAACCCCCTCACCCTGATCCGCAACCAGATCCCCGGCTACACCACCGCTCTGGGCACACAGTCCTCTGCTGCCACCATTCCTGTCAACCTGCAGTGTGCAGCCGCTGACGGCGTGAGCGACCAGATCCGTAACTTTGTTGTGCCTCTGTGTGCCAACATCCACATGGCCGGTTCTATGATCACCATCACCGCCTGCGCTACCGCAGTGTGCCTGATGAACCAGCTGCCCATCAGCATTGCCACTGTTGTACCCTTTATTATGACTCTGGGCGTTGCCATGGTGGCCAGCCCCGGCGCTCCCGGCGGCTCGATCATGACTGCTCTGCCCTTCCTGTACATGATCTTTGGCGCAGAAGCAGGCGACCCCAACGGCCCCATCTGCGCTATCATGGTGGCACTGTACATCACGCAGGACTCCTTCGGCACCGCCTGCAACGTTTCGGGCGATAACGCCATCGGTGTGATCGTGGAGACCCTGTATCAGACGTTCATCAAAAATGCCTGATTGCATTTTATGTGACCCGGCAAAACTATAGCTATCAGTTTCCGGCGCAGGGTGCGCCTTGCTCCCTGCGCCGGAAGTGTTTTATAACAGGAGATTACAATGGCTTTTATTAGTGTTTTTGATGTGTTGGGCCCCAATATGATCGGCCCTTCCAGCTCACACACCGCCGGGGCCGAGATCATTGCCTTTTTGGCGCAGAAGATGATCACTCCCCCCTTGGTTCGCGTGAACTTTACGCTGTACGGTTCGTTTGCAAAAACCTATCACGGCCATGGCACCGACCGTGCGCTGCTGGGCGGCATTATGGGCTTTTCGGCCGATGACACCCGCATTCGCGATTCGTTTGACATTGCTGCCAAGCGCGGCCTTGCCTACAGCTTTACTCCCAACGAAACCGAAACGGACATTCACCCCAATACTGTGGATATCCGCATGGAAAATGCCGAAGGTCAGGTTATGACGGTGCGCGGTGAGTCGCTGGGCGGCGGCAAGGTGCGGATCGTGCGGATCAACGGCGTGAAAGTAGATTTCAGCGGCGAGTACAATGCGCTGATCGTTGTGCAGCAGGATAAGCCCGGCGTGGTGGCGCATATCACCAATATTCTGAGCGAGCACGGCGTAAACATTGCCTTTATGCGCCTGTTCCGCGAAGCCAAAGGTCACACCGCCTACACCATTGTGGAATCGGATGAGCGCCTGCCTGAGGGCGTTAGCAAGCTTTTGCGCCAGAATCCGAATATCACCGATGTAATGGTCGTGCAGCCGTAAGGAGGAACTTATCATGGAACTGGAATTCAAATCGGCCAAAGAGCTTTTGGACTTGTGCGCCAAAAGCGGCCTTTCGATTTCGGGCGTTATGCGTGAGCGCGAATGCCAGCTGGGCGAAACCACGCCGGAAGCCGTGAATCAGCGCATGGCGCGCGCATGGAAGATCATGCAGGATTCTGCCCGCCAGCCCCTGCAAAGCCCTGTAAAATCCATGGGCGGGCTGATCGGCGGCGAGGCCAAAAAGCTGGAGCTTCACCGTGCAGGCGGCAGCGGCATTTGCGGCGATCTGCTGCAAAAGGCCATCACCTACGCCATGGCTGTGCTGGAAGTAAATGCTTCCATGGGCCTGATCGTGGCGGCTCCCACAGCCGGTTCGGCCGGTGTGGTGCCCGGGCTTATGCTGGCCATGAAAGAGCATTACTCCCTTTCGGACGATAAAATCATCGAGGCTCTGTTCAACGCCGGTGCTGTGGGCTATCTGGCCATGCGCAACGCTACTGTAGCCGGTGCTGTGGGCGGCTGTCAGGCCGAGATTGGTGTGGCTTCGGCCATGGCTGCCTCGGCTGCTGTGGAGCTGATGGGCGGCACCCCTGCGCAATCTCTGGATGCTGCTTCCACCGTACTGATGAATATGCTGGGCCTTGTGTGCGACCCGGTGGGCGGTTTGGTGGAATATCCCTGCCAGAACCGCAATGCGGCCGGTGTGGCCAATGCACTGATCGCCGCCGAGCTTTCGCTGAGCGGCATTCGCCAGCTGATCCCGTTTGATCAAATGCTGGACACCATGTACGCTGTTGGCAAGCGCATTCCCATGGAACTGCGCGAAACCGCACTGGGCGGCTGCGCAGCCACTCCCAGCGCCTGCGCGGCCTGCGGCAGATGCTCCTAAGCCTGCTTGCCACATCTGCGCGGACAAATGTGTATAAAAAATCTCTGCTTTTACCGGCATCGGCAAAGCAGAGATTTTTTGTTATTTTTTTTTCAGCTCCGCAAGCACCATGGGCGCTGCTGTTAAAAACCATGCACTATATTTTTGCGGGTTTTGCTGCAGATCCTTTGCAAGCGCATCCAACTCTACCCACTGCATCGCCATGGCTTCTTCCGGGTTCAGCGTCACTTGGCCTGTGTATTCGCCTACAAACACATGATCGTATTCATATTCAAACAGCTCCTCGGAAAATTTATGGTGATACACAAACTCCCCTGTCTCGCGGCAGGGCGTGCGCAGGCCAAGCTCTTGCTGCAGGCGGCGCTGTACGGCATCGGAAAGTGCTTCTCCCACACGCGGATGTGAGCAGCAGGCATTAGACCACAAACCGCCCGAATGATATTTGTGCAGTGCGCGCTGCTGAATGAGCATGGTATTTCCGGACACCAGAAACACCGAAAAGGCCCGATGCAAAAGCCCGCGGCGGTGTGCCTCGGCCTTGCCTGCGCTGCCAACCGGGCGGTCAAATATATCCACTAAGATCAGTTTATCTTCGGCCATGGAGATTCTCCTTGTTTGTTTTTCCCCTTTATTATAACAATTTGCAGCGCCTTTTAAAACCCCTGCGGGCAGCTATGTTTATACCTTTTTATTTTGCAGCGCCGCAAAGTGCCTGCGCAGGCAAAGCGGCCATAAAAGCGCCGCATAGCTCAGCGCCATGGCGCCCCCCGCGACAAAAAGCCGCCTTATATGATCCGCCGAGGGAATGCTCCCCTGCGCAGCCATGCACACAAGCAGCGATGCCAGCAGGATCAGCCCCGGACGCACAAGCCATTCCCCCCAACAAAAGCGCATTTGCAGCACCTGCAGCATTCGGCGCAGATTTAAAAGGCAGGTAAACACATTGGAGGCTGCCACGATCGCCGCATATCCGGCAATGCCGAAGCGCGGCAGCAAAAACAAAATTGCCGAAAGGCGCAGCGCCGAGTTGAGCATTTCATATCGAAAGCTGGCCAGCTGTTCGCCGATTCCTTTCATAATACCGTCCACCATGCTTTCCAAATACATAAATGGCACGATGGGCCCCAGCCATGCAAGATATTGCCCCACCTCGGCGTCGCGGTAGATCAGCTGGGCCAGCGGCACGGCCCACAGCGTAAAAAAAGCCCCCGCAAACAGCGATATTCCCAGCGTAACGGCCATCGTGCGCCCCACAAGGCTCTGCAAAGCACTTTTGTTCTGCGCCGTGTGGGCCCGCGCGATCTCGGGCATCAGCAAGCCGGACAGTGTTGCCAAAAAGGAAAACGGAAATGTGAGAAGCGGCATTGCCATGCCGCGCAGCGCACCAAATTGGGAAAGTGCCATGCTTCGGCTGCCTGCATACAGCGCCAAACACGCGGGCACAAGGCTGGTTTCGGCCGTTCGGAGCAAGCTGGAAACCAACCGGTTTCCCTCCACCGGCAAAAACACTTCCATCACTTTGCCCCAGCCCGGCACACAGGTCGGCAATGCTGAAAAACTTTTTTGCAGCGCACGCTTTTCGCCCCTCCAAAAACACAGCATCCACAGGCAGGAGATTGCCTCGCTCAGCGTGTTGCCCATCGTAACCAGTGCCACCATCCGGGGCATTTCAGCACCCGTGGCTGTGTGAAGCAAAAACACGATCACCGCAATGCGCACCGCCTGCTCGGCCAACTGCGCCGCCACATTGGGGCGCACATTGCGGGCCGCCATAAAGTATCCGCGAATTGCCGCCCCCACCGCCATAAACGGCAGGCTGAACGCCAGGATCTGCAATGCCGCTGCCGCGCGAAGATCGCCCAGCAGCCACCGTGCCAGCACATTGGCCAGCAGGTATTGCACCGCCGCCGCGGTGCAGCCCAGCACTGCCCCCATGCCGATCAATCTTTGCATAAGCCTGCACACGCCGCGCCGGTCATTTTGCGCCAATGCCTGTGCCGAAAGGCGCGTGGATGCCACCGAAAGGCCGCCAACGGCCATTGCAATGCACACGCCGTAAGCTGTAAATACCAGCTGATACAGCCCCATGCCCTCGCTGCCCAGGTGTGCGGCCAGCAGCACCCTTAGCCCCATTCCCGCAGCGCGCAGCACCAGCGATGCAGCCGTTAAAATCGCAGCATTTTTGAGATAGATGTTCGTCATACACGCTCTCTTTTCTCATTTTATGAAAATTTGTTTCGCTTTTAAAATCATTAGTATATAAACTATGTTGTTTTCGGCGCATTTATGATATACTATAAAGAGCGCGGCCGCAGGGTTCCGTGCATGGCGGCAAAAGCCGACCAATTATCAGGAAAGTCCGCCCCGGCCTTGCTGCGGCAATGATCTGTCGGCGTGATTTTCCCAGAAGGAGATATGAATAACTATGAGCGAATGCACCCATGACTGCAGCAGCTGCAGCCAGAACTGCTCTTCTCGAAACGCCGCTCCCGCCAAGGAAGCCCCGCACAAAATGAGCAGCATAAAAAAAGTGATCGGCATTGTCAGCGGCAAAGGCGGTGTTGGCAAAAGCATGACCTGCGCCATGATGGCTGTTTCGATGGCTCGTCAGGGCTATGGCACAGCTGTGCTGGATGCAGATATCACCGGCCCTTCCATTCCCAAGCTGTTTGGCGTACATGGTCAGGCTGTGTGCGATGAAAACGGCATTTGGCCTGCGGAAACCTCCAAGGGCACCAAGCTTATGAGCGTGAACCTGCTTTTGGACGACGAGGAGTCTCCCGTGGTATGGCGCGGTCCCGTGATCGCCGGCGCTGTGAAGCAGTTCTGGACCGATGTGATCTGGCAGGATGTGGACTATATGTTCGTGGATATGCCCCCGGGCACCGGCGATGTGCCCCTGACTGTGTTCCAGACGCTGCCTGTGGACGGAATTATCGTGGTGGCAAGCCCCCAGGAGCTTGTGAGCATGATCGTTGCCAAGGCCGTAAAAATGGCACAGATGATGAATGTGCCGATTTTGGGCGTTGTGGAAAACATGAGCTATGTAAAATGCCCCGATTGCGGCAAGGAGATCAAGATCTTTGGCGAAAGCCATGTGAACGAGATCGCCGCCAAGTACGGCCTGCCCGTGCTGGCCCGTATGCCCATTGACCCGAAGCTGGCAAGCTTGGCCGATGCAGGCAAGATCGAAGAATTTGAAGGCGATTATCTGGATGTCGCCGTGCGCGCAGTCGCTGCCTTGGGCAAGGCATAACATAAGCCCCATAACAGCAATGCCCCGCCTTGCTGCCGAGCCGGTTGGATATACCGGCTTGCAGCCAAGGCGGGGCATTTTGGTTTTTTCGGTAAAGTCAGGCGGGCCGCAGGCGCTTTCACCATGCGCAGAAGAATGCGCAAACGGCCATTTTTAAAAGAAACATTTGACTAACCATGCAAAAAGCGGTATACTAATAAAGCTTGATTCATAGAAAGAAGCAAATATCATGTATCCGGGTGTAGCGCAGTTGGTAGCGCGCCTGCTTTGGGAGCAGGATGCCGTGGGTTCAAGTCCCGCCACTCGGACCAAATAAGGTCGATAATTTTGATACCATTGGTATTGAAACTATCGGCCTTATTCTTTTTGTAAAAATGCTTGATTTGCAAGGGTTTTCTAACCTTTGTCAAATTGGGTTAGTTTCATTGTGAGTGTTCAGAGGCATATTTTTATGCTTTTGGACACCCGTTTTTGTTTAACTCACGCTGCTGGATACGGTAGCGGTACACGCAGATAACAGAATCACATTCCTCTTTGAGCCCGGAACAGACATCGAGGTTGGGGTTGAACAAGCCCTGCTTTTTGCTGGTAGAAATATTTACATTGTTATGATACACTGTATTAAAGCCCATTTTATAAGACACCTTCTGTGATAGAATGCTATTGTAAACCAAGAAAAACATTTATCACGCCGGATATGAGGTGAACACGATGAGTAATGTTATAAGCGACTCTGTCAGCAAACTTTCAGCAATTACAGACCAAACACCTATAGATTGGGATGCCTTTTATTCTCTTCTGAAGGGCTTAGAGGATATCAATGCTTATGATGAGCAATATGAAGAGACAATTCTGTCTGAGTTTATCAGCAATGGAGAATCTTACAAGCGTGGGTTCATCCTGGCAGATGTTGTCCGTCACTTTCTTGCTTGCGGTTATGATGTTTCTGCAAACGACGGGTTAAATGGTGGCCTGGCGCTTCATTCTCTTTGTTTCTCATCGTACGATCATTATATTTTGGAGGCTGCCAAGGTTCTTATGAATGCCGGTGCCCCCGTCAAATACAGAGCCAGTGACGATGATTCCAACGAAGAACCAGAGGGTCTGCTTAAAAGCATCAGCTGGGAACTTTCTGATGCCTGGATTGTGGACAAGGACTATGTCTGGGCAAATACACTTGAAGCCTATTATGCTATGACAGAAGCTAATATTGCAGGCAAGGACTACAACGCCATAGACAATTACCTTGCTTGTATTGGGAAGCCACTTACCGCTGCTTCTGCCATCAGTGTTGGCAGCAAACCCGCTCTATATGACGAGG
>SFIE01000022.1 GCA_004555405.1 Subdoligranulum sp.
TCCGTTTTCACCTTGCTCCAATCGATCATGCCTTGGTGCTTGCTCACATCGATGCCATAGGTCATGCGCCAGCCCCCTGTTCCAGCAACTGCCGCACCTGCTCGCGCCACAGCATAGGCACATCCTCCAGCGCCATCAGCCCTGCCTTGATGCGCCGTGCATAAATTTTTTCCATTGCTTACTCCTTTCCGGCTGCCACCGCAGCCACATCCACCAGCGCGGCCTCCTGCTCGTCCAGCCGGGCAGCATTATCCGCGATCATGCCCGCCAGCTCGGTGAGCGCCGCCTCGATCTCATCCTCTCGGGTGGGGTGATCGGCGTACTTGATATAAGTCTGGCTGATCACCTCGGTGTCGGCGGGCTTGTCCATCTGCTGCCAAGTCAGCACCACGCCGCCCGGAATCGTTTTGCTGGCCGTGTGGGTTTCGGCTTCATGGTGTACCGTTTCCCGGTCAACCAGATAGCCCTTTTCCAAATCGATTTCTTCGGCGGGCAAAAGCTCGCCGGTTTCGTTATAGTAGATCATTGTCGCTCCTTAAATTTTGTAAATAGCACAGCATCCCATTGAATACGTATACTCACGAGATGTCGAAAATGATATTCTATCGCCAACAACAAAATCGTGTTCGCCAGTATATGATCTCCATGCATACCATCTATCCCAAAATGTATTTGTGTAAATGGCATTGCCGTTTTTTGACAGTATAACCGTGACAGTGTGTGCATCACGATCTTGACTCGCGTTGGCGGATATCACAAACGCTGCTTTAAATGGCCTCAGCACATACCCATTGCCATCAACATATTTGTTATCCGCGAACGGTATTGTCATACCCTGGTGCTCGTACGCTTTAGTGCATCCAACAGCGGACAGCATTAATACAAGTTTTCCTTTGCTGCCCCCCCCGAAATTAAAAACTGTCGTAGCCATATTGTTTTTCTCCTTTCAGTTGAAAGCATATGCTCTAAAACGACTATAGTCGAATGCTTCAAGTGTACCAAAATTTATAGTCGAACCAGCAGTGACATCACTATAAAACGCGTATACACAGTAGTTACTGTTTTTAGGTTGCAGTCTTGTAGTGCCAACGATCACATTACCGCTTGTACAGTTAATAGATAATCTTGTATTGGAATGCACACTGTCCGTTGTGTACACAACAAACAGCAATTTTGCCTTATTAGTAACCCGGAGAGTTACATTGCGCTTACTTTGATATTGCCCATTAGTATCATAGGTAACCTGGTAGGTATCTGTTAATTTCAGTTTCCCGCCCGCGCCCATATTAAACGCAGTTGCACTCATATCATTACCTCTCGATCTGCCCCGGAACCCGTAGCGTAAGCGATACGCCGGGCTTATCCTCAGGTGCGGTAAAGGTCAGCGTACCCGCCGCACTGGTGATCATCTTAATGCAGCCCAGCGCCTCGGTGGCTGCCAGCAGTGTAGATACCGCCACGCTGCTGCCCAGCACGGCTGTGGGAATGCCCGGCACCCAGTCTGCCGTCATGCCGGATACACTCACCGTCTGGGTGTAGGGTGCGCTGCCGCTCCAGCCGGAGGCGGGCAGCGACACAAGCACATATTTGAGATTGCCCACATCTGCAGCCAGGCCGCTGAGGCGGGCGCCGAGTGACTGTGCTTTGGGGCTTACATCCACCAGATTGCTGACACTGATTTCATTCACGCTATATTCTGCCAGAGGCAGCTCGTAGATAGCTCCACCGGCGTTGATATCTTCCTGCGTGATGGCAGGGAGCACATCAGCCACCTGCGTTATAAATTTGATCGGCTGTTCGGCGGCACTCAGATCGATTCGGATCAGCAGCCGTCCCTTTTTGCTTTCCCCTGTGCTGGTTTCTGCCAAAACCGTTTCCTGCTCTACGGTAAAGCAGCGGCCGAATACAACGCCCCAGCCGCTGCTCACCTGTAAGCTGCTACCGCCAATGCTGGTCACCTGTACGCCCTGCACAATACCGCAAGCGTTTGCGGTTGCCAAAGCATAAAGCCGGGCATCGGATTCAGGGGTTACAATGCCATTTGTACCGTCATCCGGTGCCTGGTGCAATACTAAACTCAATTTTTATTCCTCCTTCGCAGAATCAGTTTTTTGGTAAGATCCACCCTGACCTGCCCGAATATCAGCCTGTGGATGTTGCCATCCCATTCCCGGCCGGTCAGCAGGCTGCGATATGCTTTGCCCCCCGTATAAATCGTTGCCTCCGTGCCGATCGGCAGCGATTCAGGGCGGATCATCATATCATCACGCTTGTAATCAAGGCGTATCTCGTTATCATACTGCTGCGGGGTTAGCGCTTCCTGCGCCTGCGCCAGTGCGTCAGCATCCCATGTTTCACTGTTTTCCAACACGCCCAATTCCCACACTACCGGCAGGATCCTGTTCGCGTCCTTTGTGTCAACGCTGCCATCTGGGTGCAGATAATACACTGCCTTGCCCAAAATTGTGACTGCGCCACTATCGCTATCCGTAGAAATACGACGCATAATGTACTTGTTGGCCCCAGCGCTGCTGTCGCCCAGAGTGATGTCCTTTTGCAACACATTTGCAAAATCGGCCTCCAGCGTGATTTGTTTGCGGATTTCGCGGATTGTAAAAACCACCTGCCTGGCAGACAGGTCAAGCCTCGCCTGCACAGCGATCTTATAGTTTGTGAGGGCAGTTGCTATGGGGTCCAGCAGGTTGATTTTGTCATCATCAAAGCGCAGCGGGCGGGTTCCGGCACTTACATCATTTTGCACAGCGATGGCACGATTCTGGGCAGCATCGTCACTTGCCACAAAAAACTCCGTGATCTGCTGCGTGATCCATGCAGCGCAATCCTGCACAGGGGCTGTATACACCTCAGCATCCAGCAGTGCCAACAACGGTCTCAGACTCACGCTTACCGTGGTTTTGCTCAACGCACAATCCGCAACGATACAATCCTGCACAAAACCGCCATTCACACGAGAGATGCGGCAAAAATGCCCTTTGCGGACAGGGGTTTTCTCGGTTGGAAGATCCACATCAAAGCTATCCATGGTAAGGTGATCCTCGGACAGCAGCGCCGTATCCTCCTGCAGCAAATAGGCAGCCTCAAATGCCATATCCTGCGCAAAAAACTCCGCCTTATACAAGCCTTTGCACCTCCACAATCCCCTTGATCACACCGTTATCATCACTCGTTCGGATGCGGCATTCGCCCGCAGGAAGCAAGATCATTCTGTCCGTGGCCCAATCACTGTTGGCATAGCGGCTGGCCACAAACTTGCCATCTACGGTATATTCCGCTATCTCCATTTTTGCCGGATCGCTGTTGATCACCAGCTTGCGCCCTGCCAGCAATGTAGTGATCACTCTGCCGGTGCCGACAACCTCGCCATGCTGGTACACGCTCCATGCGGGGTTTACCGCAGGGCCAAACAAATGCAAGCAAAACGGGCTGTCCTTACGGCCCCCGGTAACCAGGATCACGCCCGGATTGCCAGCACCGTAGCTGTAACTGTAGTGCATAGGGTATCTCGTGCCGTATGCAACAAGGCCGCCCTGCGAAAAGTATGTCTGTTCTGCCCACGGGCCAAGGCCGTGAAATGTGATATTGCAGCAAAGGCGCTTGTTTGTGCCGATCTCGCCCTTTTCGAGCGAGATCATGCAAGGCAGCCAGATCCACGCGCCTACCGTTTTATATCCCAGTTTCAGCCCGCCCGCAGCAACGAAATCCGTAAACTCATCATAGGCACTGTATCCGGCGAACACCATCTGGCCGCTCGGTTCCGGGCGTTGCTGGGTGCTCTGTGTAAGCACCCAGCCGGGCCCCACCTGGCTGAGTGACAAATCGGTGCCGAAGCCAAGCCCTTCCGGCTCGCATAAAAAGGCATCCTTGCGCATCAAATCAAACTGTGCGCCTTCCCCGTTTTGCAGCAAAAATTTACGCATTAAGTCACCTTCCCCAGCTCACGGTTTACCAGCCGCACAAGCCGTTTGGCATCGCTGTCGGCATAGCCGCTGAAATACGCATTGATCACAACATTATTCCAGGCAGCACGCGCCTTATCACCGCCAAGTGGTGTCACACGAGCCCCACGGCCGGTAAGACTTAACAGCTCCGGCCCGGCCTCGCCCACAATGGCGCTGCCTCTCAGCAATGTGCCGCCCTTTGCCAACATGGGGATCTGGGGCGCAGTAACCTCACTCAGCGCAAAGCCAAAGCTTTTACCGCCAATACCCGGCACCCAATCCGGCACATCCACATGCAGGTTGTTCAGCGCCCGAATCACCGTGTTCACACCGCTCACCACCGCTGTGATCATGCCGTTCACAAAACCGATTATGCTGTTGATGATTGCTCTGAAGCCTTCCTTGAATGCCTCCCACTGGGCAAGGCTCATGCTGATAAAATTCGCCCATAGGTTGCCGCAATACTCGATCACCGCGCCGAAAAACGCCTTGATCTCATCCAAATGCGTGATGATCGCCAGAATCACCGTGCCGATCAGCACGCCTGCAGCCACTACTGCGGCCACCACTAACCCCACCGGCGAGGCAATTAGTCCCACAAGGGTAATGATGGCTCCTATACTGCCTGCGATGCTGCCAAGGATCATCAGCAGCGGGCCGATGGCTGCCACGATCATGGCCACAACCACGATCATGCGCTTCTGGCTGTCCGACAGCCCGTTAAACCAGCCGACTGCCTGCTGCACATAACCGACAAGCCGGGAGATTACCGGCGTAAGCACATCCGAAATCGCAATAGCTCCGGTTTCCGTAGCACTTTTCAGCCGTGTCATTTGACCGCTGAAATTGTCAAGCTGCGTGGCAGCCTGCTCACCGGCCGTACCGCCGGCCTTGCGCAGCTGTTCCTCGTAGCCAGAGATCTTGCCCATGCCCTCCGTCATCACCAGATTCAGGCCCTTAATAGAATCCGCTGTAAAAGTAGACTGCAGCGCGGCCGCACGCTGCGCAGTGCCCATGCCGCCGGTAGCGCTCTCCACCTCCGTCAGGATGTCGGTCAGATCGCGGAAATTTCCCTCGGCATCCTGTACACTTACGCTGGTTTGCCCGATCTGGATCTTTCCGTTTTTCATCTTTGCCGTGATGTCGCGCATAATTGCCGACAAAGCCGTGCCTGCCTCGCTGCCCTTTAAGCCTTGGTTGGCCATGGCTTCCAGCAGGCTGGTCGTGGTTTCCACATCCTGACCGGCTGCGTGCAGGTTAGCAGCACAGTTTTTATACGCATCGCCCAGCTGTTCCGCGCTGGTATTGCTGTTTGCCTGGGCATAAGCCATCAAGTCGGAAAAATATCCGGCCCGCTCTGCTTCCATGTCAAAGGCGGAAAGATAGTCCGTCACCATATCAGAGGATGCTGCCAGACCCATGCCGGAGGCTGCGGCCAGATTCAGCACACCCGGAAGTGCGGCGATGGATTTTTCCGAATCCCAGCCGGCCAGTGCCATATACCCCAGCGCGTCGGCTGCTTCGCTGGCCGAGAACGCCGTGTTTTCCCCCGCATCCAGCGCCGCCTTCCGCAGCTTTGCGAATTCGGCCTCGCTGGCGCCGGAGAGTGCTTTGACCTTGCTCATAGAGCTATCAAAATTCGCGCCGGTTTTCACCGCTGCCGCGCCAATGCCAACAACAGCTCCCGTTATGGGCAGCATGCTTTTTCCCGCGCTGCTGATCTTGCTTCCAAAGCTCTTGATTTTATCTCCTGCCGCACCCAGCGCCTGCTGGATCACGCCGCCAAACTGCTTAGCCTCGCTTTTCAGCTCACGCAGCTGCAGCTTGGTATCCATGATTTCCCTTTGCAGGGCATTGTATTGCGCTTCGCTTACCTTGCCCTCTTTAAACTGCTGCTGCACCTGCTTTTCCGCCTCTTTCAGCCCACGCAGCTTATCTTTTGTGCTGGAGATCTCCCCGGCCAGCAGCTTTTGCTTTTGGGCTAACAGCTTGGTGTTGCCGGGGTCCAGCTTCAAAAGGCGGTTCACATCACGCAGCTGGGTTTGCGTGCCGCGGATCTCACTGTTCACGCTCTTGAGCGCTTTGCTCAAGCCGGTCGTGTCGCCGCCCAGCTGCACAGTGATGCCCTTTACTCTATCCGCCAATTTTTTCACCTCCAAAAAAATCACGCATACTGCCGGGGGCCGGTTTCAGCGCATATTTTTCCTCATCGTTGGCGCGCTCGATGAGCAGATCGTACACCATGCCCACGCTCATGCTGCCAAGATCCGCTGCCGAAAGCCCCAACTCTGCACAGCGCAGCATAAACAATGCGCCGGTTGCCTCACGATCTGTGGGGACTATTTTTTTTTAGGGGTAGCCGTAGTCTGCATATTATAGCCCCACAGTTCCAGGATCACCGGCAGCACCTCATATACTGAGAAAATCCCGTCCATGCCGTCCAGCCATTCTTCGGGCGTATCCGGCACGGGCTCTCCTGCATGCTTGGCCATCAGATAAGCCACATTTTCAAAGATCGTCAGCTCCGCCACTTCCAGCTGAGCCTCCTCCTTTTGTTCTTCTGTCGCATCCTGCGGCAGATCAGCCAGCCTTTTGTAAGCGCGGGTCAGCTTGGCCATATCGGCCATCATATCGCGCCCAAACTTAAAGCGATACAGCCGGGGGATGAGGGCGCTGGCACGCAGCCGCATGGGCTTGCCGTCAATTTGTACCGTGCGTTCCATATCAGGCCGTCTCCTCAAACACTTTGGTATACCAGCCCTGCAGCACATCAGCAGGGGTGCTGTCCTGCGTCATGGCCATCACACGGCCGTCCTCCATAGGCGATACCGTCACGCTGCTTTTGCTGGTGCTGGGCTCTTTCTTGTCCTCGTTCGTCTTAAACTCATGCGTGGGGCGGGTCACGGTGCAGTTGTACAGCACATATTTGGTACCCTTTACATCGCCATCCTCTTCGAACAGCAGTGCCACGCTCTTGGGCTCCACCTGTGCATTTTCGGTCAGAACTTTGCTCGTGCTGCCTTCTGTAACGCCGAAAACATCCTGCATGAATTCAGCCGGGAACAGCGCCATTTCCAGATCGCCCGAATAGCCGTTATTGGCCACGGCATTGTAATACACCATGCCATCCGCATAAAAGGGGCTCACATCGCCCTCCGGCTCCAGGCTGAACGATACCGCGCCGGGGATCGCCTTGGGAGTATCCCAGCCGCTGCCCTCAGCCTTTTTGACTGCATAATGCACATTTTTGATATTAAATTTCACTTTATCAGGCATTTTTTACACCTCAAATTCATAAATCAGCTGAAAAAACTTTTCGCTTTCCAGCCAATTTTCGCTTGTTTTCTCCCACCCGATACCCTGCAGCGCATTTTCCAGCGCCTGTTCAGCCTCGGGGTCTTTCTCAGCCGTATACAATTCTGCCTGCACCCGGCTTTTACGCAAAAACACTTTTCCGTCTGCAAAAAAATTACTGGTGCCGCTTTCCAGCCACACGATATAGGGCAAGGGAGGCGGCTTTTTCCAGTAACCGTAAACAACCGGCAATCCGCTGGTTTTCAGCAGCGCCGTGATCTGCTCAGCTGTCACCCTTTACCACCACCTTCACCTTACGCAGCAGCTTTTTCTCCGCATTTTGTTCGGCAGGGCGAATATGCGGCTTTCCGGCAACCCGCCCGCCGCCGCGTTTTGCGTGACCATTTTCCAGCAGGTGTGTCAGCTGATAACTGGTCTTGTTGTGTACTGTGATGCGGATATCCTCGGCGTTTTCAAAATCCGTTTTTGTCCGCCACCCACGGCGATATTTTCCCTTTTTACGGGGGCTATTCTGCCGAATTTCATCACGGCACTGATCCGCTGCAGCCTTCACGGCATCCTTTACACCGTCGGTCACATCCTGCCGGTAGCTTTCCAGTTCCTCTGCCACAGCCCGGGCAAGCTCATCCACCCGAATTGTTTTGCTCATTTTTTTGCACCACCCTGATCTTGCACAGCTTGTGCCGGAATTCCATGTCATCCACGCTCTGTATGGCATACGACCGCCCCTCAAACAGCAGCTGCCAGCGGGTCAGATCAGCGCTTGCCGCCGCCCTGGCCAGCACCGGGCTCCACCGCAGCACAAACACCAGTGTATTTTGCTGGCCCTGTGCTGCAGCTGCCCAGTATTCTTGCCCATACAGGCTGTTGATGGCGGCAAAAGCCTTTTCTGCTGTGTGCCATACAAGGGTCTGGTTGCCAATGGCGTCCTGCTGTGCTGTGTATTCCTGCAGCTCCACTGCATAGCGCAGCTTCCCGGGGTTTACTCGCATACAAGATTCCTCCTGTGCATACCAAGAATAGCATCCAGCGTGTGATTCACCGCCGCCGTTTCCTGTGTGGCCGTGCGATTATCGTACAGATCCTGGCACAAGATCAGATAAGCCAGAGTGATGTCTTCATAGTCATCCAGCCCCTTTTGTGTGCCGGTCGGATATCGAGGGATACCGGTGTACCCTTCGATATAGGCCAGTGCTGCGCTCATAATGCCTTCCAGTTCCGCTGTGCTGTAGCTGCCCTCCGGCAGCCGCAGATACTCTGCCAAGCTGTCGGGCGTCACCGCTGTGATCCTCATAGGCTCACTTCCCTTGCTTATGCAGATTTCATAGCCAGCACGGCGAGCTTCTGGTGATCGGTGACCTTGGCGTCAAACTCAAACCAGCTGATCACACCAGTGGCGTGCAGATCCGCATATTTTTCGCGCAGGATCTGGATCTGCATATTTTCGCGCATATTGCAGGACAGGCCGGTGTAGTCACCGTACAAAACGCTCTTGGCGCTGGCGGCAATGGCGGGCATATTGTCCGACAGATACACCGGCTTGCCCAGCAAACGGTACGGGAACGCACCGGTGAGATCATCCTGCAGGAGATAACGCCCGTTCGTATCCTTCAACTTTTTGATTGCCACAAAGGTCGCGGGGTTCATGGTCCAGCAGGCATTTGTCTGATATGCCTGAGGAATCTTGCTCTGCAGCTCGATCAGCTCATCGGCAGTAATGGCGGTGGAGGATGCCGCGGTCAGAGTTGTCGAAGTGGACAGCGCGCCTTCCACCTTGCCGTAGGTGCCGTGCAGCAGTTCCTTTTCCAGGAACAGCGCAATTTCCTCCGCCATCTGGTTCACAACAAAATCAACCACGCTAAAGGCCGCATTGTTTTCCACGCTGCGGCCGATCAGTGTGAGGGCACCGGCAAGATAACCGCCCAGATCCACGCTGGTAAACTTGCCTGCATCCGCAGTGATGGCAGAGAATTCGTTCTGATAGCCAACCGCAATGTCATGGGTTCCTGCCTTGCCCCATACAGGCACCTTCAGGGTACCCTTAACGGTATACATGGTGCAGCCCTTCAGGATGGGGCAGCGCTCTTTTACAGCTTTAACAATGCGGTTTGCAATGGTCACCGGGATGATAGCACCATTGTTACCCATGCTCAGATTCTGTTCACCGGCTCGCTGCTCCTTCACAGTACCCAGAACATAATCCGCAAAGGCGCGCTCTTCCATGGCTGCGCGCTCCTCGGCACTGTCGGGCTGCTTTGCCATGTTGTTCATGTTCAGAGTGCGGGCGCGCTCCTCGCGGGCGATCGTTTCATCCAACGCCTTCACCTCGGCCTCAGCCTGATCAAACGCCTTCGTTTCCTCCTCGTTCATGGCGCGGTTTTCGGTATCCGCTGCCGCCACCAGATCGTTCATCTTCTGCACCAGTTCGGCGCGCTTTTCATGCAATGCTTTCAGATTCATGCTAAATACCTCTCTTAATCGTGTTTCACGGCGTTCACACGGCCCCAAAAGGCCGAGTTATCAAAATTCGGCTTCTCCCGAATTTCTACAGGATTTTCAAAGCTGCGGGTTTCTACAATGCTTTCCCCGCCAGCGCGCAGCTCCACGCTGGTAGCCGAGTATACCGGCTGTTTGTTTACCACCAGCGTCACATGGTCAAGATCAAGGGCCTTGATGCGCCGCAGCGGCAGATCATCGGCTCTTGCCTCCAATTCATCCTCGACATTGTACATGCCGAAGCTCCACCCTCTGATCTTGCCTTTTTTTGCAAGCTCGATCAAAGTGCTGTCTGTGATCAACACATCCGCGTGTAAGCCAATGCTGTCCTCAAACAGCTTCAGGCTGCCGTTGCTTGTTTCTGCATACACATGGCTGCCGTCATGGTCCACCGTGAGCGTGATGTTTCCCGCTCGGCCGATAGCCGCTTCAAAGGCTCTCGGCTCAATTTCCTCGATCACCTTGCCATGCGGCGTGATCACCGGTCGGCTTTTCTTTTCCGTAACATTCACATACCCAGAAATGTGTGCTCCATCGGCACGAAATTCCAGCTGCATAGTTCTTCACCTCCGTAAAATGGGTACAAAAAAACCACGGTGCGCTTGCATCGTGGTTTAATTTATTTAAAAATCGGTTCAAACAAAAGGAATGATCTCTTTTGCCATCAGTCAATCCTCATCCAGCCATTCATTTTCACCAGCATCAAGGTCTTCAACCGGCTCACGGCCATCGGCGAGAGTATCAAAATACTCTATCAGCTCTTTTATCGTTGCATTTTTGTGCCTTTGGGCATAGGTCATCATTTCATCCTCTACACCGTATGTGCGCGGCCCGTTTACAAGCCCAAGATAATTGGCATAATCCTCATAAGAAGCCTCGCTGCCATCTGGTGGATAAGCCGTGTCGTGGTATCGTTCAACAATAAGCTTAACATACGGTGTACGATCTTCAGGCTTTATCATATGCATAATGTTATCCCCTGTCCTTAATAGGCTGCTTACTGTGTACCGTTAGCCCGCCATAGCCGTCTGCACTGGCGCGATACAAATAGGTAGCATTTGTAATAGGTCTTGCTCCGTCTTCCGGCTTTAGCCCAGGATACCTTGTATTAAATGCGCCGCACAGTTTTGCGTACTCTTTGGGTTTCAGCTGCACTCCGTTGTGATTGCGCTGCGGACTCGGTGCATACTTTGTGCCGCCCTTTTTGCGGCGGATGCTGCCGCCTCCACCGCCACCGGCAAAACGGCCCTTTTCATCGCGTTTGTAGTAGCGGCCTCTTTGTTCCAGTATACCATCTTCAGGGCCTTGCGGCAATGCCTCCGGCCCGGAATCGCCCAAAATTTGGCGTGTACCTGTGTTGGGCGTAAACAATTCGTGCGTTTTGGGGTCATACAGCACATCCTGCAGGCCAAGCCGGATCCACCCAAGCCCCAAAGGCTCCATATCCTCGGCGTAGCGCACCTCATCGATCTGCATAAAGTTGGCATCCAGAGCCGTTTTGTATGCAGCAAATCGGCTCTGCATATCGCCGCGCAGCAGTTCCTTCGTGTCGAAAGCGAAATAATAATGCCCCTTTTCCTTTTCCAGCAGCAGATCACGGTTCAAAGCGCATTCGATGGTGCTCATCAGCGGCACAGCTGCAAGCCGTGCCAAGCTTGCCACCTCTTTTTCTCCTGCTGTACCTGCCATGCACCCCGTGGACACATGGAACAGCTTGGCAAACTCGGCCGCATTGGTCTGCTTGTTTTCATTCATCTGCAGCTCTGCGCTGGTGTTGCTGGATTCCTTGAAATCAATGCCCTTGTTCAGCAACACAAAATTGTCGCTGCCCTCGCTGTCGGCGCTGTACAGGCGGGAAAATGCATTTCGCAAGGAATCCAGGCTTTCCTTGTCCAGCGCCTTTTCGCTTTTCAAAAAGCCTTTTTTGTTGCCGCCGCGCCGTGCCATGTTGCGTTCGTACACCAGCGCAGAATAGGCCGTTTCAATCAGCTTTGCGTTTTCCTGCGTAATGGGGCAGCCCTCGGCACCATCCTGCGTGTTGCGCAGGATCTTGAAAAATTCAAACGGTCGGTAAGTGTTTCCGGCCACCTGAATGTTAAAATCCTTCAGGATCGGGTCATTGCCCTTCAGGATGGAAACATCCTGTTCCCGCACATAGTGCAGCCCGGAAATGCGGCCGTTATCACGGCGGATATATGCATAGCCACCCTTGCCAAGGTAGTAGTCGCGCACCATCGCCTTCCAGAATTCGTTTGCGTTCAGAGTGTCCCCGGTTTCATCGTTTAACAGCCGCAGCCGGATATCACTGGTTACTTCGCGCGCCTTTACGCCTGGCTGCTCCTGATACAGTTTGATAGGCGTGCTGGCCACCATGTTGGCGATCAGATCAATGCCGCCTGCCACCGTGGGCACCTGCAGCGCCATTTCCCGGGTCACGCCGCTGCCGCCCAAAAACGATATCAGCAGCGGATCTTCCGGGATCACTTCGGCCGCCCGATTTTCCTTTTGCCAAAACCATCTCATATATGGCATTCCCCCTTAATATTGCGCCACAAAGCTGTCATGCCCGAACAGCATGTCCTGCTCTACCAGATAAGTGGCATTGATCAGCGCCACCACTTCGTCAACCTTACCCTCGGATTTCTTTTTGTTCACATACTTGTTCCGGTTGGTATCCTCCGTGCAGCGGGCGTTCTGGAAGTTGATTTCCAGCATCCGGTTTTCATCATACCGAAACTGTTTGTTCAGTATTTTTTCCCGCAGCAGTTTTGTGGGCGAATGCAGCACACTGGAGTGCTGTCGGATCTCTACGCACTCAATGCCAGCTGCCTCCAGCTTCTGCACTGTGGATAGTGCATTCCAGCGGTCGTACCCGCATTGCACGATTTCCACCCCATATTTCTCCGGCAGCGAAAGAATAAAATTCTCAATGTACCCATAGTCGATCACCTCGCTGCCGCAGCCAAAGCACACGCCCTGTGCGATAAGCCGGTTATAATCCACCTGCTCTTTGAGGGTTTTATACTCTACTCGCTCGGCCGGGATAAAGCCGAACACCTTAGCGTACATCACTCCGTCCGCCACGGTAGCCATCGCCAGCGCCGTGTTATCGTCCGACTGCGAAAGATCCAGCCCCAGATACACCGGCCGGCCGCGCCAGAATGCAAGATCCTCGGCACAGGCACAGGCCTGCACCTTGCTGATTTCGACATAACCCTCCACGCCAAGCCCTTTGTACTTGATGTTGTTGTGCTTGCACAAATAGTTTTCGCGCTTATTTTCGTACAGCACCGCCATGGTACGCATGGCCTTGATCGCATCAAACACCATCTGGTTTTTTACGGCCACCGGGTTGGACTGATAAATAATGCGGTCATCGTGCATCCACTGATCATCTGTCAGATAGCAGGTATCCGGCTCATACAAGAGGCTAAACCGGCGCGCATTGTCCAGCAGCCCATCCAACGCTTTCTTGGATATATCAATTTCATCCAGCATGGCATTGTTATCATTCGGATACTGGGTTGAGATCACAATACCCAGTTTCGACGGCAGCGTGATCTGGCCCGATCTCATAGCTTCGATGGGGTAGGCATCCATTGCACCGGCCTCATCTGCCAGAAATGCATGGGGCAGCTTACCGTCCATCTTGTCGCGGCTATAAGCCAAGGGTGTGTACTCGCTCTCGGTCAGCTTACAGCGGATCTCAGCGCGCAGTACCTTAAACACAGCCTCATCGGCCAGGGCCGGGCTGCTTTTGATGATTTTCTTCATGGCGACCTTCAGCTCACTGGAAAGCTTCAGATCCGGCGCCACCGAGAAAAACCGGCTGAACTTTGGCTCTGTCAGCAGCAGCAAAATGAAAATTACGGCTGAATTGAAGGTCTTAAAGTTTTTTCGGGCGATCTCAAGCACGGCGGTTTCGTAATATCGTCGGCCCGCTCTATCCTTCGTGCATAGCACCGCGGCGACAAACAGCCATGCGTAATCCTCAAGCCCCTCATACATATTGCAGCCGAGATCCGGGTGGATCATCAGCCGCAGAAGTTGACAAATCTTCTGGTAGGCATCGTTGTCTACCTTAACGCCCCGCACCTTGCCCGATACGATCATCATCCATGAAGCCGCCTGCTTTTTTACATATTCGGGCACCTTATCGTTACCCGGCTGCAGGCACCACCTGGCATATTTGACCGCAGGCCCGCGCTTGATAGAATCAGCCACCGCCAATCAGCCCTTCCAACGTGTTTTTGGGCGCTGCCGCGCTCTTGGGAATGCTGCGCAGCGCGCTGGATACGGTCATCGCGCACTCTTTTTCGATGTCGAACATTGCCTTGCGCTTGGCATTCACCCGATTGTCTGTATCCAGAATAGATTTTTGCATCTGGGCCTGCAGCCTGTAACTTGTTTCCGGATCCATCGTGCGGTCTTTCTCCAGCTTGGCGAGATTCTTTTCCCAACGCTCGCGCATCTTTTCAAACTTTTCGCATTCAGCGCGCAAAACGCAATAGCGATTGATCACATTTTCGTACAGCGCATCGTTTTTGCCGATTTTCTCCAAAATAGAAACGACCCGCACAAATTCTGCGTGCGCGGTCTTATCTGCCGCCACTTGCGGCTGCTCTAACAGCGGCAGCCCGGTCAGCAGTGATTTTTCCGCTGCTTCACGCTGCTCAATTTCTTCCTTTGTCGCGTGGCCGCTGCGTGCGGCTGCCGCCTTGCTGGGTCTTGCCATTGGATCACCTCACAAAAAAGGCAGCCATCCTCAGGCTGCCTCCAATCATATAAATTTTCATTTCGGGAATATTTTATCTTTCTGGGTGCCCAGTCGGTGTTGGGGCACTCTCAAAATTTATCCCGCCGGGCCCGGGGGGATAGCTGCGGCGGTGTATGTGTCAATTCATGCAGCGCTGCTCTGGAAATTTTTCCTGCTTCGGCCTGCTCATGGCATGGGCTGCACAGTGTGATCAGGTTGCTGTCCTCCAGCCTCTCTCCCCACGCCTCATGCAATGGCTCAATGTGGTGTACTGATAGATTTGCATAACTGAGCCTGCCTAAGGTCAAGCACCAGCGACACAGGTGCATATCTCGTTCGCGGATCCATGCGCGCTTGTGCTGCCACGCCTGCGTGCTGCGGAAGGCATCCTGTTGCTGATATCGTCCAAAGGTTGGGCGCTTGCCGCAATCGATCTTCTTGTCGTGGATTCGCCCACAATATGGACAAGCTTTTAGCATACGATAAGGCCTCCCGAAAAAAATGATATAAAAATACCCACCCGGCAGCGCTCTGGACAGAAGAAAAAAAATCATGTAGGTGAGCTTCTCCGGCCTGCCGGGTAGGTGTTGGATCCGTTAGCCGGGCTCAAACCGGCGACACGCTGCTTATGAGGCAGCTGCTCTATCAACTGAGCTATAACGGCAGATATAAAAATACCGGCATTGCAGCCGGTGTAATAAAGAAATATGCGCCCGCCGGGTTTGATAGCGTGCGCATACTCATGGCCCATTGCGTGGGTACGCCCCAGCAAACTTTCCCGCAGCCGGGCACGGGATTGGTGTCGTTTGCCGGACTCGAACCGGCGAATCAAAGGCTTTACAGCCCTCTGCTCTGCCGCTGAGCTAAAACGACATAGGTCCGGCATTGCAGCCGGAGAGCTGGAACCATATACCCACGACAGGCTGCCCCGCCTGCTGGTTCCGTATGGTATGGTTGAAAGGAGGTTTTACGATGAATGTCTAACCATGTCGGGATTCCCCTGCGGTTTCCGACACTATCATTATAGCACCTCGGAACCGGACATACCCGGACATCTTTTGCTTTAGGGCTTGACTTTTTTGGGGAAATGTGCCATCAGGATGCTGCGCGCTTCTTTTTGCGGATCCTTCGGGCCGTGGTTTTCCCGGCTGATCTCTCTGCGCTGGCGTGCAGTTGTGTTGTTCTGCCGATAGATGCAGCGATTCAAGCTATCCTTTCCCGCACGATAATTCACGGCATGCCCTCCAATCTCAGCGCCTGCACAGCGGCCTTATGGCGGCGGCGCACATGGCGCTCATCAAAAGACACATCCTCGGCGATCTGTTCATAAGTGTGGCCCAGCAAGTAGCGGCGGCGCAGGATATCCTGATCCTTTGCATTCTGCACCGTGCCAATAGCAGCCATCACCTCGCGCCGGATCGCCCCGCAAATATTGATCTGGCACTCCAGTTCCTGCTGGGCTTTCAGGATGCTTTCCACAGCCCGGGGCAGGCTCTGGCCATCTGAGGCAGCTCCCGGCACGCCGTCAAACGCTTTTCCGCAGCCAGCCGCGCGCTCACGCAGCGCAAGCAGTTCATCCCGCAGCAGCTTTTCACGTTCCAGTGCTGCAAGATAGCGCCCCAGCCAGCAACACTTTTCGCCGTAGGTCATAACTCCATCACCTCAATATACACTCCCGGAATATCTGCCCAGAATTTTTCGATGATCTCGCTGCACACCTGTGCATCATCGCGCCAGAAATGCAGCCGTGTCATTTCGTCCTTCAGAGCCTTATTCAGGTTATCGGTATCCGGCTTACTGGTTTTCCAGCTGCCATTGGCGCGCCCTTCTGCTGGGAACAACCATTTCACAAGCAGCCGCACTGCACCGCTCATGGGAGCAGGCGGTGCATACGGGGCCAGTGCGGCGTGCAGCTTCGCGTGCGCTGCTTTCAGCTCAGGGGTATCATGCAACACAGCGCAAGGCTTACCGCCGCGCATAAACGCGTGCAGCTGCTTATCGTGGTGTGTCACCGTTGGCGGTTTCATCGGCAAGAAAAATTTCACAAGGTTCTCCTTTCATATCACGCCCATAGTGTGTGGAGGGTACCCTGAAACTGTGGGGCGGTTTAAGCCCCCACAGTTCAGGGATACCACACACAACGCACGGGATATATATACGTAGTATATATAGTGACTGCAATTTTGCAGTTTATAGGCCTATAACTGCAATTTTGCAGTCATGTCGTGCTGTCGTTTATAGGCCTATAACTGCAAAAATATTACTATTCGTAAATCAATCGAAATACATCTGGTATAATTCAACCTTTGTACCCGGGCTCTTTGCGGCCCACTTTTTCACCGTCGATCCAGTACCCGCCGTCCGCCTTCAGTCGACTTTTTACAGTGCGGGGTCTCAGGTCCATGTATTCGGCCATGGCGTAAATGGTCACTTCGCCATCCATGGTGCAAGCCTCAAAGGCCGTGCTTAGTTCTTTTTTGGATTGCTGTTGTTTGTCCGCAGGTTTCTGTGCCCAGCGTTTTTGTGCTCCTGCTCTGCCGGTGGTTTTCGGGTCGCTGTCCGGCTGCAGATCTTCTAACAGTCCGGTGTCCAGTTTGTGTACAGGGTAATCAAACCACAGATTTACCGGGTCGAAGCGCGCGAATTCTCGCAGAGTACCTTCAATTCGCCATGCCGTCATGCTATCAGCACGCTTTTGGCGTGCTGCAATATCCGCATCCAGCGCGCGGATATCGGCAGCACCCAGATATTCACGGGAAATTTCCAGCATACGCGCCCTGCTGAGAACATCGTCCTGGCTGTAGGCATCGGCATGGCCGCGCGTATCCAGCAGCTCGCGGCAGGCTGCGCAAGCCGCCCTGTCGTGCAGCTGCTTTTGGATGGCATCCGTGGGGGTGAGCTCGGTCATATCCAGCATAGCGTCTGGATCACGCGCAAACACGCCAGAGCCTGAGGCACGATCCATGCTGCGCTTGCCGCCCTGCGCACCCTTGCTGTGATGGTGGCAGTAGATCACCGCGCATTTCAGTTCCCGGCAAACCAGGTCAAACTGATTGCAAAACTTGGCCATCTGATCGGCGCTGTTTTCATCTCCAGTGATAACTTTGTAGATGGGGTCGAGGATCACGGCAATATAGTTCTTCTTGGCTGCGCGCCTGATCAGTTTTGGGGCCAGCTTATCCATGGGCACGGATGCGCCTCGCAGGTTCCAGATATCGATACAGTTTACATGATCAGGCGGATACCCCTACCATCGTAAATGAAGAACAGGTCGAAGTAAAAGGCAATGCCCGGCTGACTTTGCAGCAAAATGAGACCGGCAACACTTTTGTTATTGGCATTAAATGCGATACAAAACTTGATACTGAATTGCAAAACTTCCCTATCCAGCGCCATGACAATATCGCTCAATGTGTCACCATCGAAAAGGATTCTGTTGCTCTGTTGAAAGAATACAAAGATTTACTTGATTCTGGAATTATCACACAAGAAGACTTTGATTCCAAGAAAAAAGAGCTTTTAGGCCTTTAAGTCACTAAGTAGGAAACTGTAGAAAGTGGCGAACGAGGTATACTATGGAGAACAAAATAAAAAGCGGTGATCTCGCCGTTGTGTATGCGCGCTACTCCAGCCACAGCCAAGGTGAGCAGTCCATTGAGGGGCAGCTGTCGGAGGCGAAGAAGTACGCTGCCGCACATGGATACACCATCGTGCACGAATACATAGACCGCGCAAAAACAGGCCGCACAGATAACCGCGGCGAGTTCCAGAGGATGCTGCGCGATACCGCGAAGAAGCAGTTTTCCGTGGTGATCGTGTGGAAGGTGGATCGCTTCGGCCGAAACCGTGAAGAAATTGCCATCAACAAAATGCGCTGCCGAAAAAACGGAGTGCGTGTAGAGTATGTGGCTGAAACCATCCCGCAGACCCCCGAGGGCGTGATCCTCGAAAGCGTGCTGGAAGGCTTTGCGGAATACTACAGCCTGCAGCTGTCGCAGAACATTCGCCGCGGCCGTGCCGAGAGCGCAGAAAAATGCCAGTCACTGGGCGGTGCGCATCCACTGGGATACACGGTAGGGGCTGACAAGAAGTATGCCATAGACGAAGCCACAGCCCCCACTGTGCGCATGATCTACACGATGTACGCCGATGGCAAAACCGTAACGCAGATTGTCAAAGAGTTAAACCGTTTAGGACTGCGCACCCGGTATGGCAAGCCTTTCACCAATAATAGTCTTGGAACCATTCTTAAAAACAAAAAGTATATCGGCATCTATGAGTTTGAGGGCCGCGAAGTAGCTGATGGCATACCAAGAATCATTTCAGACGATTTGTTTTACAAAGTGCAGGCCATGCTTAAAATCAACCAGCGCGCCCCTGTCCGAACATGGTCGTACACAGAATATCTGCTTTCGGATAAAATTTTCTGCGGCAAATGCGGCGCACCCATGTTTGGCGAATGCGGCACCAGCGGAACCGGTGCCCGGCACACCTATTACAACTGCTCCAACAAAAAGCGCTTCCACGCTTGCACAAAAAAGGCCGTGCGCCAGGCAGACATTGAGGAAACCGTTATCCGGGCCACACTTGCCCTGCTGCATGACGATGACCTGCTGAACCAGATCATTGAACACACTTGGGAATATTATCTGCAGCAGGATAACCGCCAGGAAGAACTGAAACGCCTGCAGAAGCTGCTGGGGCAAACGGACACCGCCATCTCCAACCTGATCCGCGCCATTGAGGTCGGTATCCTGACCGAAGAAACCAAAGCCCGCATGGATGAGCTGACCCAGCAAAAAGCGGATCTGAAGGCCTCGATTGCCGATCAGCAGATTGCCAACGGTTACCGCCTGCAGAAATCGCACATCGAATATTACCTGAAGAACCTGCGCAACGGCGATGCCTCAAACCGCGAGGTGCAAAAGAAACTGATTCAGACTTTTGTAAATGCCGTATTCGTGTTTGACGATCACCTGAAGCTGACTTACAATTTCAGCGGTGATAAAAGCACGGTAACGCTGCAGGATCTCAAAGATAGCGAAAGCGGAGAAAAGTTCGCCTACCGGGCTCTTTGCTCCACCAACCTAAACACACCGCAGAAAATACTCTGCGGTGTGTTTTTTTGTATATATGCAAAAATTTTTCGGGCGCTTTGCACGCCGGGATATCGCCTGCTTCCTGCGCTATTGGCTGCAGCCTTGGACTGTAAAAATGGCCATCCCCCAGCATTCTCAATATCTTTAAAAGCAAAACGAACACACTGTCGGCTGGATCCAGCAAAACAGTGTGTTCGTTTTTTCAAAAAACATCCGCGCAAAATCGCAGTCAGCTTTCGCGCAGAGATCCCTTATTTCAAGAAGCCGTTTACGATCTGTTCCTCGGCCTCTTTTTCATTCAAGCCCAAGGTCATCAGCTTGATCAGCTGCTCGCCCGCAATTTTGCCGATAGCCGCCTCGTGGATCAGGCTGGCATCTACACAGCTGGCCGAAAGCTGGGGGCTGGCCAGCACACGCGCATCGTCCATAATAATAGAATCGCACTCGGTGTGGCCCGCGCAGGCAGCGTTGCCGTTCAGCACGCTGATAAAATGCTGGGTGCTTTTATCTTTGGCAACGGTACGGCTCACAACATTGCAGCTGCAGCCCTCGCCGTCCAGATCCGCCGTGATGTCCGAAACGGCTTTCTGCTCGCCGGTGGTCATTACTTTTTCGCGGATCACAAGGCTGGAGCCCGCCTTCAGCTTGGCGCTGGTTTTGCGCAGCGTATCGTCGATGCCGGAGATCTGGGTCATTTCCATTTCAAGCTGTGCGCCCTCTTCCAGATACACGATCGTGGTGGGGTTCATCACGCGCTTGCCGCGGCCATCGCCCTCGCCATAGTGCTTTTCCACATAGCGCACCTTGGCATTCTGCCCCACATGGAAGGTGTGAATGCCATCGTGCTGGCTGTCACCAGTGCCGCAGTTATGAATACCGCAGCCTGCAATGATCACCACATCACTGCCGGCGCCAATATAAAAATCGTTGTACACCATATCCTTCAGGCCGCTTTCGCTGAGCACCACAGGAATGTGTACGCTTTCTTTTTTCGTGCCCGGGTGAATAAAAATATCAATGCCGGGCTTATCCAGCTTGGTTTCAATATCAATATTGGCGGTGGTGTTGCGGGCAGCGCTTTTTCCGTTGGCACGAATGTTGTAAGCGCCCACCGGCAGGGCATCCAGCTCCGCCACCTCATGCAGCAGGCTTTTTTGGATTGCATCCATCATGGTTATTTTCCCTCCATTTTGTCGGTAAGCACCTTGCAGGCAGCGTTGTCGGCGCTGTTCAAAAGGCTGGGCAGAATTTCGGCCTTGTCGCCGTAGCGCTCCACCTGGCCGCCCTTCACATAAATGATCTTATCGGCAATGTTCAGAATGCGCTCCTGGTGGCTGATGATCAAAATGCTGCCGCGGGTCTGCTCGTACATTTTTTCAAATACACGAATCAGGTTCTGGAAGCTCCACAGATCAATGCCTGCCTCGGGTTCGTCAAAAATGCTCAGCTTGGTGCCGCGTGCCAGCACCATGGCAATTTCAATGCGCTTGAGCTCACCGCCGGAAAGGCTGTCGTTCAGCTCACGGTCGATATAATCGCGGGCGCACAGGCCCACTTCGGAAAGGTATTCGCAGGCTTCGGCTATGCTGGTGCCCTTACCGGCAGCCAGCGTGAGCAGGTCACGCACGCGCAGGCCCTTAAAACGAACGGGCTGCTGGAATGCATAGCTGATGCCGCGGTTGGCGCGGTCACTGATGGACATATGGGTGATATCCTCACCGTCCAGCAAAATCTGGCCGCCGGTGGGCTGATAGATGCCGGCAATGATTTTGGCCAGCGTGGATTTACCGCCGCCGTTGGGGCCAGTAATAGCTACAAAGCGATCGTCAATGGTAAGGCTGACATTGCGCAGGATCTCTTTGCCGCCTTCCACTTCGTAGCTGATATTTTTCAGTTCAAGCATAGGTGTTCTATTCCTCCATGTTCACCGCCGCCCGGGGCCGCGGATTCCTATTATCCGTATATCTGCTTTTCATGCGGTTTTCTCCTATTTTCCGCATGATTGAAGGGGATATCTTTATAAGTATAGCGCAACCTTTGAAAAAATAAAAGGGTCTTTTTAGAAATTTACGCTCAGCCGACAATGCGCACCAGCATACCCGCCGCAGTAAGCATCAGTGCGCCGCAGCCGCGGGTGATGATCTGCGCAAAGGGCAGCAGCTCCATGCGGTGTGCGCCGCTGAGAACCGCCACATTGCCGCTGCCGCCCATATTGGTGCTGCACATACCGCACACAGCGCTTTCCAGCGGATAAAAGCCCACGGCCTTTCCCGCAATGGCAGAAACCAGCGTGATCACTATTTCCACGGCAAGCACTGTCAGGAAATAATAGGCTGTCATGTTGTGCAGAATGGTTTGCAGATCGATCAGGGTAATGCCAATGCCAAACAGCGCTGCTGCCGTCCACGCTTTGATCACAAAATTTCCCCAATGGCAGGCCGCATTTTCCAAAAATTCCGGCAGAAGGCGCAGGCTTTTTGTCAGGATCACCAGAATGATCATCCATGCATAGATGGGCACCACCGGCACAAGGCTGCGGCAAATGCTGCCCAGTGTGTAAAAGCCCATGGCAAGGCAAAGGCCTTGCAGCATACTTTCCAGCGTAGGAGTGCCTGCATCGCGCTTTACGACGGGCTTGCCATCGTTTACCAACTGTCCGCGGCCGGTCAGCTCCGGGCGGCGCTCGCCCAAATTGTTGAGAAGGCCCGCAAAGATCACTGCAAAGCAGTTGCCCAGCACAGTGGCCGGGGCCATGCGGGTAAGCACCTCACCGGGGTCAATTCCCAGCACCTCGCCAAACACATTGGAAAGCGGCACCGTTCCGGCAGTCATGCCGCCGCTGGTCATGGGGGCCGCAACATACAGAATATTTTGCCAAAAGCCCTGTCCGCCTGCTGCGCCCAGCAGCCCGCACACAACTGCGCCGCACACGACTGCCAAAATGCCCACCGGCATAAGCCTTACAGAGCCTTTGAGCAGCAGGTCACGGTCAATGCCAAACAGGCTGCCTGTGATCAGAGCGCTGATATAAAAAATCAAAAATCCCTGCTGATTCACAAAACGATCCATCAGCTGCATGGGAGCGGCGGGGATCAGATCCATATAGGCCAGAATGGCACCGCCGAAAATGCACACCACCGAGCCGCCCAAGTAGGTGCGCACAACCGGCAGTGTGCCGCCGATCTTGTTCAGCCCCTCGCCCAGCACCATCAGCAGCAGCATGGCGCCCAGCATATTATCGGGCAGCGCCCCCATAGCGGCCGCCGCTATGGTGACTGCCAGCAGGATCAGATAAACGGCCAGCGGCAGCCCGGCTACCCTGCTGTTTTTGAGTACATGAATCGTTTTGCTTTGCATGAGTGAACATTTCCTTTTGAGATTTTTTACGGCTCGCCGCATGATTTTATGCGTCGCTGCTGCGGCTGCAGTATTCCGGCACACCCGAGCGCCGAGGCGCGGCATTTGCATAAAGCCTTTTCACTCGAAAAGCCGCTCCTAACACTCCCCGCCCCCCGCCGACTTACAGTGCGCTTGGGCTCATGCGGTGGTCTTATATGTCGGTGGGTGTGGCCAATGCGTTTACAGGCGAACCATATCCGGCGTAATATCGGCCAGTGTAGCTGCACCGCACATGCTCATGGTGTCGGCCAGTTCAGCGCCGAGCTTTTCTGCATACAGCTTTACGCCTTCTTCTGCGCCGCCGTACACGGCATTTACAAACGGACGAGCGATCACCACCGCATCGGCACCCATGGCCAGTGCCTTAAACACATCTACGCCGCTGCGGATGCCGCCATCCACCAGAATTTTCACGCCGGTGCCCTGCAGCGCTGCGGCGATCTCGGGAAGCACCTCGGCAGTGGCGGGGCACTGATCCTGTACACGGCCGCCGTGGTTGGAAACCAGCACAGCTGCTGCGCCTGCCTGCTGGGCTTTCAGCGCACCGCGCACCGTCATGATCCCCTTTACGATAAAGGGCACCTCGGCGGCTTTTATGATCTGTGCCAGTTCCTCGGTGGTTTTGCTGCCCGCAGGCGGCATACGGTTTTTCAAAAACGGCAAGCCTGCGGCGTCCACATCCATTGCCATGGCAAAGCAGCCGCTTTCACGGCACATAGCCATTTTTTGTTCAACTGTGGCCACATCCCAAGGCTTGATGGTGGGCACACCCACGCCCTGCGCCGCCGTGATAGCTTTTACGGCAGCCTCCATAACTGTGGGATCAAAGCCATCACCCGTAAAGGCGGCAATGCCTGCTTCCTTGCAGGCACGCACCAGAACATCGTTGTAGGTCACATCGTTGTACTTATCGCTGTAGTGCATGGCCACCGCACCCACGGGGCCTGCAAAAAACGGATAGGCAAACCGGCGGCCAAAAATCTCCAGCCCGGTATCCGGGGTGAAATTTTCGTGCAGCGTATCCATGTTCACACGGATATTCTGCCATGCCTCATAGTTGCGTTTTGCGCCGTCGCCGGTTCCCTTTGCACCGGGGCCGGGCATGGTGCTGCCGCAGACACGGCCATTGCACACGGGGCACGCCTTGCACTTGCCGCTGTCGCGGCGGGCAATTTCCATTACTTCCTGAAAAGTCATACTTTTTTCCTCTTTCCTGTGTTACGCTTTTTCCCGTATCCTATCAAGAAGCATCCAAAGCAAAACGCAGGCGACTGCCTGCGTTTCAATGCTTCAGACACCATGCAGATTATACTCTTTTTCGAGCAAAGTGTAAAGCATGGCGAATGATGGTTGCGGCCAAAACACCCCGGCAAAAGCGGTTTATATTTCCGGATCGTCCTGCGGCGATGGGATCTGTGCCCTGCGCGCGCTGTGCCAGCGCGTGATGCCGCCGCGCAATACCGCGGTAAGCAGAATGCCGCAGCAGACATCGATCACCGAGTGCTGCTTTAAAAACAGGGTGCTGACGCAGATCATTGGGCACAAGAACAAAAACAGCAGCCGAATTTTAGGGAACCGCTGTTTCATGGCCCGGCTGCTGCGCGCCACATCAAAAATGGCCATGCTGCTGGCCACATGGATCGAGGGGCAAACATTGGTAGGTTGGTCGGTGTGGCGGATCGCGACCACAAGGCGGGCTGCCCAGTTATTCAGTGACACGGGGCGGCGCAGCGTTAAACCGTTTGGCAGCAAAAAATAGATCAAAAGGCAGATCGTCATGCCGCCGAACAGCATAAAGCATAGTTCACGATATTCCGGCCTGCTGATGGAATGCATGAGCAAAAGCATGGCCGGAATGATAAAAAACCACGCCACATACGGGATCACGAACCACTCACAGAACGGGATCAGATCGTCCAGCCTGCAGCCAATGTAATATCGCGGAAAATTGTGTGCATTCAGCCATTCAAAGGTGGGAAAATAAAAAATCGCATACGCGATCGGGATCCACAGCTCGCTCTTGGGCTTGCCTTGGATACCATTGGTTTGCTGCTTATTCATGGAGCGTTTCCTCCTTGGGCATTTTCCCCGGGAAATTTCCCGTTCCCCGGCATTGTGACGGCCATTCGATGCGTTTTTGTTCCGCCCGGTGTTATTATAGCAGATGCAGCCTGTCTGAAAATAGCAAAATCAGTTAAAGCTCACCACACGGCGTGCCAAGCGATAGCCGTTTACGCACAGTGCCCGGCCAAAACGCCCCGGCACACACAACAAGCTTGCCAGACTTCGGCTGCGCAGCCTGCGCCCCACAGGCCCTGCCGCCTGCATATGATCCAGCAGTTCATACAGCTGCTTTTCTGCTTCGGGGCTGCCGTTCATGCGGGCAAACACAGCGCTGGAGCAGCACATGGTCACCAGCTCATGATACATCAGCTTTCCCAGCTTGGGCTGGGTTTTCAGCAGCTCATCCACGTTGGCACAGTCAAAGATCAATCGGTTGCACACCAGCTGATGATGATAGTTTTTGCACATGGTGGCTTCGCTTACGGTCTGCCCCTCGCGGCCAATGAGATAGCGGTAAAGATCCACATCCAGATAGCACAGCTTTTTCACATAGGGCAGCGGTGCATAGGCGAACAGATCATCCTCGTAAAAAGTGTGCTTCGGCAGCACCACCCCGCATTCACGCAGCGCACGCACCGAGAAAATACAGGCGTGCATGGTGAGGTACTGGGTCATGTTCAGGCCGCGAATGCCATTCCAGGAAACCGGCGTTTCCCCCGCCGGGAACACATTGGCATAGCGGATCGTGGTGTTGTCTTTGGGGTCAGCATGGGTGTACACATAGTTGCACACCATCAGGTCCACCCCGCCGGTGGTTTCCAGCGCATCCAGCTTATCCAAAACCTTCTGCAGCGCGGTTTCATCCAGCCAGTCATCCGAATCCACCACTTTAAAATAGCGGCCGGTGGCCAGCTTCAGGCCCTGATTGATGCCCTCACCGTGGCCGCCGTTTTCCTGATGGTGTACGCGGATGGTTTCGGGGTAGCGGCTTGCCCATTCATCGGCGATCTGCCCGGTTTTATCGTGAGAGCCATCGTCAATGATAATGATCTCCACCCGGGGTGCCCCCGTGAGCAGCGTAGTCAGGCATTTTTCCATGTAATCCTGCGCATTGTAGCAGGGCACCGTGATGGTAAGGGTTTTCTGATCGTTCTGCGCCATTGCAGCGTTCCTCCCTGTAGCGGCTTTTCTTTTTCAAAGGCCGATTTAATCAATCATACAAAATATAATACGAGCCGGTGTTTGCATAGTCAACGAACAAACTGTGAATTTTGACAAATTTTTCTGTTACAGCCAGGAAAGTGCCTGGAACAGAACGATCAAAACAAACAGGCTCACCGTGCCCATCAGGCTCGTCCACACCACCAGCTGGCCGGCAAGCACATCGTCGGCGTTCATTTCGCTGGCCATGGGGGCGCTGGAAACCGACACGGGCGAGGCAAACACAGCAATGAACGCCGCCACCAGAGCGGGCTCCCATGCAAAGAATCCCATGCGGCTGGCCGTGTATGCCAGCGTAAAGCCGATGGCCGGGGCTGCCACAAGACGGCCCAGCGTGGTGGTGATGATCTCGCGGCGCAGGCTTTTGACAGCGCCAAAGCTGAACTGGCCGCCCAAAGCCACCAGTGCCAAGGGAGTGGCCACCTTGGAAAGGCTGCCAAGGATATCATACAAAAACGGCAGGTTGTAGCGCAGAGAAATCACCGGATGCCCCAGCTCGTTGACCGGCAGCACTTCACGGATGGCCAGCGCCAGAATACCCAGCAGCAAGCCCTTGACCAACGGGTTTTTAAACACGCTGCGCACAATGCGCCCGCCATCGATTTTGCTTTCGGCGTTGCGGTTGTAAATGCTCAAAAAGATCACGCTCATGGAATTGTACATGATCACCGCCGGGGCCTGCAGCGGTGTGAGCACGGCTGCCGCTGCGCTGCCGCCGATGGCCGTGGCCAAGGGAATGCCGATGACTGCGCTGTTGGAGCGCATCCAGGTTTGCGCGATCACGCCGATGCGCTCGTGCTTATCGGTGCAGATATGGCCCATAATAAGGCCCAGCACACTCAGCAGCGAAAGTGCGATCACCACAAAGATCGTGACCGTAACCGGGATATCGTGAATGCTATCCAGATTGTAGATATTCAAAAACTGCATGGTGCCAATGCAGTAGTGAAAAGCGAACTTGTTGGCCTCTTTGGGAAATGAGGCACTGAAAAAGTTTTTTTGGCGAAGAATATAGCCAAGCCCGATCAGCCCGATGATGGGCGCAATGGCATTGAATGCAAAAATAAACCACTCTAAAATCATATTGCGCGATCCTCTTTTTAATTTCTTTTTTCCCTGCAGCCCCCTAAAAAATCGGGCCGCCCGGCCGCCTTGACGCCAAAAGCCGACAAAACACCAGTATGTACTAATAATAACCGCCAAAATA